>JABMDH010000078.1:0-2914 GCA_015904075.1 Nitrospira sp.
ACGGAGTATGTCAGCGAGGAAGCCAAGCAGTACCTCACCGAGCGCTATGGCTATAAGGAATTTCTTGCGAAGCCGGCTGCTCCGGCCGCTGCGATTCCAGGCAAAGCCTAAGCACTCACGAGGAGGTCAATCATGGCGAAGCGATTCAACATTCGGATGGCAGGCGTCGGCGGGCAGGGCGTAGTCACCGGCTCGCACATCCTCAGCACCGCCGTCATCAATGCCGGTGGTGAAAGCACAATCGTCCCATTCTATGGATCGGAAAAGCGAATGGCGCCGGTTGAGAGTTACGTGCGTGTATCGGATGAAGCCATCTATGAAATCGGAGAGATCACGTTTCCGCATATCATCATCATTTTTCATCCCCAGGTAATCACACATGGCAAGTCGTACACGATGCCGTTTTACTTCGGTCTGAAGGAAGACGGGATTGCGCTGATCAATAACGATGGCCCCATGAAGCTGCATCGGGATCAGGCGGCTGAATTGCAAGAGCGCCGCGCGAAGCTGTACTATTTCCCTGCGACGAAGATCTCGTTGGATGTGGCAGGGATGGATCTGGCCACGAATATGGCATTAATGGGTTGCATCGGTGCGATCACGGGGCTGACGAATATGATCGGTCTGGATCAGGCCGTGAAAGACCGGTTCCTCGGCAAGGGGTTTGTCGTGTCCGGTGGAACGGCGGCTCTAGACAGTGTGGTCGAGAGGAAATTCAAGAAGAAACAAGAACTGATTGAGAAAAACGTTGCGGTCATGCGGGCCGGATGGAACTATGCCGTTGACCACGGCTGGGCCTCCCCCGATGTGAAGCGTGTTGAAGAGCCGGTCGCCGCAGCCACTGCGTAGCCGGGAGAGAAGGAGTTTCCATGTATCTTGTAGCCGATATCAGCGTCGAGATTTGTGCGGCAAAAAGTTGTAAGCTCTGCACGCAGTATTGCCCCGAAGCCAATACCATTCAGTACAGCGACGAAATGGGAAAGGATCGGGGGTTCAAGTACGGCTCAGCCTATGTGGCGGTGGACCGCTGCAAGGGATGCGCGCAATGTGTGTGGGTATGCGACAACATGGCGAAGAACAATGCCATCAAGATGATCATGATCGATCAATTGCCGATGGCGGCTTTGACTGACAATATCACCTACGGTGAAAAGAGCACGACGGCCGTTTTGGCAAGTCCAGTCGTCGGATAAGTGCAGGAAAGGGGAATGGGCGTGGCAACAACACAGGACACCAGAGAACGGATCATTGTGCCAGGGCCGGCCGGGTTTCATCCTCCGTCAGCTGCGCAGTTAGGCGTATCGCTCCCGGACCCGGGCCAAGGACTGTTTTACGGATTGCTTGAACCGAATGAAGAAAAAGTCATCGAAGAGATGGCGCGTAAGATGCTCACCAGTCCGAATGCCACCATTTTCCCGGGACCGCTGCTGCTTTGGGCTTGGAACGATCACGCAGTCGAAAAGGCCAAAGCGACATTGGAGATCGCCGCGCAGATTCCCCAGGTCATGATTATTCCGATGCCGGACTACCGGCCGAAATATCCGAAAATCGACCCGGAAGAAGTGATCAACCCCAACCATCCGAATCTGACCATCTGGGGCAACAAGATCGAAGCCTGTATTTTCATCGGGGTGCATTGCCACTACGCGAATTTGACGCTCAAGATGATCCGGGCAGGGACGAATTGCTGTACCATGGCAATTTGTGCCGAACAGGGCCATGAAGACGCCATGCTTACAATTCGGGATTCCGATACCCTCAAGATCAAGCGTGTCGCGCAGATCTTCAAGAAAGTGCGTGAGGAGATGGGTATCAAGCTTCCGGAGAATGGTGAGAATGTCCGGTTTACCGGAACACAATCAAAAGTTCACGGTGGCAAGACACATGCGAATCCTATGGAATTCGCGCCGACACCGGGTGGAAGCGGCAGCGCAGCGATGTTCGGGCACAGCCCCGAGCAGATGAAGCGAGAAGGATAAGACTGGGCATAGATAGGCCCAAGCGAGCCAAGGGGTGCAATCATGAGCGAAACTGAAGTCAAAACGAATCCGCAAGGCGACCCGATTACCAGCGTGGCGGCTCCAGCGAGCGCAGCCAAGAAAGATCCGCATGCCGAGGCGAAGCGGCAAAAAATCGTGACGCCGGAATACATGTTCCACGAAGCGCCGCGGACGAAAGAATTCATCACCGGCAGCGAAGCGGCAAAAGAAGCCGTCCGCCGCTCAAACGTGGACTTGGCCATCGCCTATCCGATTACTCCGCAGAGCGAAACGATGCAGCTTGTCGGGGTGCTCTATGGTGAAGGCTATGTGAAGGAATATTATCGCGGTGAAGAAGAAGTCGGCGTCATGGCGGCCATCGCAGGTGGCTCCCGTTCGGGTGTCCGTTGTTACACGGCCACGGCAGGCCCAGGCACATTGCGTGGCCTCGAAGGCATCGCCTCTTGGCCGGGACATCGGTTGCCGGTTGTCGCGATGTTCACCTGCCGTGTGGTCAACGCGCCGCTTGCCATTCAGCCGGACAACATCGAGGTTTCCTACCTGCTGAACTGCGGCATGATCGTATTCCACGCTGAAAACCAGCAGGACATGTTCGACTTCACGATGGCCGGTTTTACCATCAGTGAAAAGAATGACGTGACCTTGCCGGTCGGTGTATGCTGCGACGGTTTCTTCGTGACCCATGCGCGCGGCTATGTGCGGATGCAGGATCGAGGGATCAAGCTGCCGCCGCGTGAAGCGTGGCGTGGAGCCGTGCCCGTGTTGGATGCGGAGAATCCTCCCGCCCGGCTATCCCGCGACGCCCCGGTTCAGAAGTCGAACTTCATGGCGTACAACATCCATGCAGTCTGGCAGCAGGAAGTCTGGGCGGCGGTTGAACGTTCGCGCAAGTACATCAATCAGTACATGGGTGG
>JABMDH010000078.1:3014-6574 GCA_015904075.1 Nitrospira sp.
GAACGTTCGCGCAAGTACATCAATCAGTACATGGGTGGCTTGCTCACGGCTGAGAATGTCGAAGGCGCTGATGCGATCATCATCGCATCCGGTAGCGCAGCGGCACAGTCGCGCGAAGCCGTGCGTCTCTGTAAAGAAAAAGGGTTGAACGTCGGATTGATCAAGGTGCGTTCACTCCGTCCGTTCCCGACGAAGGAGCTGCGCGAACTCTGTGGAAAGGCTAAGCTCATTGTTGTGCCGGAATTCAATTACGTCGGATGGCTGGCGAAAGAAGTGGCGACTGCGATCTACGGGTTCTCCAAGGCGAAGATCATCGGCGGCCCGCGCGTGTACGGTGGTCAGTCGATGCCGGTGGAATTGATCGTGGACGAAGTCGAGTCCGGTCTGACCGGTAAGAAGTCCACCAACGTGGCGATGTCGCAGATCATGGGCGGCGCGGTCAATCCGGAAGAAGTCGCGCAATTCATGCGCAGTATCTAACGGCGCGCTCAAACGAAAACACAAAGGGCCTGTCCGGTGTACCGGACAGGCCCTTTGTGTTTATGCCGCGCCGCGGTATCTCGTCGTTCGTGAATCGTATCTCAAAGACCTCCAATGAACGACGCGCTATCCTTGGATCTCGTCCTCGACCATTTCCTCGCTTTCCGGCATGCCGTAGGCCACGTATTTCGCATAGGACAGATAGATTGATGCGCTATCCGTCATGGCTTTTGATCCGGCAGACATCCGCACCACCTTGTCGGAACCGGGAGGTTCCACGTTCTGCAACATCGTGACGTGCTCGTTCAGCAGATTAATATAGCGTTCCACGGCCGATTCGACTTCTGTATAGGCCTTCAAGATATCATCCGTCATAGTTGTCCTCCATGATGACGTGAGCATACACTAGGGCCATGCAACGTCACAACGCCACGGTTTCCCCGTTAGTGCTCGACGCCATTCGTCAGCACCTTGAGAAAAAATGGCTTCCACACTCACGACTTGCGCAGGTCGTGAGTGATCTCTCACGGCTCTTCACGAAGCAGCGTACTGAACTGAGTTGTTCTTATCTCGAAGACCCGGCGACGGTCATGGCGTATCTCAGCTATTTTGTGCCGGTCAATCTGTCGAAGATTCAAGTCTTGCTCGATGAGATGCCGACAGACCAGCTGCAAGAGCGATTCTCGGTGTTGGATTTGGGATCCGGGCCCGGCACTGGATCGTTGGCCGTGCTCGACTGGTGGCATCAGCAAAAGCATGCCGGCGCGTTGAACGTCGTTGCCGTCGACAGCTCACCGGCTGCGCTTGGACAAGCGAATCAGCTATGGATCCGATACTGCCAAATGGTCGGTATCACGACGGCAAGTTTCGAGCGCCACGAAGGAAATCTCGAACAGGCTCCCTGGTTGACGCAGGTCCGCCCCCGTGCTCCGTTCGATATCATTATCCTGGCCAATAGCCTGAACGAGCTCTATGTGGGAGCGAACGATCCCATTGCTGCTCGGACCAATTTCGTGGCGGAAGCGCTGTCGCTGCTCGCCCCATCCGGTACGATGATGATCCTGGAACCGGCTTTGCGGGAGACCTCGCGGGCGTTGCATCAGGTGCGCAATCGATTGCTCCAGGAGAAACGGTGCACCGTCTTTAGCCCCTGCCTGCATGAAAACAGTTGCCCGGCGTTGGTGAACCCCTACGATTGGTGCCATGAAGAGCGAACTTGGGAACCGCCAGCGTCGATTCAAGAAATAGACAAGGACGTCGGCTTCATTAAAGACGCGTTGAAGTTTTCCTATCTGTTGTTACGCAAAGACGGCAGGACCATCGTTGAGCGGAGACCGGATGTGTATCGGGTCGTGAGTGAACTACGTGAGATGAAGGGGGAGAAGCGGGCCTGGTTGTGCAACGAACAGGGCCGGCATGAAGTGGGGGCGGCGATGTTCGGGCACAGCGCCGAACAGATGAAACGCGAAGGATAAGACTGGCCGTGGACAGGCCCAAGCGAGCCAAGGGGTGCAATCATGAGCGAAACTGAAGTCAAAACCAATCCACAAGGCGATCCGATTACCAGCGTGGCGGCTCCATCGAGCGCAGCCAAGAAAGATCCGCATGCCGAAGCGAAGCGGCAGAAAATCGTCACGCCGGAATACATGTTCCACGAAGCGCCGCGGACGAAGGAATTTATCACCGGTAGCGAAGCGGCAAAGGAAGCCATCCGCCGCTCGAACGTGGATTTGGCCATCGCCTATCCGATTACCCCGCAGAGCGAAACAATGCAGCTTGTCGGGGTGCTCTATGGTGAAGGCTATGTGAAAGAATATTATCGCGGTGAAGAAGAAGTCGGCGTCATGGCGGCCATCGCAGGCGGCTCCCGTTCCGGTGTCCGTTGTTACACGGCCACGGCAGGCCCCGGCACGTTGCGCGGCCTCGAGGGTATCGCATCTTGGCCTGGACATCGACTGCCGGTTGTCGCAATGTTCACCTGCCGCGTGGTCAACGCGCCGCTCGCCATTCAGCCGGACAACATCGAAGTCTCCTACTTGCTCAACTGCGGCATGATCGTGTTCCACGCGGAAAACCAGCAAGACATGTTCGACTTCACGATGGCCGGCTTTACCATCAGTGAAATGAACGACGTGACGCTGCCGGTCGGTGTGTGCTGCGACGGTTTCTTCGTGACCCATGCGCGGGGCTATGTGCGCATGCAGGATCGCGGCATTAAGCTTCCACCGCGTGAAGCCTGGCGCGGAGCCGTGCCTGTGTTGGATGCGGAGAATCCTCCCGCGCGCCTGTCCCGCGACGCCCCGGTTCAGAAGTCGAATTTCATGGCGTACAACATCCATGCAGTTTGGCAGCAGGAAGTCTGGGCTGCGGTCGAACGTTCGCGCAAATACATCGATCGGTATATGGGCGGATTGCTCACCGCGGAGAACGTTGATGATGCCGAAGTGATCATCGTCGCGTCCGGGAGCGCTGCCGCGCAATCGCGCGAAGCGGTCCGCCTCTGCAAAGAGAAGGGCATGAAGGTCGGATTGATCAAGGTGCGCTCGCTCCGTCCGTTCCCGACGAAAGAATTGCGTGAGCTCTGCGCGAAGGCCAAGCTCATTGTCGTCCCGGAGTTCAACTATGTCGGCTGGCTGGCGAAAGAAGTGGCGACCGCGATCTACGGCTTCTCCAAGGCAAAGATCATCGGCGGTCCGCGGGTGTACGGCGGTCAGTCCATGCCGGTGGAGTTGATTGTGGACGAAGTCGAGTCTGGAGTGAGCGGTAAGAAATCTACCAACGTGGCGATGTCGCAGATCATGGGCGGCGCCGTCAATGCTGACGAAGTCGCACACTTCATGCGCAGCATCTGACAGGTAAGGTCAAAACAGAAAGGGGCTCGTCAGGCTTCACTGTCTGACGGGCCCCTTTTGTTTTCAATGGTCTGTTTGGTCTGTCTCGTCTATCTGGTCGGTGAACGGGAAGACCTAACAGACAAGAGAGACAAGCAGACCAGACAGGCGGTTCTTTACCCTTGGATTTCGTCCTCGACCATTTCCTCGCTTTCCGGCATGCCGTAGGCCACATATTTCGCATAGGAC
>JABMDH010000078.1:6674-13918 GCA_015904075.1 Nitrospira sp.
GGTCACGATAGTCCGTCCGGCCTGAATGCTCTGAGAAGGTCTGGCAAGATGGTGCGCATCCGTTCCGTCTGGCCAGACAGCAGAGGGTATGGAAGCGGGGCCTTTCCTGGACGATTCGGACTCTCGGATGGCCGCGTTGACATGTGTCACGCGGCAGTTTACAGTTGATGCGTGATCAGAACGTTTGCGGATCGACACACGGCGGAACTGTATGAGACGGGTAAGGTAAAACGCTTTCCTGCCGAGATCTGGAGTGGAGCTTTACGAAGGTTGCAGTACCTCGATTCGGCTGTCTGTGTCGATGATCTGAAGATTCCCCCAAGCAACCGGCTTCATAGGTTGAAAGAAGATCGAGAGGGCCAGTATTCAATCTCGGTAAACATGAAGTGGCGGATTTGCTTTCGATTTGTCGATGGTGATGCATTTGATGTTGAGCTAACTGACTATCATTGATATGAGGTTTGGTATGGCTATTCCCAACAAAGGAGTTCGGAAGGTACGGCCCACCCATCCGGGAGAGATGCTGCGCGAGGACTTCCTGCCGGACTATGAACTGACTGTTTCCGGATTCGCCAAAGCCATCGGAGTGTCGCGGCAGACTGTGAATGAAGTGCTTCGGGAGCGGCGCGCTGTGAGTCCGGAGATGGCGCTACGACTTTCAAGGTTGTTTGGCAACACTGCAGAGTTCTGGTTGAACGCCCAGCGAGCGGTTGATCTGTGGGAGGCAGCGAAACAGGCCAAAGGCAGAATCAATCGCATATCCCCGCTGACGGCTGCATAATCGTTTGGCGATGGCCTTTCGTTATGTCTGACGAAAGCGGGGTCTGACCCTTTAAGTCCGCTCTCGCCTGGAAGACCACGACTGGCAAGATCCTTAAGGAGCGTGAGTCTACCTGATAATCTATGAACGTCATTTACAAGATTACTTACCCAAATGGAAAGAGCTACGTGGGACAAGACAGAACAGATGACATCAACTATTTCGGCAGTCCTGATAGCACACTGATTGCCAAAGACTTCAATAGAGAACAGAGACGCCGATTCACGGTCACGAGAGAAGTCCTATGGGAATCCGCTATTGCTACGCAAGCTGAGGTCACTCAGAAAGAGGTAGAGTTTATCATCTGCTTAAGATCAAACGACCCTTCCGTGGGCTATAACCAATGGCCCAAGTTCAAGGGTTAGCGAGATCCTGTCTATTAGAGCAGTGCTGAGCGGTCCTGCGGATGAATCGTGGAGGCGAGGGCATCGTCAGTTGGCAAGCAGTTATGGCTCGAAGGGGGCCGAGGATTGCTCGAAGCTGGCTTGGCTAAGCGACAAGGCAGCAAGTTCCGCAGGCCAGCAACTGCGAAGCATACTGCGGTCGAGCCGATGCGTTTGAGCCGAGCAGGACTGCCAGCGCTGCAAGTGATTTGCACGAGGCGAGGGTGCGTGCGATTGACGCTTGACGAATGACGAGGCTTCAGTCCGCTTCCGGCTCCGAGCTGCCGTGCTGGTGGGAGACTTTGTCTTCCTCGAACATCTCGGCCATTTCCTCGGCGATCATGTCGCGATCGTCGGGGACAGAGATGATGGTGAGCTCTTTTCTTGCCTTGGGTTTCTCGTCAGGCGTCGATGGGTCGGCTTGTTTGGGTGTGTCAGTCATACCGTCACTATACACGAGTAACGCCGGGGCTTGTTGAGTTATTCGTAGGCTTCCAGCGACGATTTCTCCGGGAACTGTCGCTTACAGGTTTGGCACGTCACGAAATAATAGGCGTCGCGGACGGACATCGTGGCTCGGAAGTCCAGACTGACCCCCTGACGGTTGCAGGCGGTGCAGGCTATCTCTTTCAGTCGATACGGCACGTCCGGTTGCGTGCGCAGGTAGAACTCGGTGTCGGTATGGACAGGGAATATGTAGTAGCATTTCTTGCAGATGCCGCGCCATTCACCGTCGGTCCCCATGAATCGTTCATCAATCCCGAAGCTGGATTCTTTGCAAATGGCACAGGGGACTGTGCCGAGGCGCCGTTCGACTTCTTGCTGAGTGATCGTTACCATAATGTTGCGAGTATAGCGGGTGGAGAAATGGAATCGCAACAGCGCCAGGGAAAGTCTTGACGCGTGTTGGTATGTCGGTATACTGACGTCCGATGCATCAGATTACCGACCGATTGTTCGTTGGCAATATCTACGATTCCGCGCAGCCCCCGGCACAGATCAGCGCGCTGTTACTGGTGGCCGAAGAGTATCAGCTCGAAGCGCCGAGTTGGCTGATTGCCGGCAGGATCCCATTCAAAGATTTTGGCGAAGCCGATCCGAACGTGTTGGCTGATGCCGTCGGGTGGGTTGAACGGCACATCATGGACCACCACGTGATGGTCTGTTGCCGTGCCGGGATGGGCCGATCTGTGTCCGTGGCCATGGCCTATTTGTGTTGCGTGGAAGGGATGGCCTATGCCGATGTGCTGAATCTGGTGTTGGTCAAACGACCCGGGGCGCTGCCGCTTCCCAATCTTGAAGCGGGTATCGAGCATGTTCGGCTGCTGCGTCAGAGTTCTTGATCCTGTTGGTGTCTGCCGCAACACGTCGATTCCGTTTCCAACCGTGTTCCAACCCTTTCTTGCAGGCGTTGCCTTTCCAATGACCTCCGTGGCTTAATCGGTCACTATGAGGAGCGACCGATATGCCGGAATTGCCTGAGGCCGAAGTCGTTGCCGGTCAGATCCGTGCTGCGCTCATCGGCGCCTGCTTGACTGATTGTTGGGTGGGCCGGAAGGATATTGTCCGGGAGGGGCTTGCATCGCGTTCGTGGTACACGGGGGCCGTCGTGCAGCATGTTCAGCGGTACGGAAAGAGCGTGGCCATTCAGTTCGGTAAGAATCAGGCGGTGCGCTATATCGTCGCCGAATTGGGCATGACGGGCCTATTGCTGTTTTCATCGGTGCAGATCAGACACCCACAGCACGTGCATGTGCGCATGACCTTTTCCGGTGGCCGGGAGCCGGAGGTGCGGTACTGGAATCCGCGCCGATTCGGAAGACTGTCTCTGTTGGACCAAGAGGGTCTCAATCGATACGTCGCTCGCCGGTTCGGCTGCGATCCCTTGACGGTCTCACTAGAAGAGTTTTATCGGCTCCTCAAGAACCGGCGGGGCCGGTTAAAACCACTGCTCATGCACCAACAGGCTGTTGCCGGGATTGGGAACATCTATGCAAACGAGATCCTCTTTCGTGCGGGATTGCACCCCAATGTTCAGGCTGATCGTCTTTCGGCTGCCAGAGTCGAACGGCTTTTCCACGTGACCCAGGAGGTGCTTCACAGCGCGATTGCTTGTGGCGGTTCGAGCGTGCGTGATTTTTTTGCTCCAGATGGAACAGAGGGACAATACAGGCATCGCCACGCCGTGTATGGAAAGGAGGAGCAACCCTGTCCAAACTTATGCGGCCGGCGCATTCGTCGCGTGAGCGACGAACGCAGCTCCTTTTTCTGCCCGCAATGCCAGAATCCAAGGAAATGGAAATAGTTTTCCGTTCGACAGGGGATCGAACATACCAAAGATTCATGATTACAGGTACTTAGGCAGGTTACGTCAAAGACGGGGCATTCGGTAGGCCTTTTGATCTGTTTTCACTTAGTTCCTCTGGCGTCTTGAGTCATGGGAGTGATTTCGCTACAATCCTGCTCCCCTTGCAGCAGCGTTCACACTTTTGAAGGAGCGAGTCATGGCTAAGGTGTTGGAAGGTCCCGGAATGGGGCTGATGAAAAAGTGGGGTATCCACGTTCCCAATTATGTCGTCGTCACCTCCGCAGATGAACTCACTAAACTTGGGCAGGCCAATGAGTGGTTGAAGCAGTCCAAGCTTGTGGCGAAAGCGCACGAAGCACTGGGTTCGCGATTCAAGCTCGGACTGGTCAAGGTCGGGTTGGATCTGAACGGTGCGATTGCCGCGACGAAGGAGATGATCGGCCGCCAGGTCGGCAGTATCACGGTGACGCAAGTCATCATCTCCGAAATGATCGCCCACAAGGAAGAATATTATTGTGCGGTGAAATCCACCCGCGAGGGCAGCGAAATCCTCGTCGCCAATTGCGGCGGAATCGAAGTGGAATCGAACTGGGATCGGGTTAAGCGATTGACGCTGGAGATCGGACAGCAGCCGTCGCCGGAGGCGTTGGAGAAGGTGGTGAAGGAAGCGGGCTTTACCGGGCCGCTTGCCAAGAAAATGACGGACTTCGCCGGCAAGATGTTCACTTGTTTTGATAGCGAGGATGCGCAGTATCTCGAAGTGAACCCGGTCGTCACCCGCGAGAGCGATGGCGAATTGGTCGCCCTCGATGCCGTGACGTTGCTTGACGGCGACGCCAAGTTCCGCCACCCTGACTGGAATTTCCAGTTTGCTGCGGAGTTCGGTCGGGCCTACTCGAAAAACGAAATGGAAGTGATGGCGGTCGATTCCAAGATCAAGGGGTCGGTCAAGTTCATCGAGATTCCGGGCGGCGATACGGCCATGCTCCCGGCCGGCGGCGGGGCGAGCGTGTATTACTCCGATGCGGTGGTCGCGCGCGGCGGCAAGTTGGCGAATTATGCCGAGTATTCCGGCGATCCGCCCGATTGGGCAGTCGAAGTCCTCACCGAAAAAGTCTGTTCCTTACCCGGCATCAAGAACATCATCGTCGGCGGTGCGATCGCTAACTTTACGGATGTGAAAAAGACTTTCGGCGGCATCATCAACGGGTTCCGCAAGGCCAAGGCCGACGGCAAGATGAAGAATGTGAAAATTTGGGTGCGCCGCGGTGGTCCTCGTGAAAAGGAAGGGCTCGATGCGATGCGCGCCTTGAAGGACGAGGGCTTCGATATCAACGTCTTCGACCGCAACACGCCGCTGACGGATATTGTCGATAAAGCGCTTCAAAAACAGTAACGAGGACTCAGGACTAAGGACTGAGTGAGAAGGGCTTTTCTCGGCCCGTAGTCCTCAGCGCTCAGTCCTGAAGGGAAAGAGGAGATTCCGATGAGTATTTTGGCCAATAAAGACACCCGCGTCGTGATTCAGGGCGGACAGGCCGGTGTCAATGCCGCGCGCCGTATGGCGGAATTCTGCTACCTGATCAAGCGTCCACTCAACGTCGAAGCGTTCGTCTATCCGCCCGACGCAGGCAAGACCAACGAGGTTCCCTACGGCAGCGGGCTTATCGCCATACCTATTTATAAGACCATTGCGGAAGCCACAAAGAACCATCCGACCATCAACACCAGCCTTGTCTATATCGGCGCAGACCGAGCGATGAAGGGCGGGATGGAAGCCCTCGACGATTCCCACATTAAGGTGGTATCGAGAGGTGAAGGCGGCCCTCATCGGCAGCTGCACCAATTCATCCTATGAAGACATCAGCCGTTCGGCCCACATTGCTCAGCAGGGGTTGAAGGCGGGCCTCAAGGCGAAGGCCTCGTTCCTCGTCTCGCCTGGCTCCGAGCGCATTTACCATACGATGAAGCGCGACGGGTTCTTGCAGACCTTTGAACAGTTGGGCGGTACAGTCCTCTCGAATTCCTGCGGCCCCTGTATCGGTCAGTGGAAGCGCGCGGACGGAGTGAAGGGCAAGGCCGATTCCATCGTCAGTTCGTTCAATCGCAATTTCCCAGGCCGCAATGACGGCATCAACGAAACGCTGTCGTTCCTCGCCAGCCCGGAAGTGGTCACGGCCTATGCGCTGTCCGGCGATTTGGGATTCGATCCGGTCAATGGCACCCTCAAGGGCGCCGACGGAAAAGAGTTCAAGCTGCAGCCGCCGAAGGGTGAAGAGCTTCCTGCAAAGGGGTTTGCCAAGGGCGACGAAGGGTTTGTTGCCCCGGCAGAGAACGGCGATGGACTCACGGTCGATATTCCTCCGACCAGCGAGCGGTTGCAGTTGTTGCAGCCCTTCCCCCGGTGGGACGGCAAGGACTTCGAGAAGCTGCCGCTTTTGATCAAGACCAAGGGCAAGACCACGACGGACCATATTTCTCCAGCCGGACCTTGGCTCAAGTTCCGCGGCCATTTGGACAAGATCAGCGACAACATGTTCCTGGGGGCCAACAATGCCTTTTCCTCAGAGCCAGGCAAAGGCACGGATGTGTTGACGGGCGAATCGGGCCTGACCATTGCGCAAATTGCCCGCCGGTATAAGGCGAAGGGGATCGGCTCCATTGTGGTGGGCGATGAAAACTATGGCGAGGGCAGCAGCCGCGAACATGCCGCCATGTCGCCGCGCTTTCTCAATGTGAAAGTTGTGCTCACTAAGAGCTTCGCCCGCATCCACGAGACCAATTTGAAGAAACAGGGGATCTTGGCGTTGACCTTCGCTGACCCGAAGGATTACGAGAAGATTGAGCAACAGGACCGCATCAGCGTGACGGGGTTGAATAATCTGACTCCCGGCAAACCGGTGCAGGTGACGATATACAAGACGGATGGCACTTCGCTCACCATCCAGGCGAACCACAGCATTACCGAGCAACAGATTGCGTGGTTCAAGGCTGGTTCAGCATTGAATGCGCTGAACTAACAACGAGCTAAAAGAGGGAAAACCATGACGACCAAGGCATCCAAGATTATTTACACCAAGACCGATGAGGCGCCGATGTTGGCGACCTATTCGTTCTTGCCGATCATCAATGCCTTCAGCAAAGCCGCCGGTGTCTCCGTCGAGTTGCGGGACATTTCGCTGGCCGGGCGCATTCTGGCTGTGTTCCCCGAATACCTGACGCCAGAGCAGAAGCAGCCGGATGCGCTGTCTGAATTGGGAGAGCTCGCCAAGACGCCGGAAGCCAATATCATCAAGCTGCCGAATATCAGCGCGTCGCTGCCCCAGTTGCAAGAGGCCATCAAGGAGTTGCAGAGTCAGGGTTACAAGCTTCCCGAGTATCCGGAAAATCCGAAAGACGATAAAGAGAAGGACATCAAGGCTCGCTACGACAAAGTCAAAGGCAGCGCCGTCAATCCGGTGTTGCGCGAAGGCAACTCCGACCGCCGCGCGCCGCTGTCCGTGAAGGCCCACACCAGAAAGCATCCACATAAGATGGGTGCTTGGAGCGCGGATTCTAAGACGCATGTCGCCCATATGAAGGGCGGGGATTTTCGCTCAAACGAACAGTCGATGACGATGGCAGCTGCCACGGACGCCAAGATCGAATTCGTCGGCCAGGACGGCAAGACGACCGTGCTGAAGCCGAAAGTGGCGCTGCAGGCCGGGGAAGTCATCGATGCGACGTTCATGAG
>JABMDH010000078.1:14018-21512 GCA_015904075.1 Nitrospira sp.
GCAGAAGCAGCACGATGCCTTGGCCGAGTTGGGCGAAATGGCCAAGACGCCGGAAGCGAACATCATCAAGCTGCCGAATGTCAGTGCGTCGCTGCCCCAACTCCAGGAAACCATCAAGGAATTGCAGGGACAGGGGTACAAGTTGCCGGACTATCCTGAGGTCCCGAAAGACGACAAGGAAAAAGAGATCAAGACCCGGTACGACAAGGTCAAGGGGAGTGCCGTGAATCCGGTGTTGCGCGAAGGCAACTCGGATCGCCGTGCGCCGCTCTCCGTGAAGGCCTATGCGAGAAAGCACCCGCATAAGATGGGCGCGTGGTCGTCTGATTCCAAGACACACGTCTCCCACATGAATGGCGGCGATTTCCGGTCGAACGAGAAGTCCCTCACGATTCCGGCTGCAACGACGGCGAAGATCGAGTTCGTCGGTGCGGATGGGAAGACCACTGTCCTGAAAGAGAAAGTCGCATTGCAGGCGGGCGAAGTGCTCGATGCAACCTTCATGAGCGTCAAGGCCTTACGCCAATTTATCGAAGAGCAAATCGAGGATTCCAAGAAACAAGGGGTGTTGTTTTCACTCCATATGAAGGCCACCATGATGAAGATCTCGGACCCGAAGATTTTCGGTCATGCGGTGACCGTGTTCTATAAGGACGTATTCGAGAAACATGGGGAGACGCTCAAGAAGCTGGGAGTGGATCCGGATAACGGCATCGGCGATTTGTATACGAAGATCAAGGCCTTGCCGGATGATCAGCGCAAGGCGATTGAAGCTGACGTTCAGGCGGTCTATCAGAAGCGCCCGCCGATGGCGATGGTGAACAGCGATAAGGGCATCACCAATCTCCACGTCCCGAGCGATGTCATCATCGATGCCTCGATGCCGCCGGTGATCCGCGACAGCGGCAAGATGTGGAATCCGGAAGGCAAGCTTCAGGATGTGAAGTGCGTGATTCCCGATGCCAGCTATGCGCCGGTCTATCGCGAAGTCGTCGAGTTTTGCAAGAAGAACGGCGCCTTCGATCCCAAGACGATGGGCACCGTGCCTAACGTCGGATTGATGGCGCAGGCCGCCGAGGAATATGGCTCGCACGACAAGACGTTTAAGGTGCCCGGCAACGGTACGATCCGTATGGTGGATGCGGCGGGCACCACCTTGCTGGAGCATAAGGTGGAGGCCGGTGATATTTGGCGGGCATGCCAAGTGAAAGATGCGCCGATTCAAGACTGGGTCAAGTTGGCCGTGACCCGCGCGAGAGCGACCGGAGCCCCGGCGATTTTCTGGCTCGACAAGACCCGCGCCCATGATGCGGAGATCATCAAGAAGGTGAATGCCTATTTGCCGAAGCACGACACGACCGGTCTTGAGATTAAGATCATGTCACCGGCGGACGCCTGTCGATTGTCGATTGAACGGATGAAGGAAAGCAAGGATACGATTTCCTGCACCGGCAACGTGCTTCGCGATTATCTCACGGACCTCTTCCCGATTCTTGAAATCGGTACCAGCGCCAAGATGTTGTCGATTGTGCCGTTGCTGAACGGTGGCGGCCTGTTCGAAACCGGTGCGGGAGGATCGGCGCCCAAGCATGTGCAGCAGTTCCAAGAAGAAGGCTATCTGCGTTGGGATTCGCTGGGCGAATTCCTCGCGCTGGCTGCGTCGCTGGAGCATCTGGCGAAGGTCGGAAACAACCAAGTGGCAAAAATCCTGGCCGATACGCTGGATCAAGCCAATGCGAAGTTCCTGGAGAGCAATAAGTCTCCGGCCCGGAAGGTCGGCGAGATCGACAACCGTGGCAGCCATTTCTACCTGGCGCTTTACTGGGCCCAGGCATTGGCGGCACAGACGCAGGATAAGAAGATTGCGGACAAGTTTACCAAGATTGCCAAGGATCTGAGCGACAATGAGAAGAAAATCGATGGCGAGCTGATCGCCGCACAGGGCAAGCCGCAAGACGTTGGCGGGTACTATCACCCGGACGATGCCAAGGCTGCCAAGGCGATGCGGCCCAGCGCCACGCTGAACGCGATCATTGACTCGTTCGTCTAAACCGGTGAGGAGTTAGGAGTGAGGAGTGAGGGGTTGTCGTGCCCCTCACCCTTTACCCCTTACAAGTATCAAGATGGCCCAAGAATCAACAGAGAATATCATCGACCAGCCTGAGGTGCTCAAGCCCCGGATGGTGACGATCGAAATTTCCGGCAAACAGTATGAGGTGCCGGAGGGTATTACGGTTGTCAAGGCGATGTGGTATGCCGGACAGGAAGTCGTTCGTGGCATCGGATGCCTGGGCGGGTTTTGTGGAGCCTGTGCCACGTATTATCGAACGAAGGACGATCCCAAGGTGCGGACTTGTCTGGCTTGCCAGACGGCTGTGCAGGACGGCATGTCGTTTACGATGATGCCGGCGTTTCCCGCGCGCAAGGCGATCTACGATATTCAAACCCTCAAGGATCCCAAACAGGATCTCTTCAATCTGTATCCGGAAGCTCCGCTCTGCCGGAACTGCAATGCCTGCACGGAGGCCTGCCCGCAGAAGATCGATGTGCGCGAAGGAGTATGGAAGGCAGTCTTCGGCGATTTTCAGAACGTGTCGGAAATGTTCATGGACTGTGTGATGTGCGGCATGTGTACGCCGGTCTGCATCGCGGACATTGCGCCGAATCTCGTGGCTCTTTACGTCAGCCGCGCGCAAGGAGCGCATTTCACGGAGAAACCGGCTGGATTGGATCAGCGTATCAAGGAAATCCAAGACGGCCGTTTCAGCGACGAGTGGAGCAGAGTTCTCGCAATGAATGAGAAAGAGCTGGCCGAGCACTGCGCAACAGTAAAATGATGCACCAAAGGCACGGATCACCCCTTACGTCGTAAGCTATGGATATTCACGCGCTCCAACAAATCGTACACAAGACTCGAGATGACAGGCGGAAACAGACATTTCCGAAGTTTAATCCTGCCGACCGCGATCAGCTGATTCACAAGTATCATCCAGACTTTCGCGCCAGCGCCTATCGGCCTATTCGATTCGGCCCCAATGAAGGGGACAAGACCGTCCTCGAGCTGGCGACCTTGCTGGAGGGCGACAGTCCCATCCAGGATGGGGCCGAGCTTACGCCGCACCATCGTACCGATGTGCTGGTCATCGGCGGAGGCGGGGGCCCAGCGAGAAGCCGGCCGGATTGGATCAGCGTATCAAGGAAATCCAAGACGGTCGTTTCAATGACGAGTGGAGCAAGGTACTCGCAATGAATGAGAAAGAGCTGGCCGATCATTGTGCGACAGTAAAATGATATTTCAGAGACACGGATCACCATCTACCTCTTACCACGCATCGCGTACGCAGTAAGTTATGGATATCCACGCACTCCAACAAATCGTACACAAGACTCGAGACGCCAGGCGGAAACAGACGTTTCCGAAGTTTGCGCCTGCCGATCGCGATCAACTGATTCACAAGTATCATCCAGACTTTCGCGCCAGCGCCTATCGGCCCATTCGGTTTGGCCCCAATGCAGGGGATAAGACGGTCGTTGAGCTGGCGGCCTTGCTGGAGGGCGATAGTTCCATCCAGGACGGAGTCGAGTATACCCCGCATCATCAAACCGACGTGCTGGTCATCGGCGGAGGCGGGGCCGGCTGCGCAGCGGCATTGCACGCACATGGAGCCGGCGCCAAAGTCATTCTGGCGACCAAGCTGCGGTTGGGTGATTCGAATAGTGTGATGGCCCAAGGAGGAATGCAGATCTCCGTTGCGCCGGAAGATTCACCGGTGACCCACTTTCTCGACACCCTCAAGGGCGGCCATATGGAGAACGACCATGAGCTGCTCAAGGTCATGGTCGAAGAGGGGCCTTCGATTGCTAAGTGGCTGATCGGTCTCGGTGTGCTGTTCGATCGGCAGGCTGACGGTAATTTGCACGTGAAGAAAGGCGGTGGCAGCTCCAAACCCCGTCTGTTGACCTGCTCGGACTACACCGGGCTGGAAATCATGCGGGTGCTCAAGGATGAAGTCCTCAATCAGAAGATCCAGTTGCTGGAGTTTTGCGCAGCGATTGAGTTGCTCAGCGACAACGAAGGACGGTGCACCGGCGCGATCTTCAAGGATCTGGACAATCATCAGCATGTCGTCGTCGCGGCCAAGTCGGTCATTCTGGCGACCGGCGGTATCGGCCGGCTCCATATTCAAGGGTTTCCAACGAGCAATCACTATGGCGCGACGGGCGACGGCTTGTGTCTGAGTTACCGGATGGGAGCCAAGTTGGCTCATATCGACACGTTCCAATACCATCCGTCAGGTGCGGTCTATCCGGAGCAATTGATCGGCGCGTTGGTCACGGAAGGCATCAGATCCGAGGGCGGCCATCTCGTCAATGCCAAGGGTGACCGGTTTGTGAACGAACTCGATACGCGCGATGTGGTGTCGTCCTCGATCATCCGCGAATGCGAAGAAGGCCGTGGGATCCGCACGATGTCCGGCCGTGTGGGCGTCTGGTTGGACACGCCGCTGTTGGATGCCGAGCATGGGCCGGGGACGGTGGAAAAGCATTTCCCCGCGATGATGCTTCAGTTCGAGCGGTTCGGGATCGACATCAGCAAAGACCCGGTGCTCATCTATCCCACGTTGCACTACCAGAACGGCGGAGTGAAGATCGATACGAATTCGGAAACGAACGTGAAGAATCTTTTTGTGGCGGGGGAAGCGTCGGGAGGATTGCACGGGCGCAATCGGTTGATGGGGAATTCGTTGCTCGATTTGATGGTCTTTGGAAAGCGGTCCGGGCTGACCGCCGCCGCACGCGCCGGATCGATGAAGCACGGAGCGCTGACGTTGAAACATTTGCAACGATATCGGGCGGAAGCCAGGCAGCACGGGAATGTCAGTGGTGTCATCTCGCCGATGATCTTGCCGGCGTATACCAGGAAAGCATAAAGCGCCTATGGCGTAGAGCTGATAGCGTATGGCAAGAACGCCGCACTGCTGTCAGCCTGTGCCTAAGCTATTAGCCATCAGCCATTAGCTCTTCGAGGTCAACATGAATGTGCACGAGTTTCAGGCTAAGTCTCTGTTTGCGCAGTTCGGTGTGCCGGTGCCGCGCGGGAAAGAGATCACGTCTCCGGAATCTGCCACCGCGTGGGCCAACGAACTGAACACGCCGGTCTTCGTCGTGAAGGCGCAGATCCATGCAGGCGGACGCGGCAAGGCGGGCGGGGTCAAGATCACCAAGGACAAGGGAGCCGTCGCCGGTTTTGTGAAGGAACTCATCGGCAAAACGCTGGTTACCCACCAGACCGGTCCGAAAGGCCGTACGGTCCATCGTCTGTTGATGGAAGAAGGCGCGAACATCGCGAAGGAACTCTATCTCTCGATCCTCGTCGATCGCGAGAGTGGCCGCCCGACGTTTATCGCCAGCACCGAAGGCGGAATGGAGATCGAGGAAGTCGCGGCCCATACGCCGGAGAAGATCATCAAGGAAGCGATCGACCCTGCCGCCGGATTTCAAAGCCATAATGGCCGCAATGTCGCGTTTGCGCTGGGGCTGCAGACGATCGAGCCGGCCGTCATCAATCAATTTGTCACTCTGCTCGGCAATCTCTACCGGTTGTTCATGGACAAGAATGCTGCGCTGGTGGAAATCAATCCGCTCATCATTACGAAGGAAAAAACCTTAGTGGCGTTGGACGGCAAGGTGTCGTTCGACGATAACGCCATCTTCAGGCATCAGGATGTGCAGCAGATGCGGGATCTCAACGAAGAAGAGCCGCTGGAGATCGAGGCGAGCGAAAATAATTTGAACTATATCAAGCTGGACGGCAACATCGGCTGCATGGTGAACGGCGCGGGTCTCGCCATGGCAACGATGGATGTCATCAAGCTGGCCGGCAGTGAGCCGGCGAATTTCCTGGATGTCGGCGGCGGAGCCACAAAGGACACGGTGGCGGCCGGGTTCAGAATTTTGCTGAAAGACCCGAATGTGAAGGGCATCTTCATCAACATTTTCGGCGGCATTGTCCGTTGCGAGCGAATCGCGCATGGCGTGATCGAAGCGGCCAAGGAAGTGAAGATCACGGTACCGTTGGTGGTCCGGCTGCAAGGGACGAACGCGGAAGAGGGCCGCAAGTTGCTGGCGGAGTCCGGTCTGAAGTTAGACGTAGCCAACGATTTGTGGGAAGCAGCGCAGAAGATTGTGAAGCTGACGGGCAAAGCGGCGTAAGAAGAAGAGTGCCGGGCCAGGCCGCAGTGCTTGCCCACCGCTCTAGAGCGAAGAACAGGAAAAGAGGTTAAACGTGAGCATTCTCGTCAATAAGAATACGCGGGTGGTGGTGCAGGGGATTACGGGGAAGGAAGGCTCGTTCCATGCCACTCAATGTAAGGCCTATGGCACGAAGGTCGTGGCCGGTGTCACGCCTGGGAAGGCGGGGCAGGAGGTCGAGGGGATTCCGGTCTTCAATACCGTCCGTGATGCAGTCACAAAAGAGCAGTGCGACACGTCACTGATTTTTGTGCCGCCGCCGTTCTGTGCCGATGCGATTCTGGAAGCGGCCGATGCGGGGATCAAGCTCGTGATCTGTATTACGGAAGGCATTCCGGTCAACGACATGGTGCGGGTCAAGCGCGCACTTAGCGGGCGGGATGTGCGGTTGATCGGCCCGAACTGTCCTGGCGTCATTACTGTGGACGAGGCTAAAATCGGCATCATGCCGGGCTTTATCCATAAGAAAGGCGTGGTCGGCGTCGTTTCACGCAGCGGCACCCTCACATACGAAGCGGTGCACCAACTATCTTCGCATGGATTGGGTGAAACGACCTGCGTTGGTATTGGTGGCGATCCGGTGAACGGGACCGGGTTTGTGGATGTGCTGCCGCTGTTTGAGAAAGATCCGGAGACTCAGGCGATCGTCATGATCGGTGAAATCGGCGGTGACGCGGAAGAAAAAGCCGCTGAGTTTATCAAGAAGAATGTGAAGAAGCCGGTTGTCAGTTTTATTGCAGGGATCACTGCGCCTCCGGGCCGCCGTATGGGCCATGCCGGCGCGATTATTTCAGGCGGCAAAGGTACGGCGACTGAGAAGATGAAGGTGCTCGAAGCCGCTGGTGTGACAGTCGTGAAGAATCCGGCTGAAATCGGGAATGCTGTGAAAAGGGCGCTGGGGCGATAACCCTTCCACGGCTGGTTCTTCTGTTCGCCCGCATGACTCACGAGCATTTCTGTCGCAATTGCCGATCCGCTGATGCGACAGGCCTTTGTCGGCGGGCTCGACCATCGGTTCTTCGACGTACTGCACGAGCATGCTTCAGGACCTCTAGCATCCATACGCCGCTCTCGTGCCGCTACGATTTCGAGGCGAACCGCCATGAATTATGCGGGTTAGCCCCCTCCTCCGTTCCAATTTCATGAGAGTTGGTCCTCTCGGACTCTTTATCTATTCCAGGCCACGCTACAAGATTCACGGCCACCAGGTCGTTCAATACGTTGTTGGATAGGGTTGCGCAG
>JABMDH010000078.1:21612-29073 GCA_015904075.1 Nitrospira sp.
CTCTCTCCGCGTCGGCGGGATCTGAGCTCCCGACCATCTCGTCCGGGACGCCCGAACTCTATTTGTCATTCCTGTCGGGCATCGCAATGACGCGCAGTGCGGACGCCACATTCACGGACGGGAGCTCGGTGCCGGGAATTTCTCCGAATGTGATTGAGGATGTGGACTATAGAAATAATTTTGCGCTTGGGGGCAATGCCGGAGTCTGGCTTCCCACCCGTGACAAGTTGTGGGGATTTGATCTTGGCATGGAACTCACCGGACTTCTTTGGCAAGCGGACGTAGGCTGCTGTCGGGACTGGTATAATAATGACCCCACAGGGCTGTTAAATAACGGTTTCTTTGCAGGGCAAGCTAACACCGGCACTGCGACTGAGATGCGAGCCCTCTATATCGGGCCCAATTTCCTCGTTCGCTACCCGATGGGGATTTCCGATCTCTATCCCAATGGACGGTGGCATCCATATGTCGGGATCGGCGTGGGCATGCATCAGATGACGATGAGGCCAGGTGGCGCACATGGAATTGCTCAGTGTTGCGTGCAGGGGGGAAATCTCAACACCAATCCCATCCCAGACCAGCGGGATACGACGTACGGGTGGATGGCACTGGTAGGAGTCAAGGCGCATCTCTTCAAATACGTGGCGGGATTTGTTGAGGCGAAGTATATCCAGGCCCATCACGACGGGCTCTTGACGGATCGGTACGGGCAGTCCTCCGGAGCCGACGGATTTACCACGTTCCCAACAGCGCCGGACGGTAGCGCTCTATATCTGAATCGATATTCATCCTCGATCAATACGATCATGGTGAATGCGGGTTTGTCGATTCACTTTGATATCAAGCCGTAGGGTCGTGTCGGATCAATTTTCCCCTGCCGTTCGTGGTGGGGATCATATGAGGAAGAGCGGGTTATACTGCCGGAGTGCAGAGTTCGCCACCGACATGCGTCGAAGCACATGGTTTCTTTATCTGTTGGAGGGCAATGAATGAAAACGAGAATTTCGGCGATCGTTTGCCTTCTCTGTGTCCTGGGCTCTCCTCTGTTCGTGTCGGCGGAGGCTGAACTCCCGACAATGCCGGCCGGGACATACGAGCCCTATCTTTCCTTTATGGCGGGTGTGGGAATTCCGTTCAGTCAGGATGCCACGTTTCAGGACGGAACTACGCCGACGGTGATCGAGAATGTCGACTATCAGATGAAACACTCCTGGGGGGGCAGTGCGGGGATCTGGTTTCCAACCAGAGACAGGTTGGCGGGATTCGATCTCGGTATAGAAATCACCGGTTATGTCTGGTATCCGGACGTGGCCTGCTGTCGCGAGTTTTATAATAATGACTCCACGGGGACTAATCTAGGCAATGCGGCAGGGGCTGTCAATCAAGGCACCACGACTGAAATCGGAGGTATCTACGTCGGCCCCAATTTCCTGGTTCGCTACCCTGTGGGGATTTCCGAGGCCTATCCCAACGGGCGGTGGCATCCGTACATCGGGGGCGGCGTGGGCGCGCATCAGATGTCGATGAGGCCAGGTGGAGCGAAGGGGGTGACTCTGTTCAATGCCGTCACCGATCAACGGGATACGGCGATCGGGTTTCAGGGCGTAGGAGGAATCAAGGCGCATCTCTTCAAGTACGTGGCGGTGTTTGCGGAGGCGAAGTATCTCTATGCCCATCACAACGGCCTGTCGTCGGATCGGTACGGGCAGACCCCCCAGAACATAGTAATATTTGGTGGTCAGCCGGGGCCTTTTATGAATCCCTATTCATCCCAGATCCATACGATCCTGGTGCATGCGGGCTTGTCGCTTCACTTTAACTGGGAGCCGCCTGATTGGGGGAAGGAAGAGTAGGGTTGTGCCGTACTGACCACCGACTGACGAGCGCAGAGTTCGCAGCCCCAATTCATCGAAGGATATGGTTTCTTTAGCTGTTGGAGGGCGATGAATGAAAACGAGATTTTTGGCGATTGTTGGCCTTCTCTGTATCGTTGGCTCTCCTCTATTCGCCTCGGCTGAGGCTGAGCTTCCGACAATCTCGTCCAGGACGCTCGAGCCCTATATGTCCATTATGGCGGGTATTGCAGTTCCGCGCAGTCATGACGCCACGTTCACGGACGGGAGCGGGCCGACAGTGGTCCAGGATATCGACTATCAGACGAAACACTCAATCGGGGGTAACGCGGGGATCTGGTTTCCAACCAGAGACAAGCTCTGGGGATTCGATGTCGGCATGGAAATTACCGGATTTATTTGGTATGCGGACGTGGCCTGCTGTAAGGACTTTTATAATAATGACCCCACGGGGACTAGCCCAGGTAATTTCACAGGGTCCATCAATCGCGGCACCACGACTGAAATATCAGGCATCTATGTTGGTCCCAATTTCCTGATTCGCTACCCGATGGAGGTTTCCGAGGCCTATCCCAACGGGCGGTGGCATCCATACATCGGGGTCGGCGTGGGCGCGCATCAGATGGCGATGAGGCCAGGTGCACAAAGAGGGACGGGTTTTATCCGCGGCATCACCGAGGAACGGGATACGACGATCGGGTTTATGGGCGTGGGAGGAATTAAGGCGCATCTCTTCAAGTACGTGGCGGTATTTGCGGAGGCGAAGTATATCCATGCCCATCATGACAATCTGACGACAGATCGGTTCGGGCAGTCCGCTGATGCCTTTGTGGGGGGGTGTTGTTTTGGCGGGGACCTTGTTGGTAATCGCTATGAATCGACGATCGATACGATCTTGGCGCATATGGGCATGTCAGTTCACTTTGACATCAGGCCGTAGGGCCGTGCAGAAATAGCAACCTGTCTAGTTTTTCTCGGCGCGGCTGAATATGTGGCCGCGCCGTTTATTTTGATTCACTCAATCGGTTGGTCTCATGTACCCCTGATTCATCAGCGTTTCTGCCTTCTAATTTTCGGTACTCACCTCTCGCGTTTCGACTCACTCAGCACCGTTTGATTGGCTCGCGCCTGTGTGATAGCACAGGATGGAAAGAGTGTGTTCGTGTAGTTGTGTGTGAACTGCGAATGTGTTTCGAGAGATACGTTCGCCTTGTTGTGGGGGTGGAACAGGATTCTAGAAGCGATAGGGAAGAGGTGGGCCGTTGGGCAAAACGGGATTGGTTCGAGTTTCAAGCAGGGTGGTGAGTTGTTCCCACACGACGCGGTCTAATCGGTCACGAGTAATTGCTGGCAGTCGAATGAATTCGACTCCGAACGTCTGCTCACGCACCCACCGGACTTTCCCCAGCTCAATAAACAGTGACATGGTCGGGTCTGGCAGGATGACGCTCAATTTGACATAGCTATCGGTCAGGACGATCTGGTCACAGACAATCGAACAGCCGGTAAGCGAGAGATCCGCGACAGTTCCTTCACCCACGAAGGGCGCTCCCCCAAAAATAACCGGGTAGATGACGGGATATCGATGATAGGCACGGGAGTCTGGTGTGGTCTGCGCCATACTGGGTTCCTCCGTTGAGGGAGTGTATCGCGGTGTGCCCATCAGTCCTATCCCTCAGAGGAGGGGGCTTCGGAATACGTAAGGGGATTTTAGTGACAGAGGCTGAGTCGGGTGTAATGTGTCAACGAGGGCTGTTGGGCGGTGTGATTGGGGGCTCAAGACGTTCCAGAATATCCTGCTTGAGTTTTGTGGGTTCCTCAATACGGTTATCACGTTGCAGTGCATTGATTTCTTTTGCTTTTCTGGCATTGAGCTCGATGATGTCCGCGTCATCACGGACGAGATGCGGGGTGAGAAAGACGAGGAGATTGAGTTTCTCTACCGTACGGGTTTGGGATCGGAAGAACCACCCCAGCCAGGGGATATCACCAAAAAATGGCACTTTTCGCTCGCTGAGCGTGATGTTGTCACGGACCAATCCGCCCACAACCAGCGTCTGTTGATCGTGCGCAATAGCGGTTGTTTCCATGGAACGTTTTGTCGTTGTGGGGCCGACCGGGATGGTGGCAGTGCCGGAACCGATGGTTTGGGCCACATTGTCGGCGATAGCGGTGATCTCTTGCTTGATTTCAAGGCGGATGAGGTCATCCTCGAGTACCTGGGGAGTCAGCTCCAATGTGACGCCCACGTCCTTTCGTTCGATGGTGACGAGTGTGCCTCCGGGCTCTACAAGCGATGGGCCTGGGACGGCTTGCCGGGCGAAGCTGGATTGGTTCGAGTTTCAAGCAGGGTGGTGAGTTGTTCCCACACGACGCGGTCGAGTCGGTCGCGGGTGATCGTCGGCAATCGAATGAATTCGACCCCGAACGTCTGCTCACGCACCCACCGGATCTTGCCCAGTTCAATAAACAGTGACATGGTTGGGTCCGGCAGGATGACGCTCAGTTTGACATAGCTATCAGCCAGGACGGCCTGGTCACAGACAATCGAACAGCCGGTAAGCGAGAGATCCGCAACAGTCCCTTCGCCTACAAAGGGCGCCCCCCCAAAAATAACCGGGTAGATGACGGGATATCGATGATAGGACCTGGAATCCGCTGTGGTCTGCGCCATGCTGGGGTTCCTCCGTTGAGGGAGTGTACCGTGGCGCGCCGATCAGTCCTATCCCTCGGAGGAGGGGGCTTCAACATAAGTGTGGAAATCTTGGCGATAGAGACCGAGACAGGTGTGATGTGTCAACGATAACAAGAAGGTCTGCTGTGACATTCAACGAGGGCTATTGGGCGGCGTGATCGGGCGCTCAAGACGTTCCAGGATATCTTGTTTGAGCCTCGTGGGTTCTTCAATCCGATTGTCACGTTGCAGCGTATTGATTTCTCTTGCTTTTCTGGCATTGAGTTCAATGATGTCCGCGTCATCACGGACGAGATGTGGGGTAAGAAAGACGAGGAGATTGAGTTTCTCCACCGTGCGGGTCTGGGATCGGAAGAACCACCCCAGCCAGGGAATGTCTCCAAAAAATGGCACTTTTCGCTCACTGAGCGTGATGTTGTCACGGACCAATCCGCCCACAACCAGCGTCTGTTGATCGTGCGCAATGGTCGTTGTTTCCATGGAGCGTTTTGTCGTGGTGGGGCCGACCGGGATGGTGGCGGTGCCGGAGCCGATGGTTTGGGCCACATTGTCGGCGATGGCGGTGATCTCTTGCTTGATTTCAAGGCGGATGAGGTCGTCCTCGAGTACCTGGGGCGTCAGCTCCAACGTGACGCCCACGTCTTTCCGTTCGATGGTGACCAGTGTGCCTCCGGTGATGCCCTGGGCTTGCCCGGTTGGAAACGGCCGATTTTCCCCGACGACGATCTTCGCTTTCTGGTTGTCCGCAGCCAGCACTTGCGGGGTGGAGAGAATGTTGGTGTCGGTCATATTCATCAGCAATTGCATGAAAGCGCGGACATTGACCGTATTCAACACGGTTGTGGCACCACCTGTGGCACCGCCCGCAGCGATGCCGCTGATGGCCTGTGCTACGGACGCGAGATCTTCAGGCGCCCGGTTGAATCCAATAATGCCCTGAAGAAACCCCGTTTTCCCCGCGCTGAGCACTTGTGTGGGGTCGGTCCCGATTTGTCGTAGCCGGTCGACTTGCACTTCGAGGATGACCGCTTCCACGAATACCTGTTTGCGCTTGGCGTCCAAATCCCGAATCACCGATTGCAGCCGGCTGTAGGCGGATTTCGCGGCGCTGATGATAATGGAATTCGTCGGCTTATCGGCGAAGACCTGGACCGGTGCTTCGAATTCTGTCAGCGGCCTGATCGGAGGCCTGGCGCCAGGAGCAGTCTGGGCGACCGTTTGCGAGCGCGCAACCAGGTTAGTCAAGACGGCGGCGAGATCTGTGGCATTGGCGTTCTTGAGTTTATAGACATACACCCCGCGTTCCGGTGGAAGATCGCCCATTTGTACGATCTGATGGGTGTTTCCTTTAGGGACGACGGCCAGGCGCGCGACTTCCAGCGCTGCCACAAACATACTGTACGCCTGATCCGGTGTGACTTTTGTCGGAGAATAGACAGAAATCTTTCCCCCCTGTTTCTTGATCGTATCATCCAGGACGAAGTTTTTTCCTGTGATCTCGCTGATAAAGCGAACAAGGACGGGGATATCCACATCGTTGAAATCCAGCGCAATTTTGGCCGACGGCGCGTTTGCTCCCTCGGCCCAGAGGGTTTGCGGGCAGATCAACGCGACAACTAGCAGCAGGGCACTGAAGTGTGGTCCCAATCTCCTGATCATCGTCCTCGCGTGGGCGAATAACGCATCGAGTCGTATCACAAACCCATCTCTTCCTATCCAACTGAGGTGTTGCCTATCGCTGAGACTTCGACCGTATCATAGGCGTATTGAGGGACACAATCAAAGCTATGTTTTGATTATGAGTGGTGTGATTCATATGGATTGCAGGCGACCGGTTGCCAATGCGTGCCCAGTGTTCACTCATTATTGATCGTGAGAGTGCCGATAAAGAGAAGACCATACACACGGCTGTTGACTCACAATGGACCACAATATTCTACAGGATAAAGTACAGGCATTTGCACAGCGGTTGCTCCAGGAGGCGCAGGGTGACCCGGTGCGAGCGTTGGGGCTGCTTGTGCTGGTTCTTGATGGGGCGGACATTGAATCGGCGGAGCATGCGCAACGGCTGATGGCTGAAGTGCGTCAGGCGTTGATCCCGGCGGATCCTATGAAAATGGGACGTCCTGTTCAGCACCTAGCCGGGGAGGTGTCATGGGAGGGAGTACAACACTGCCTTCGTTGTGCGAGGGTGCTGGCTCGTCATGACCATGGACAAGGAGCCCTGTTTGCAACAGGGTATGTCTATGAGATTGGCCCACGGTTTACATCGGAAACATTCAACGAGTTCGATATCTGCAGGTAGTCCTATTGCGGTTCAGTACCGAACCGTCTGTCACGTCGTGCACCATCCCCAAGAACATCTCCTACTGCCTCCGTTTGTCACCAGCTGTTCAAAAATGGAGAGACGAACTATCTGGGCGGCTGAGAGATTCTGATAACTCCTCTATTTTCAGGGTGTTCAGGCCAGATGGTTTCAATGCCTATAGGCATTGTACTTGCAGGGTCTTGCCAGGTTTGCCCTCTGACGATGAGCCAATATCCGGTGGTAGGTTCGATGAGTTGGATATCGCGGGCTAGAGCGCATTCCAACAATTCGGAGATCTGCTAAGGTTGTACCGTGCGTACCGATAAAAAAACTCCTCTAAAAACAGATAAGAAGTCGTCACGGGTCGGCTTCAAGCAGAGTGCTGGCGGTTACGGTAAAAAGACCGTGCTGCTTGAAGAAGCGATCACCCAGATGAATATGGGCCGGTATGGACGGTCTTCAGCGGCACTGAAGGAATTATTGGCGTTGGATCCCCATAATATGGAGGCGCGACGTCTCTTTGCGACGTTGCACCTTCGTGTGGGAAGTTTGATTCTGGCAAGGCAGGCTTTCGATTCGCTTATCGACGAAGCGTTTGTCCGGCA
>JABMDH010000078.1:29173-30838 GCA_015904075.1 Nitrospira sp.
GGACAGATCAGCGAGACAACCAGCAGCAGGGCGCTGAAACTCGGCCCCAATCTCCTGATCACCGTCCTCGCGTGGTCGAATAAAGCATCGAGCCGTATCACAAACCCATCGCTCCTCATCCAACGGAGGTGTTGGTCTATAGTTGACGCTTCGACCGTATCATAGGCGCATTGAGGGACACAATCAAAGCTATGTTTTGATTGTGAGTGGTACAATTCAAAATGAATTCGCCAGATCGGCGGCTGATATGTGCCTATTGCGCACTCATTATTGATCGTGAGAGCGCCGATATAGAGAAGACCATACCTGAGGCTGTCGATTCACAATGGACCACAATATTCTACAGGATAAAGTGCAGGCATTTGCGCAGCGGTTGCTCCAGGAGGCGCAGGGTGATCCGGTGCGGGCGCTGGGGCTGCTTGTTCTAGTTCTCGATGGGGCGGACATTGAATCGGCGGAGCATGCGCAACGGCTGGTGGCTGAAGTGCGTCAGGTGTTGATGCCGTCGGGTCCTGTTGAAATGGGACGTCCTGTTCAGCACCTAGCCGGGGAGGTGTCATGGGAGGGCGTACAACACTGCCTTCGTTGTGCGACGGTTCTGGCGCGCAAGGACCAGCGACAAGGAGCCCCGTTCATGACAGGGCATGTGTATCAGATCGGCCCACGGTTTACATCGGAGAAATTCGAAGAGTTTGATGTCTGCAGATAGCCTTATTGTGGTTTAGCGCTGAGTCCTGCGATAGGTCGCCCACCCATCCGTAAGAACATCGTCCACTGCCTTTGTTTGTCATCAGCCGTTCAAAAATGGAGAGATGAGCTACCTGGCCGGCTGGGAGATTATGGTAACTCCCTAAATTTTCAGGGTGTTTGAGCATAATGGTTTCAATTCCGATAGGCATTGTGCTTGCAGCCTCTTACTAGGTTTCCCCTCTGGCGATGAATCAATGTCCGGCGGCAGGCTTGGTGGGTTGGGTTTCGGCGACTCGATCGCATTCCAACAATTCAGAGATCTGCTAAGGTTGTACCGTGCGTACCGATAAAAAAAATACTCTCAAAACAGATAAGAAGTCGGCGCGGAGCGGCTTCAAGCAGAGTGCCGTCGGCTACGGCAAGAAGACCGTTCTGCTTGAAGAAGCAATCACCCAAATGAACATAGGCCGGTATGGTCGGTCTTCAGCGGCGCTGAAGGAGTTATTGGCGCTGGATCCACATAATATGGAGGCGCGGCGCCTCTTTGCGACGTTGCACCTCCGTGTGGGAAGTTTGATTCTGGCAAGGCAGGCCTTCGATTCACTCATCGACGAAGCGTTTGTCCGGCAGGATTACTGGCTCGCAGAATCCTTGCTACGAGAGTATTTGGCGGCCGGTCCGCGCTGTGTTCCCTACCTGGAGAAACTGGGATCCATTCTGCAGGATAAAGGGGAGATGATCGAGGCGGTTACCGAATACGGCAAGGCCGTTGACATTCTAATTGAGGATCCCGACCCTGAGCATCCTGACCGAGCCTCACAACTCTACGAGAAGATCAAAGAGCTTGCGCCGGGGAGCCTTGTCGACCTTCGTTTGGCCGGCTGTGTCGATCCGCAAACGGGGAAATTAACCGCTCGTCCACCGGCTGAAGTCGCACCGCCTGTTCCTTCAATGGACGAGGATGGTGCCGCGCCG
>JABMDH010000078.1:30938-36998 GCA_015904075.1 Nitrospira sp.
GGCGGAAGGGTTTGCTCAGGGGACCGATATCGGAATCGATCGGCTTGAAATGGATCTGGAAGCCTGGCGCATTGCGTTGGGCCAGGCCAGGACGCTTCCTGTGAAAACTCTGGCGCTCCAAGCTATGAATGACGACATCACGGTTGCCTCCGGACTCCTGGTATCGCCGGACTATGAGGGGAAATATCTAGGACGTTTCACGAAAATGCTTCGTCCGCTTGATCAGGACGAACTGTCTGTTCGTTGGCCGATGCAGAGCGAGTTGGTCCATGCGGCAAAGAGTTTTGACGCCCAACTGAAGGCGACAAAGGAGAAGAAACAGACGGTGTCGGCTGCCGTCGCGTCAGTTCTTCCACTGCCGAAACAGCGGCGGCTCAACGACTATGCAGACTACTATGAAGCGTCTTCCAAGGCATCGGCTGAGGGACAGTATGGCGCGTTGCCAAAATGGAGCAACTATATTCCCTTTCCGGCAGATTCGGTGAAGGACTACTTTGTGAATCCGATCGAAAATGTCATCGGGCTGGAATCCTTGGCGCCCTGGGACCTGTATAACGGATTGGTTGTCGATACGGAGGCGCATTTGCGTCTTGCCAGTCTGCAGGCGTGGATACGACGAGGTCCTCAGGATGCCGAGCTCCTGCCTCGCATTGCCAAGGCCGGGCAGAAACTCTATGATCCATATACTGGGTTCCCGATGTTGGTGAATCTGAAGAAGCGTGTGCTCTATAGCGTCGGACATGACGGCAAAGATCAGGATGGCGATTTGCAGTCCGATGTGGTAGTCGCGATTCCGGTCAATTAGAGAGACGTCTCACCACAGTTTTCCTTCGAACCTGACGACGTCATGTCGATCTCTTCACCTAGTCCGCAGCCATTCGGGCTTGACACTCGTAACAGTATTTCACACAATCGCTTCCACACTGACGCCGGATAGGAATGAGCATGGCGCGGATGCGGGTTCTGTCAACGAGCAGCCCACCCGTCCTCGCATCCCGCCCGGTGCAGGGCCCCGCCGTGCAGACGGGTAAAGGCCGCGTCTCGGCGCGGCCAGGGTTTGGGCGGGCGTGAGAGAAGCTCCCGCTCAGTCTCACTCGCATCAAGGGAAAAATTGGAGAAACAGAAAGGGAACAAACGATATGAAGAGCGAAATCCTATATCCCGGTGCATTTCCGATGGTACGGGTCGAACTCGCGGCGGGAGAGCATATTAAGGCCGAATCCGGGGCCATGGTGGCGTCTTCTCCGACAATCGACATCGAAAGTAAGATGGAGGGCGGGTTTCTCGGCGCACTCTCACGCAAGTTGCTCACAGGGGAGAAGTTTTTCTTCCAAACCCTGCGGGCGAGCCGCGGTCCAGGAGAAGTGTTGTTGGCGCCGACGGTGCCCGGAGAAATCGTCATCATGGAGCTCGACGGTGTGAATGAGTATATGATCCAGAAAGACGGTTTTCTGGCCGGCGCCGACTCCGTGAACATCGAGAGCAAGATGCAGGGCCTGACTCGTGGACTTATGGGCGGGGAGGGGTTCTTCATTTTGAAAATCGGCGGCAAGGGGACGTTGATTTTGAACAGCTTCGGAGCCATTCACAAAATTGAATTGAAGCCGAACCAGGAATACATCGTGGACAATAGCCACCTGGTCGCGTGGTCTGCGACAACTTCCTACAATATCGAGAAGGCCGCATCGGGATGGGTTGCAAGTTTCACGTCCGGCGAAGGATTTGTCTGCCGGTTTCGAGGACCGGGCGTCGTCTTTATCCAAAGCCGCAACCCCGGCAGCTTCGGCGCCTGGGTCAGGCAGTTCATCCCGGTTTCAGAGTAGCGGATGTTGAAAACGCCTACGTTGTCACCCTCCCAACCCAGTCGCGCCAAGACGCGCCAGTTTCCAAGCTTTGTTCTCGGCTCGAAACAATCCTCAACGTACCCCACAGGAGGAGAGAGCTGTCTTGGCAGCTCGGGGGGGAGGGGGGAAACCGGTTCTTTCTCGCCTGCGGCGTCGCCCGTGGCAACGGGACGTCTCGGCGCACCGGGGTGGGCGGGTGAGAACAGAGGCCGTTTTGAGTATTCGCGCGAGAGCATTCCGACGGCAATGAATCAATCAGGAACCATGGTATGACTGAATTCCATCCCAATGCGCTCTGTTTCGGGGAGGAATTTCCCGCGAGCGGTGAGCCTTGCCTGGTTCAGGTCGAAGATCACGGGATCACGGTCACGTTCCTGGCCGGCGCCGCCGAAGGGCGATCGGAACCGGTCTCATTTTCTGAACTGACGGTTGCCGCGGGTGGATTCGATCACGACCAGCTTGTTGTGAGATGGGCTGGTGCAGCCGGGGAGCGGACACTCTATCTCAAGCATCCCGATGTGATCCGCGCGTTCCGTCAGGCGGCTCCGGATCAGTTGCGTGCGCCGCTCGATCGTGCTGCGGAACATGTCCGTCAGGCGCGTCACCGGCGCCGGACGGTCTGGAGCGCCATCGGAGGGATTCTCCTGGCCTTGTCGTTGGGACTGTGGTTCGGGTCCGATCTGTTGGTCGAGCTGGCCGTCGATCGGATCCCGCTAGAGTGGGAACAGAAACTGGGCGAGTCGGCCTATAAGGATTTTCTCGTGCATCAGGACATCATGAAAGAAGGCATCGCGCGGTCAGCCGTCGAGGAAATCACGCACCGTCTCGTGGAGCAGATTCCGAACAACCCCTACAAGTTCGAAGTGACGGTTGTGAAGAGCGATGTTGTCAACGCCTTTGCCCTGCCCGGCGGGTACATCGTCGTGTTCACCGGCCTGATGAAAAAAGCGGATAGCGGCGAAGAGGTGGCGGGCGTCATGGGCCATGAGCTGAACCATGTGCTGCAGCGGCATGGGCTGGAGCGGATCGTGAAGCAGCTCGGTCTTGTGGCCGTCGTGTCCATCGTGATCGGGAATCACCAGGGCTTGGCGGGGACGATGAAGCAGCTGGGGGTCGAATTGCTGACTTTGAAATTCGGCCGGGAGCAGGAAACAGAAGCGGATATGACCGGACTGCAACTGCTGCATCGGGCGAAAATCGATCCCTCCGGCATGATTCGCTTCTTCGAACAGCTGTCGGAAAAGGACGAAGGGCGCACGGAGTGGCTCTCGACCCATCCGATGAGCGGCACGCGGGCCGAACGGCTGAAGGCCGAACTGGCAGCCATGCCGAAGATGACCCCGGCGCCGTTCAGTTTTGACTGGTGGTGACGCAATGCGCGCTGAGTCTGGTGGGGCCGTCCGGCTCGGTCGTCGGGCTTGATCCCAGTATCGGCATGTTGCGTGAAGCGCAGAAGGGGCCATGCCGTAATCTCGTGCGAGGTGTCGGAGAAAGTTTGCCGTTCCCCAACGGGTCCTTTGACTTTCTGAGCATGGGATACGCGCTCAGGCACGTGCCGGATCTCCGAACCGCGTTTGCCGAGTTTCGACGTGTCTTGAAACCGGGCGGGATTGTCCTCCTGCTGGAGATCTCGCGCCCCCGATCGTTGCTGTTGTTTCGCTTGGCGAGATTTTATATTAAAACCCTGCTAGGGACCGCCTTTACCACCGGAACCGGCAATCAGGACATAAAGAAGCTGATGGCATATTACTGGGATACTATGGAGCGATGCGTTCCTTCCTCGACAATCATTGAGGCATTGCAGGCATCGGGGTTTGATCAATGTCGGATCAAGGAGTTGTTCAGTGGGCTCTTGCGAGACTATCGGGCGGTGAAGGACTCGGTATAGATATGGAACAGTCCGGCGCATCGTTGCTTGAACAAGACCTTGCCAAGCTGATCGTGCAGACGCTCAAGCTCAAGGCCGATCCGGCTGCAATTCAACCGGAGGCCGCGTTGTTCGGCGAAGGGTTGGGGCTCGACTCGATCGATGCGTTGGAACTCTCGTTGGCCATTTCACAAACCTACGGGTATCAACTCAAGTCGAGCGATCCGCAGATCAAAACAATCTTTTCATCTCTGCGTGCGTTGGCAGCAGCCATTGAGAAGAACCGCACGAAGTGACGGTCGATTGGGCCATGCGTGAGACCCCCTTGATCGGCCCCTACGATATCGACGATGTGCTGGCCTGGGATCAGGAAGGGCCGCGCACTGTCCGCCGGTTTTTGGCCGACGCGGCTTCCCTAGCGGAGTCGTTGCCCGATCGGTCTACGGCGCTGAATCTTGCGACCAACCGCTATGACTTTCTCGTGGGATTCGCTGCCGCCATCATGCGGCGGCAGGTGACGTTGCTTCCACAAAGTCGGGCGTCTCAGACGCTGCTTCGGATCGCCGGAGAGTTTCCCGGAAGCTATGCCCTGACGGATCGAGGCGATGCCATCGAGGGAATCGATTCCGTCTCGATCCAGCTGAGGGGGGACCAGGCTCCGTGGCCGATGGATATTCCACGGATTCCGACCGACCGAGTTGTGGCTGTTGCATTCACTTCCGGGAGTACCGGCCGGCCCGTGCCGAATAAGAAGACGTGGGGAGCCTTGACGGCTGTGGCCCAGGCGACAGGAGCGAGACTCGGGATCAAGGCGGGGGATCGTCTCTCGGTGGTGGCGACCGTTCCGCATCAGCATATGTTCGGGCTGGAAGCGTCTGTGATGCTGCCGATCATGCATGGTTTGGCGATGCATGCCGGGCGGCCGCTGTTTCCTGCCGATATCAGGAGCGTGCTGGCCGATGCGGCGGGCCGATGGATGCTCGTGACGACGCCTCTGCATCTTCGCGCCTGCGTGTCAGAAAGTATCAGCATACCGCCGGGTGGACTCATCCTTTCTGCGACAGCCCCATTGCCCCGCAATGTGGCGCAGCAGGCTGAGGAGCATTTTCAAGCCGAAGTCCATGAAATTTTCGGGTTTGCCGAAGCCGGCAGCATCGCCGAACGGCGCACCATCGACGGCGACCGGTGGCAGCCGTTGGAAGGGGTGGATGTGTCGCAGGACGCATCTTCATGTCTGGTGCAGGCATGGTATCTTCCGACGCCCGTGCCTGTGCCGGATCGCATCACCGTCGATACGGATGGAACATTCGTCGTACATGGCCGCGAAGCGGATCAGGTGAATGTTGCCGGCCATCGGATATCCCTCGGCGACTTGAACCAGCTCTTGCTGAAAATCGATGGCGTGCAAGATGGAGTCTTTTTCTTGCCGGAGGAGGGGGCCGGCCTCGTCACGAGGCTCATGGCATTTGTCGTGGCTCCCGGCAAAACCAGCGAAGAGATTCAGCGCAAGCTGCGCGCGTATGTCGATCCGGTATTCATGCCCCGTCCGTTGGTGTGCGTGCCGAGTCTGCCACGGAATGCAACCGGCAAGCTTCCACGAGAATCCGTGAGCGAGTTGGCCCGGCAATGGCTGGAGAGGGAAGGCGATGGCGCATGAACGAACGGTGTCGATCGGCCACGATCATCCGTCGCTCGCGGGACATTTTCCCGGACACCCGGTTGTGCCAGGCGTGGTGTTGCTTGGCGAAGTAATCGAGACGTTGCGTCACAGTGCGGCGGCGCCGTCGGTGAGGGGATTGCCCATGGTGAAATTCTCCTCTCCGTTGAAGCCCGGTGAGGCCATCACCATTCGCGTGGATCAGGATGAGGCTGCGCTGGCCTCGTTTTCTTGCAGGGTCGGGACCAGGCTCATTGCGTCCGGCGTGATTGAGCTGGCATCCGGGACGGCGGCGCAGATGGAAGGGGTGTGAGCCTCGCGTGGCGACAACAATCGGAGCGCGGCAGCCGCGCCGGTATCCGGATCATGGCCTGGGTCGCGCAATTCCTCGGCCGTCCGGCCGCCCGCGCGCTGCTCTATCCGATTTGTGTGTATTACTTGCTGGGATCGGGGTCTGCCCGCCGGGCCATTGCGCGATTCCGTGAGCGGGCACTTGGCCGGCCTGCCGGATGGGGCGAACTGTACCGCCATTATCACGCATTCGCCTCCACGATTCTCGACCGAGTCTATTTTCTCCGCGGACAGTTTGATCTCTTCGACATCCGGTTCCATGGCCTGGATGTGCTGGATCGGGAGCTGGCCAAGGGACGGGGCTGTGTGCTATTAGGCGCGCATCTCGGAAGTTTCGAGGC
>JABMDH010000079.1:0-2083 GCA_015904075.1 Nitrospira sp.
GTACTCGTCTTTGCTGTATTGCCGCGAGGTTGAACGTGCATGAGATCATCATCTCAGCCATGAAGACATCGGCAGGTGATTCACAGCATGGTGCGTGTCCGTTCATGAGGCCAGCGCATCAAGGACATTCGTAGAGCCACTCTGGATTTCTAAATTCATTATGGACAGCGCGCTCCTCTACGATCGTCTTCAATTCGCCTTTACCGCCACCTTCCACTATCTCTTCCCACAGCTGACGATGGGGCTCGCCTTGCTGCTGCTCTACTTGCGCAGTCGCGTGCTGCTTACCGGCGATGAACACTATGAGGAAGTCGCGGACTTCTGGACGAAGGTGTTTGCCATCAATTTCGGATTTGGCGTTGTGACGGGGATTCCGCTCGAATTTCAGTTTGGGACCAACTGGGCGCGGTTTTCCAACTATGCAGGCGGTGTCATCGGGCAAACATTGGCGATGGAAGGGACCTTCGCATTCTTTCTGGAATCCTCGTTTCTCGGAGTACTGCTGTTTCGGAAACGATTCAGTCGTCGGACACAATGGGTTGCCACGCTCATGCTCTTTCTCGGTACGTGGTTGTCGGGCTACTTCATCCTGGCGACGAATGCCTGGATGCAGCACCCCGTCGCCTATCAGGTAGCAGCCGACGGTCGGGTGTTCGTCAACAGTCTGAGCGGGCTGCTCACGAACCCGTGGCTCTTTTGGCAATATGCGCACAATATGACGGCGACGGTCCTCACGGCATCTTCTGTGGTCGCTGCAGTGGGCGCGTACTATTTGCTATCCGGGCAACACCTGCTCCATGCCAAGACGTTTCTTTGCACCGGCGTTGTCGCGGGTGCGATCGCGTCCGGACTGATGATCTTCCCGACCGGGCACGGCAACGCCGATCAGGTATTCAAATATCAGCCCATCAAGGGCGCGGCATTTGAGGGGCTCTTTACGACAGAGCGAGAGGCCGGTCTCTATCTGGTCGGACAACCGAATCTTGAAACGATGACCATTGATAACCCGATTGAAATTCCAGGCGCGCTCAGTTTTCTCGTGTACAACGATCTCTATGCCAAGGTAAAGGGGCTCGATGCGTTTCCTCGCGATCAGTGGCCGGATAATCTGCCGCTTCTCTACTACGCGTATCATGTCATGGCGGGATTGGGGACGATTTTTGCGCTGCTTTTTGGCGCGGCGCTCGTCTCACTGTGGCGGGGCCGGCTATTTCATATGAAATGGCTGCTGTGGTGGCTGATGCTCTGCGCCCCGTTCCCATACATTGCCACGTCCGCCGGGTGGATGACTGCCGAGCTAGGGCGGCAACCCTGGCTGGTCTATGGGTTGTTGCGTACATCGCACGGCACCTCGCCGCTCGTGCATTCGGGGAATGCGCTCTTTACGTTAATCGGGTTCTTAGGATTGTATCTGCTGCTTGGATTGCTGTTCGTCTTGCTTGTAAGCAAAGTTGTTCGACAGGGACCTGGCTCGATGGCCCAACCCGTAACGCACGTTCCTCAAGGATCAGGCCATTAAATGGGAATCGAAACGGCGTGGTTTATCATTATCACCGTGATGCTGGCCATGTATGTGGTCCTGGATGGATTTGATTTCGGCATTGGCATGGTCTATCCGTTCGTGGCTCGGACCGAAACGGAGCGGCGGACGGCGCTCACTTCCATCGGTCCTGTGTGGAACGCCAACGAGGTGTGGTTGATCGCTGCCGCTGCTGTGTTGTTTTTTGCCTATCCCAAGGCCTATGCGGCCGGGTTTAGTGGGTTCTATCTGGCGTTGATCCTGGTGCTCTGGTTGCTTATCTTTCGCGGCCTGGCGTTGGAGTTGCGGGCACAAATCGATCATGTGCTGTGGAGACAGGCGTGGGATACGGCCTTTACCACGTCCAGCGTGCTTCTGGCGATTGTCTTCGGCACGGCATTGGGCAATCTCATTCGCGGGGTGCCCCTCAATCAAGACGGGTACTTCTTCGTTCCGTTCTGGACGGATTTTCGGCCGGGGTCGAATCCGGGGATTCTCGATTGGTTTACCATACTGTTCGGGCTGACGAGTGTGGTGATCCTGGCATTCCATGGAGCAAATTAT
>JABMDH010000079.1:2183-3941 GCA_015904075.1 Nitrospira sp.
TGTCGTATTGGCTCGCCATCGGTGGCAGCACGGCAATGGCCTGGGGGTGAAATATCTTAGCGCCCGGGCCTTCCCACACTTCCTGCAACCCGCCGCATCCGGCCAGTAATAGGACGGCGGTGAGTAACGCACCGAGTCTGATGTGTGACAGCTGTGACATACCGTCAATATACCACGTTAGAACGTTGCGGAAATGGAGCCGGATATCAAGGCTCCCTGTTCACGGAAATCATACCCGCCGCCGACATCGGCGCGAAAGAAGAAAATCCGCAGGCCTAATCCCGCCGTGGGGATGAACGGCGTGGCTGCATCCTTCATGTTTTTGAACGTGCCGATCCGAAGGGAAAGAAACTCCGAGAGCAACGTCTGTTCTGCACCTAAACTTAAGAGCTGGCTTTTGACGTCCGGTAAGATGGTTCTATTCGCGGTGATATCAACATCAGCCGTGAGGGTCAGGGTTGAATAGGGATTGATGGCCATGCCGGCTCGGACTTGAGGATCCAGCTTGATCTCGCCTCCGCCGGTATTATCCAGCACCGGTTTGTTGATATCTTTCGCTACGATTCCAAACCTGACCCATGAGGTGGGCTTGTAAATTGCACCGACGTCGATGCCATAGGTCGTGGAGATCGTCGGCTTGCCGAAGTTATTGCTGATCGTGACGCCGTTACCGCCTTGAAGTGCTACGGTACCGGAATAAGCTGCGCCCTGGATAATTTTCCCCGTAACGCCGATGGAGAACGTCTTGTCGGCAAAGGCATAGGCGTAGGACAGTGATGCCTGCCTGGCTTCCAACCCGAGTAACGTCATTGTTCCGGCCACCGACGGGCCGGCGGTTACACCCAACGGCGTACTGATATATCCCCCGCCGGTTGCCACATCTGACACGTTTAATCCGAATGCATGTTCGCCGAAATGCCCTTTAATATAGAGTCCGGCAGATCCATTTACCGACAAGTTGGCGCCCGGCTGATTGAGGCGATTGGCAATATCTTGAGCCCTCGCGGCCGCAGCGGGATCGCTGGAGTTGAAGTCTTCCAGATCGCGAATGGCCTCGCCAAACCCACGGCGATCGATCGCCTGCCCGCCGACCTGGGCGCGAATATCCACGGTCTGTGTCATTGCCAGGCCGGCCGGGTTCCAATAGGTGGCGAGCGCATCCGTGGTTATCGCCACGCCGGCGCCTCCCATTCCGGCCGCACGAGGTCCGACCGTGACAAATTCCGCAGCCATGGTCTGCGTCGTAAGACCGGCCAGAAGGGCTGTCAGGAAGATTTGTCGGAGAAAAATGCGCATGTCCGATCCTCTTAGGTGCCGCTGGCATGTCGGCTCCATGCCAGCATGCCTCGTGTAACTTGATACGTCAACTATTAGCAGGATGCTCAAAAAGGCCGTTCAGCAAGGCCGCAGCAAGCGAAGAGGCGAGGAGGTACATACCAAGCTTCGCTTGAACCGCTCACTTCAATCAGATGCGAGCGGATAGGTTCTTGCTTCTGCTGGGCCCATGACGTTGAGCCTCTGAGCGATGCGAGAACACAGCTGGCGGGATTTTTCAGCATCCTGTTAGACGATCATGCCATCCTGCATGTAAACGATGCGGTCGGCCTGGGCGGACAGCTTGTCGTTATGTGTCACGATAATGAAGGTGGTTCCGCGGGCTTTGTTCAAGTCCCGCATCAGTCCAAACAAGGCATCTCCGCTATGGGTGTCCAGATTGCCCGTTGGTTCATCGGCCAAGACGAGATCCGGTTTCTGCAT
>JABMDH010000079.1:4041-6999 GCA_015904075.1 Nitrospira sp.
CCGGTCACGCCGATCCAGTCTCCGAGATCGAGCTGTTCTGTGATGGTGTAGGCCTGCTCGGAGAGCAGATCTTTCTTGAGATAGACTTGCAGGCGGTCTGATCCGTCTTGCAGCACGGCAAAGCCGGCCTTTCCAAAACGGCGCAGGGCCACCACGCGGCCTGCGATGGTGCAGGGAATCTTCTCCTGCTCCAAGACCTCTTTGGTCTTCTCGCCGTGCAGCTTGATGAGCAGGCCGGCCCGGTCTTTGACGTCGAAGCGCGTCCCGTATGGAGCCACGCCCGCCTGGCGGAGATGATCGAGTTTCTTGATCCGTTGTTGTCGCTGTTCGTTCAGTTCATCCATAGTTGGTTTGTCTGGTTATTGGGTTTGTTTGGTTCGTCTGGTCAGCCTGGTCTATTCGGTCTGTCTAGTCTATCTTGTCTGTCTCGTCTCTCTAGTGCGGGTTGGCTAACTGGACCAGATAGACCAAGCACCAGATAAACAATTCTTACAGGTCGTCGTCCGGTCCGCCGACGGCTTGTGCCGGGACGCTTCCCTTGACAAGCTTTCTCTTCAAATAGGCCTCGATGAATCCGTCGATCTCGCCGTCCATGACAGAGGAGACATCGCCGGTTTCGTGGGCGGTCCGGTGGTCCTTCACCATCTGATAGGGCTGGAATACATAGGACCGGATCTGACTGCCCCACGCGATGTCTTTCTTCTCTCCGACGATCGCGTTGAATTCCGCTTCCTTCTTCTGCTGCTCCCGTTCAAACAGACGCGCCTTCAAAATTTTCATCGCCCCGTTTCTGTTCTGCAGCTGAGAACGTTCGTTCTGGCATTGCACGACGATGCCGGTCGGCAGGTGCGTGATGCGGATCGCCGTTTCGACCTTATTGACGTTTTGGCCGCCGGCGCCGCCCGCGCGGAACGTGTCGATTCTGAGGTCTTTCTCCTCGATCGCCACCTCGATGTCTTCACTCAACTCCGGATAGACGAATACCGAGGCGAATGAGGTATGCCGCCGTTTGTTGGAGTCGAAGGGAGAGATGCGCACCAGACGGTGAACACCGGCCTCTGCCTTTAAATACCCGTAGGCATAGGGGCCGGTAATCGAGAGGGTTGCGCTTTTGACTCCGGCTTCGTCACCGGCCAACAGATCCAACGTCTCGACCTTGAACTTTTTGGTTTCCGCCCACCGCACATACATGCGCAGCAGCATTTGCGCCCAGTCTTGGGATTCCGTTCCGCCGGCGCCAGGAGGAATTTCAAGAATTGCGTTGTTCGGATCCAGCTCGCCCGATAGCAGCATTTCCACACGTAACGCGGCAAGGCGGGGTTCCAGCCGATTCAGCTCCGCGGTCAGTTCCTGTTCAAGCGCGGCGTCGCCGCTTTCGGTCGCCAGTTCCAAGAGGGCATTCAGATCGCCCAGCTTGGATTCGACGTCGCGCCATGTCGCCAGTTCGCGCTCGATGGTCGCTTTCTTTCGGCTGACAGCGGCGGCGGCGCGGGCATCGCTCCAAAAATTCGGCTGCCCCATCTGGGCTTCCAGCTCTTCCAGGTCGGCGGTCATGCGGGCGAGGTCAAAGATGCCCCCGTAACTCGGAGACTTGCTCTCCGATGGCACGGACACGGACTTGCACGTAATCAAACAACATTGAACGATCTTCCTCCAGTTACGCGGGCTCGATAGCAGTTGTGCCGGGGGTGGGTTCCTCCGTGCGGAAGTAACCGTACAGGCACAGAAACGCGCAGATTATAACACAGCCGTAGGCAAACACATCTCCGTAGTAGCTATAAAAAGTGCGGGAGTTCCTGATCGGGATTGCGGCTTTCAGGGCATGTTCTGTGAACAGGGGTGTCGCATCCAGGATGCGGCCGTACGGGTCGATAAAGCCTGAAATGCCAGTGTTGGCGGACCGCGCGAAGGCCAGATGATTTTCCACTGAACGAAAAACGACCATGGAAAAATGTTGCGCAGGTGCTGACGATGGTCCGAACCAGCCGTCATTGGTGATGGTGACGAGAAACTCCGCGCCGTTGTCCGCAAATCGCCGGACCAGGTCAGGGAAGATTACTTCATAGCAAATGGCCACGCCGAACTTCACGGGCCTTGAGCCCGCCGGACTGCCGCCGCGCAACGACTTGGGTGTAAACGACAAAATCGTCGGACCCGGCCCTGCTTCGAAATCGCCGATCCCTTCCACCAACTTGTCGAGAAAGAACAGCAGCGATGATTTCAGCGGAATATATTCTCCGAACGGCACCAAATGGTGCTTGTCGTACCGGCCGAGCAGGGTGCCGTCTGTTCCCAGTAGATAGGCGCTGTTCAAAAGATAGGGTCTACGGTCAGGATAGAATCGTAACGTCGGGCTTCCAATGAGGATCGGCGCTTGTGCGCGGGCCGCCCACTCAATGAGCTTCAATTGGTAGTCCTGTTCCCGTTCCAGGACAAACGGCGTTGCCGCTTCCGGCCAGACGACCAGGTCTGTGCCGATGCCCAGCTTGGCGGTCAGCCGGTCGAATCGCTCCATGGTCTCATCGCGGTACTCGGCATCCCATTTCACGGCCTGGTCGATGTTGGGTTGCACGACTCCCACGGTAACGGAGAATTTTGACTGTGTGGGGTTTCCCTCCATCAGCACGGAAGAGCTATAGAGCCATGACAGCACCATGAGGACTGCCGTGGTCATGAGCAATTCCCATGGGAGCTTGACCGGGTGAAAACCGCGAAAGAAGGGCATCAACCATAAGATCAGCTCGGCAATGGCCAGGTTGACCAGTACGATCAAGAAGGAGACGCCATAGACCCCTGTGTGATCCGCAATCTGAATCAGGTCCAAATTCTGGTATTGCGAATAGCCAAGAAGGCACCAGGGAAGGCGCGAGAGAGCATAGGTGCGGACCAGCTCAAGCGCGACCCAAATGCAGGGGGCGAAGAAAATCCCATAGCGTGGGATCAGCTCCCGCAGCCAGA
>JABMDH010000079.1:7099-14477 GCA_015904075.1 Nitrospira sp.
TTACTTCATAGCAAATGGCCACGCCGAACTTCACGGGCCGCGAGCTGGTTGGACTGCCGCCGCGCAAGGACTTAGGCGTGAACGACAAAATCATCGGGCCCGGCCCGGCTTCAAAATCGCCGATTCCTTCCACTAACTTGTCGAGGAAGAACAGCAGCGACGACTTCAGTGGAATATATTCTCCGAACGGCACCAGATGATGCTTGTCGTATCGGCCCAGCAGAGCGCCGTCTGCCCCCAATAGGTAGGCGCTGTTCAAGAGATAGGGCCTACGGTCCGGATAGAACCGCAACGCCGGGCTTCCGGTGAGGATCGGCGCTTGTGCGCGGGCCGCCCACTCAATGAGCTTCAATTGGTAGTCCCGTTCCCGTTCCAGGACGAACGGCGTTGCGGCTTCCGGCCAGACGACCAGATCGGTGCTGATCCCCAGTTTGGCGGTCAGCCGGTCGAACCGCTGCATGGTCTCATCGCGGTACTCGGCATCCCATTTCATCGCCTGGTCGATGTTGGGTTGCACAACTCCCACGATAATGGAGGATTTCGATTGTGTGAGGTTTTCCTCCGTCAGCACGGAGGAGCTGTAGAGCCATGACAGTAGCATGAGAACCGCGGTAGTCGTAAGCAATTCCCATGGGAGCTTGACCGGGTGAAAGCCGCGAAAGAAGGGCATCAACCATAAGGTCAGCTCGGCAATGGCCAGATTGACCAGCACGATCAAGAAGGAGACCCCATAGACTCCTGTGTGATCCGCAATCTGAATCAGGTCCAAATTCTGGTATTGTGAATAGCCGAGCAGGCACCAGGGAAGGCCCGAGAGCGCATAGGTACGAATCAGCTCAAGCGCGACCCAGACGCAGGGGGCAAAGAAAATCCCATAGCGTGGGATCAGCTCACGCAGCCAGACAACGGCCAGACTGTAGAGCCCGACATAGAGTCCGAGATAGGCAGTCAGTAGTAAGAGGATGGCGTAGCTGACCGGGAGGGGAACCTTGCCGTAGGTCGTCATGGCCGTAACGACCCATTCCATGATTCCGGTAAATCCGATGAGGCCGGTCAGCCATCCGATCCAAAAGGCGCGTCGTCGGGAGCACTGATCGAGAGCCAGATGCAGCGGGATCAGGGCGGCCCAGGCCAGCAACCCGTATTCAAAGCTGGGAAAGCACAGCGGTAGTAAGACACCGCTCGCGCAGGCGAAGAGAATCTGGCGCGAACGAGGCAGGTCCATTGCAGGCTACGATAGCGAAAGCGTCCGGGACTTGCAAGGGAACGGGGAGGGATTGCAGAAGCCACTGCCTCATTGTCCTGAGCGTAGTCGAAGGGGCAACAAATGGTATGAATCATGCGGGCTGAGAATAGCCTTGTGCATGACGAAGAGTTTACTTGACTCAATTCGGATCGAGGCCTATCGTACCTCTTGTGGGGGGAGTTAACGCCCCGAGGGAATATGGTTCATAAGGGGATCGAGCGTGAGGACGGTGTGCAGGACCAGCTTGTACTGGGAAGCCTAAAATCCTCCCAAGGTCTCCGTCGTACCTAATCGTCCTCGGTTAGGTGCGTACTCCTCCCACCCAAATCTCTACATCAGTCATCGTCTGCCCATACTGCTCTCGTCTGTTTGTACAGCTGAGGGGCGGTCGAATTGTTTTTCGCCGCTCGTGAAGCGTATCTCACAAACCAAGAGGGGACACGTTCCCTTTCCGCTCAACGCTTCACGCTCGCCTCGCTGAGTCGAAGCGGGCTTCACGAGATACGGTTTACGATCAATGCGGGTGCCGTTGTCATTCCTGCTGGGTTGAGGAGGGGATAACGAATACCGCCTGCTATACTTTCATCACGATGAATGTCTATGGCCTACTCAGCCTGTTGTCCTGTCTCGTGCTGTTGCCGACAGTGGGAACGGCTGGTCTCTATCAATGGACTGATGCTCAGGGGAATCTCCATATTACCGATACGCCGCCGCCTGTTCCTGAAAAGAAGTCTGCGGCTATCATTGAGGCGGCCCCACCGGTTTCTCAATCTGCGCCACAGAAGAGGACATCGATAAAGGGTCAGGTTTCGGTGGGGCGACCCCAGGCTGAAGTCCGTCCTACGCCCAATCTAACGTCTGTTCCGCAGTTGCCTCGTGACGTGAAAAGTCACTCGATGCTCGGCAGTTTGAATCAGGCTCAGGCGACAACCACAAGTCCTTGGCAGGTATTTGAAGGGAGTTCGGCAAGTACCAAGGTCGCGGTTCAGCGCTGGACCGACGAAAAGGGTCTTGAGCATTTTGTCGATGCCGTACCGGGCACGCGACGGCGTTAGCCTGGAGTGCGTATGAAAGACTGCAGGGTGTTTTCCCCTATGCTGTATATTCTCGTTCTCATAGGAATCGTCATTGAAGGGCTGCTGCCGTGTGTGTCGGCTGCCGCGCTCCCTCGCGTATCTGCCGAGTTTTCAGAGGATGGACGCATGGCCGTCGTGCAGACGGCCGGGGATCTTGCCATCTGGGACATTGAGGCCAAAACTCTTGCCGGGAAGGTTCCGCAAGTTCAGTGCGACCAGGTCAGACTCTTGAAACAAGACGGCTGGGTGCTGTGTGCAGGAAACGGCGTGACGATCTATGACTGGAAGCGGCAGATGGTTGTGGGCAGGATCCCACCGGAATCGAAGCACGCCATGCGTCTGTTGGCCTATTCGCGCGAGGCGGATCGCATGGTCGTTCGTCAGGGCAATGATGCAGTCAGCGTCTGGCATATCGGCGACAAATTAATACCGTTGAAGCATATTCCGCTTGATGCTGAAAAGGATGTGCTGTCGGCTGCCGCGTCGCCCGATACGAAGACACTGGCGGTGACACAGGGCCGGAAAGTTCTTCTCTATGACCTTCAGGGGACGGCCGTGCACGATATGGTGATGAAAGACGGGCATCCGCACGATCTGCTCTTTGCGCCGAACGGTTCGATGCTGGCGGCGAGTATCGGGAATACGATCCTGCTGGTTGACACGGAGCAACGCACGATTCACGCGCGCGCGACATTGACGAGCGCAGAAGGCGCCCGTGGTCGTTTGGTGCCTCGCGTATTTTCACGTGACGGCCATCGGCTGGTGGCCGGCAACGGGCAATGGAGTTATCCGGTCTTCGAGGTTGAGACGGGCAAGTTGCTTGCGCTCACGGAATTCACCTATGTGGATCGGGAGCGGGGCGCGCGATCCAACATCCAGCTCCATACGGCCGATATTTCCGACGATGGGGACTATTTGGTCGGGCAGCCGGAACAGCCCGCCACGCTGCAGATCTGGGATCTGCGGACCGGTGCGATGTTGCCGGATTTATGCGGAGACGATTGCCGTAACATGGGGCCCGGTGTCGCATTGCTCAGATGGTCGCCTGATGGGTCGAAAATCCTCGTGGAGATGAATGGGGGGCGGAATGCCGAGGTGGCCGGGAAGGTGTCTCTCTGGGACGTCAGTACGCGCGCGCCAGAACTTGTTCTGGACCCCAGCCAACCTCAAGCGAAAACCCTCGCCAAACGCACAGCCTCGCCGTCTCCGCACGCTGCCGGGTCCTCTGCTCCATCGGCCGGTTCGGCGTTTGTCCATGCATCGGCGGTACGCACGATGGCAACGTCTCCCACGACCAATCTCTTGGTCACGACTGGTGATGACGGTCTGCTCAAGGTCTGGAATCCCGGAAAAGGAACGCTCTTGCGTCGGCTCAAGCTGACCGCGCCAGCCAGTGCGCTGGGGTTCAGCGCTGATGGGACCATTCTGGCAGCGGGCACCGCTCAGGGAGAGGTCCGTCTGTGGGACACCCGGACATGGCGTGAATTCCCACCCTATTCGAGCCGGCAGGGGCAGATCAATGCGCTGCAATTTCTTCCCGGCAATCGATTGCTGGCCCTTGCGGGAGCAGTCCGTACCTATTAACCGCGTCACAGACCGGACAGGTTGCCTGGGATATCGAGACATGGACCGAGATCGACAGGCCTGCTGGATTTCCTGAAAATTGGTCGGGTCTTGGATGGAGACGTTCCTACCTTGCCACAACGGCACGCACCAGGAATCCCGGGGCCTCTGCCCTCACGGTCTGGGATCCGAGACGTAACGGTCCTGTTGCCGGTTTGGATATATTCACTAATGGAGACACTGAGGTGGTTGAAAAGGGCGCAACGTTGGCGCTGGGTGCGTCCTTGGCCCTCGACCCGTTGAATCGATGGGCCGCCACAAGAGTCGGCGAGCAGGTGTCTGTGTGGAATCTGGAGGATCAGGAAAGAAAGAAAACGTTCTCGGTGAAGATGCCCTATTATCTGCATTGGACAGGCGACGGGAAACATTTAGTTGTCTCTACGCTCGACCGGAAAGTGTTGATCTGGTCTGCGGAGACGATGGAGCCCGCGCACTTCCTTCTGGACCCTGCCGTCACACAGTAACGCACTCTTCATGATGACTTCTGCTGCAATCGTGCTTTGCGGAGTTCGACTTGTCGTTCGTGAAGCGCAGGATGGAAAGAACGTTTCCGTTCCGGATGTCCTTGTTTGCGAGATGCGAGATACGCTTCACGAGATACGTTCTGCGAGGAACAGTGCCGGGCCATTCGGGTTGAATTTCCACTCCAAACGCAACACTCCTGTCCGGACGGAATGAAAGAATCGGCGATGGGGTTTCCTCACGCGGCTGTTCTGTGTACAATGCCGCGCGATTTCAGTTGTACCGTTCTGTGAGGATGAATGGCCAAGAAACACTCAACGCCTCCATCGACTGCTGCTTCGACTACCGCCAAGCCTTTGTCTGAATCGCCTGTGCAGAAGAAAGCTGCGAAGCCTGTGCAACAGGGCCGTCGAAATGGGCGCGCGCCAGCGGGAAATCTCCGTCTCGGAGTTTTTCACAAAGAACCGGCACCTGCTTGGCTTCGACAATCCGCGCAAGGCGCTGTTGACCTGTGTGAAGGAAGCCGTCGACAACGCGTTGGATGCCTGCGAGGAAGCCGGCATCCTGCCCGATGTCACGGTGCAGTTGGAGATCGCGTCGGGCAACGGAACGCCGCCGACGGCCAGCCAAGCCACATGGTTCCGCATCACGGTGACGGATAACGGTCCCGGCATCGTCCGTCAGCAGATTCCCAGAATTTTTGCGAAGCTGCTCTATGGATCCAAGTTCCATCGTATGAGAATGAGCCGGGGACAGCAGGGGATCGGCATTTCCGCCGCCGGTATGTATGGCCAGCTGACGACCGGTAAACCGGTGACGATCATTTCGCGCACCGGGCCGCGCGCCGCCGCCCATTTTTTTGAAGTGCAGATCGATACCAAGAAAAACGAGCCGCTGGTGCATGAGAATAAACAGATCGAATGGGATCAGCCGCAAGGCACGCAGGTGGCGCTCGAAGTCGAAGGTAAATATCAAAAAGGCCGGGCATCGGTTGACGAATGGCTGGAGCAAACGTCTATCGCCAATCCCCACGTCAAACTGACGTATCGTACACCGGAAGGGGAGACGAAAGAATATCCTCGCACCTATCATGAATTGCCCCCGTCGCCGCGCGAGATCAAGCCGCATCCCTACGGCATCGAATTCGGGATGTTCCTCAAGATGCTGCAGGACACGAAGAGCCACTCGGTGTCAGGATTGTTGGCCAGCGATTTTTGCCGGGTCTCACCGCAACTGGCCGATGATATGTGCAAGGCGGCGAAGATGTCGCCGCACACGAAGCCGCGCGACCTGAAGGGATCTGCCGCCGAAACGTTGTATCGGACGATCCAGGATACGAAGATCATGGCGCCGCCGACGAATTGCCTGTCGCCGATCGGCGAGAAAGCGATTCTGTCCGGCCTCTACAAACAGATCAAAGGTGAGTTCTACACGGCGGTGAGCCGGCCTCCAGCAGTGTATCGTGGCAATCCCTTCGTCATCGAAGCGGGGCTGGCCTATGGGGCTGCGCCTCAAGACCAGAACAAGCCTCGGCAGCCGGCAATGCCGAAAGCGGAAGGTGAGCAGGATGAGGCAGATTCGGAACTGGCGCGCGTAATCCGTTACGCGAACCGTGTGCCGCTGCTCTATCAGCAATCAGCCTGTTCGACGTTTAAAGCGGTATTGAGCACAACGTGGAAAAATTACGGCGTCACGCAATCCCGCGGTGCGTTGCCGGGTGGGCCGATGGTGATTTTCGTCCACATGGCATCGGTCTGGGTACCCTTCACGAGCGAATCCAAAGAAGCGATTGCCGACTACGATGAAATTCAGAAGGAAATCACGCTGGCCTTGCGCGAGTGCGGCCGGCGGCTGGGATTATTCTTGCGCCGCCGTGAACGGGCTGCGAGCGAATACCGGCGGAGAAACATCTTTGAGTTGTACATCGAGGAAGTCGTGGAGGCCTGCAACCGGCTCAAGGGCGGCACGCTGCCGAAAGAAAAACTCAAGGCGCAGCTCCAGAAGATCGCCACGTCGCGCACCGGCGGGCTGAAGACCGATGAGGCGCTCGGCAAGACCGGCGCAGGGCCGGAGGGTTTACCCCATTCCATCATCGTGACGGCAGAAGGAGTCGAAGGCGAAGTCGATCTTGCCGCTCGCGTGCAGGCCGATACCGCGGCGGCGCCGGTCGAACCGAATCCGCTCGGCGATACAGCACCGACTGTGAAAGAAACGAAGGCGCAGGGAAAGAAGTCGACGAGGGTGAAGGTGAATGATGCCACGCCTTCCAAGGGGAAGGCGGTTCAGATGCCGCTCTTCAACGGACCTGATCAACCGGCCCAACCAGATAAACGAGACAAACGAAATAAACCAGACAAACCTAACAAGCCGGTTTCCGCCTCGAAGCCCCGAGGAAAGAAATAGGACGTATGGCTGCCAAACAGCGAAAGACCACCGCGGTTGAAAAGAAGCTCATCGGCGTGGCCGATGTCGTCATTACGGCGGCGGAACGGTCGAAAGATCCGACGCTCGAGATTCCAATTCGCGCGCTGTCGAATGTTTCGTTCAATGCGCGTAAGGGCTTGATCGAGATGGGACACAAGAAACAGGCGCGCTCGTTTTTCAACGTCGGCATGGCCAAGAAATTTATGCAGACGGTGTTGGTGGCGGATGCGCTGTCGGAATTGCAGCGGGCAGAGCTGACGACCTCGCTTCGAGAAAGTTACTACCGGACGAAACACACCATCCAGGATTCGCATGAGAATACATTCGACACGCAAGATGAATCCGATCCGGTGATCGAGGATCTGGAAGTCTCGCTGTCTGCGTTGCGGGAAGAGCTGCATGTCCGCGCGGAAAACAGCGGCAGCATCGTCGGACCGGTCGTGTTTGGCGATGACGGGGATCGCGTGGATTGTGCCAGGCTGGGCAAAGGCGGCTATTCAGTGCCCTCGATCGTGGAACCGGAGTATCTGGAGATCCGGCGCTGCAC
>JABMDH010000079.1:14577-16770 GCA_015904075.1 Nitrospira sp.
CGGCGCAGGGCCTGAAGGCTTGCCTCATTCCATCATCGTGACGGCAGAGGGAGTTGAAGGCGAAGTCGATCTTGCCGCTCGGGTGCAGGCCGATGCCGCACCAGTGCCGGTCGAACCGAATCCGCTTGGCGATACCGCACCGATTGCAAAAGAGGCCAAAGGACAGGGAAAGAAAGCGACGAGCGCAAAGGCAAACGGTGCCAAGCGTCTCAAGGGGAAGGCGGTTCAGATGCCGCTCTTCAACCCGTCTGATCGGCCAGCCAAACCAGATAAACGAGACAAACGAGATAAACCAAACAAGCCGGTTCCCGCTTCGAAGCCGCGAGGAAAGAAATAGGACGTATGGCCGCCAAGCAGAGAAAGACCACTACGGTTGAAAAGAAGCTCATCGGCGTGGCCGACGTCGTCATCACGGCGGCGGAACGGTCAAAGGATCCGACGCTCGAGATCCCGATTCGCGCTCTGTCGAATGTTTCGTTCAATGCACGCAAGGGCTTGATTGAGATGGGGAGCAAGAAGCAGGCTCGCTCATTTTTCAATGTCGGCATGGCCAAGAAATTCATGCAGACGGTGTTGGTAGCGGATGCGTTGTCGGAATTGCAGCGGGCGGAGCTGACGACCTCGCTTCGAGAAATTTACTACCGGACGAAACACACCATCCAGGATTCGCATGAAAACACGTTCGACACGCAAGACGAATCTGATCCGGTGATTGAGGATCTGGAAGTCTCGCTCTCTGCGTTGCGGGAAGAGCTGCATGTCCGCGCGGAAAACAGCGGCAGCATCGTCGGGCCGGTCGTGTTCGGCGATGACGGGGATCGCGTGGATTGTGCCAGGCTGGGCAAGGGCGGCTATTCAGTGCCCTCGATCGTGGAACCGGAGTATCTGGAGATCCGGCGCTGCACGGCGGACTTCGTCCTGCTCGTTGAAAAAGGCACTCAGTGGAACCGGCTGTCGGAAGATAAGTTTTGGCGGCGCTACAACTGTGTGTTGCTGACGGGTAATGGCCAGCCTCCTCGCGGTGTCCGCCGGTTGGCGAGACGGCTGCATGAGGAACACCGGCTGCCCGTCTATGTGTTGGTCGACAACGATCCGTGGGGCTATTACATTTATTCCGTCATCAAACAAGGCTCGATCAATCTGGCGTTTGAAAGCCAGCGCATGGCAATTCCAAAAGCCAAGTTCATCGGTTTGTCGAGCGCTGACGCCGAACGCTACGAGCTGCCGCGCAACGTCGGCATCAAGCTCAACGAGAAGGACATTGCGCGCGCGAAAGAATTGATGAATTACGAGTGGTTCAACAAGCCGGCGTGGCAGGCGGAGATCAAACGGATGCTCACGAGCGGACTCAAGTACGAGCTCGACGCGCTGGCGAACAAGGACTTCCAGTATCTGACCAAGAAGTATCTGCCGAGGAAGCTCAAAGAGAAAGACTGGCTGGACTAGTCCGCAGTGCCGTGTCTCGTCGTTTGTGAAGCGTATCTCGCAAACAAAGATTGAACACGCGCACGTTCCGTTTCGCGCTTCACGAGGACCGTCGACATTTCTATGAACTCCCTATGAAAACCTTGCTCGCCTGGACTGCGCCTCTTCGGGACTGGCAGCGCCGCGCCCTATCGGCGGTGTGCGCCCATCCGGCCATGGATTTTCTGGCGATGGCCACGCCTGCCGCCGGGAAAACGCGCTTTGCCCTGGCTGTTGCGCATCACTATCTGACGGCAGGGGCTGCGGTCAGAGTATTGGTGGTGTGTCCGACCAATCACTTGCGCGGGCAATGGTCGGACGCTGCCGGCAAGATTGGTCTGCACCTTGATCCGGCCTTGACGAATGAGCAGGCCGTGGAAGCGTCTGACTATCACGGCGCCGTGGTGACCTATCAGCAAGTCTGTCTGGCCCCGGCGATCTTTCAGCGAGCCTGTAAGAGTAAAAAGACTCTGCTCATTCTTGACGAGCTGCATCATGCCGGCGACGGCAAGAACTGGGGGAAAGCGCTTCGTACCGCTTTCGAGCCAGCGGTGTTCCGGCTGATTCTGTCCGGCACACCGTTCCGCTCGGATAACAATCCAATCCCATTCATTCGTTATGAGCAGGGGGAGAGCCGGGCCGATTTCGCCTATGGCTATACTGACGCGATCGGCGACGGCGTGTGCCGTCCGATCGTGTTCCCCAGTTACGAGGGTGAGCTGACCTGGT
>JABMDH010000079.1:16870-21745 GCA_015904075.1 Nitrospira sp.
GCGGTCAATATGGTGAGCGAAGGCGTGGACATTCCGCGTCTTCGTGTCGGCGTCTACGGGACGAATGTGCTGACGGAAATGTACTTCCGGCAGGTGGTCGGGCGGTTCGTCCGGATGCAGGACGGTATGCCGAAACCGCAACGGGCCTGGCTCTATCTTCCCAAAGATCCGGTCCTGGCTCATTACGCCAGGCAGATCAAGGCGGAGCGCGATCACGTGTTGGAAGACATCATGCCGGCCGGGCAGCGGGATCTCTTCGGCCGTGTCACGGTCTCGACGAATGAGTATATGCCGTTGATGGCCGTGGCCAGGGTGGACAGCGTGATCGGTGAGGAGGACGCGAGAGGGGAGAGCTCGACGGTGATTTCACCTGATCCGCCGGTCTCACTCCATGAGCAGAAGCAGGATTTGCGGGAACTCCACCGGTTGCTCGTCAGCACTGTTGCCAGGAACAGCGGCATCGACCATCGCAGATTGAACGCCGAATTGATTGCGCGCACCGGGAGCCGTGTCGACCAAGCCACGGTCGAGCAGCTTCGGAAGCGCATTCAATTGTTGGAGCGGTGGAAGGATCAAGGGTACGACGGAAAGCGGTGAGTCCGCCACATGGCGGTCGATCAACTCGTAACCGTTTCTTTCTCGCGCAGGTACTTGTCGAACAGGAATGTGCCGAACGGCAGGATGGAAGCGACAAAGGCTTGTATGCAAAACCTGTTGCCCCAGTGGTATTTGGTGCGTAGCCGGGCTAACTGGCCGACATAGAGCAGAAACAAGATGCCGTGGATCAACCCCACGATTCTGACGGCCATCGGTATCCCCATGAAGTACTTCATCGGCATGGCGATGAACAGCAGGACGAGAAAAGATGTCCCCTCAGCTAACGCGGTTATCCGAAACGCTTGGATTGGGCTCATTGATAGCGATCTTTCTAAAAGACGTCCACGACCGGCGACATTGTTATGGACTCTTGATAGAGGTGTCAATGAGGTGTGTCATGATGAGAGTTACAGGCGGGAGGATGACGACGAGCAGGTGCCGTGGCCCGTTCTTTACGGGAAGTGATCGGCTCATGTCCGTTCATGAATATTTTTTCATGTTGCACTAATCCGATCTTCATGTGGCCCGACTATAGTGACACTGCTGTCATGAGGTTCGTGCCGATGGCAGAGGCCATAGAAGAAGGAGGAGAGAGCATGAAACAGATGATTGCGTCTACACCAGTGGTGAGATTGGGAGTGAAGAGGTTAGCGCCGCATCATCTTTGGGAGTTAGCTGGCAGGTTGTTCCGGCTCAATGCAGAGCGGTGGCAGCGACGGGCACTATTCTATGAACGGCACCGCGACTACTTTCCGCAGTTATCGACCGGTCGATTCATCGAACAATGCCGTCAATTGGAAGCAACATACCGGCGACTTGCGGAGACCATGTTCGCGCTACCGACTAAACGTCAATGGGCGCCGGTCCGCACGATGGTCTTGCGGAAAAAACAGGGGGGCAGGGCTCTGCTGTCGGACCATCGGGCATTGATTTCAGTTCGGTAAGACATCAGGGATTTACATAAGAGCTTCGTCTGGCGTCTGTCCTCTCTCCGCCTTGCGCCTACTTTTGAGCGGGTGCTAAGATCTAAGGTCTGAAGAAGGTTAAGGTTTAGGCTAAGGATGAGTTCTGGAGACAGGTGACTCGCCCTTTCTGAACCTCAGCTTCAACCGTAACCCGTTTTCTCTCCGACCATGCCCAACATTACCTTGCTCGTGTCCCCCAGTTGCGGTGCTTGTCCATCGGCCAAGAGCCTGTGGAAACAGTTGCGCGTGAAGTACAGTTTCTCCTATCGGGAAGTCGATATTACGACGAAAGACGGCCAGGAACTGGCCGACCGCCATTCCGTGCGGGCGGTTCCCGCCACCATTATCGATGGACGATTGACCTTTGTCGGCGTGCCCAGCCGGGAAAGTGCGGAGAAGGCCATTCAATTGAAGATCAAGCAGCGGGAAGGGGAGCGATAGTATGGATGAATACGATAACGAACTCCCGGACCTTCCGCTCATCGACAAGGGGCCTCCGCCGGATTGTCCGATCTGCGGCGATCCGATGGGCTTTATCGACGGTGACTGGGCCTGCGTCGACTGCAACGGCGAATTGCTGGGCCCGGAAACGGGTTAAACTCATCGCTCGTGAAGCGTGAAGTGTATTTCGCAAGCAAAGATGAAATACGCATTCTTTCTATCCTGCATTTCACGCTTCACCGTTCGACAGGCTCACGGTCCTGAGCAGAGTCGAAGGACGAGATACGCTTCACGAGATACGCGTTAGATGCTCCGCATCGTCACCGGGCCGTTCCATCCTACCCTCGATCACACGCTTGTTGAAGATGTGCGTGCGCTCAAGGCTGAAGACCCGTTTGCGCTACTCGCCATCATCGTTCCTTCCGCTTCCCTCGCCAACCGGCTGAAACGATTTCTGTCCATCGACTCACATCTCCCGCTGCTCAATCTTCATGTGCTGACGTTTCATCAATTCGCGTTGCGGCTACGGGATGACCTGGCGCGAAGCGGGCATCCGATTCCGCCTCTGCAGCTGGTCGACGATTTCTTTTTCGAGCAACTCCTTCGCCACGTGGTGAGCCGGCAACTACCAGGGTTGGAAGCAGCGGCGAAGTTGCCGTCTTCACCCGGAACCTGGAAAGGGTTGTGGGCGACGGTACGAGACCTGAAGGATGCGGTAGTAGATCCGGCAATTGCGTTGAAGGCTGTGACGGAAGGACTCTTCGAGGAAGACGACCGCGCCTGGCTTCAAACGCTGTTTACACTGCACGCTGCTGTGATCGAAGGAAGCCGATCACTCGGAGTGGGGTCAGCGGATGATTTGATTGCGTCGCTTGGCCAGGATTTCTCTCGATCGACGATGCTGACTCGCTTCAAGGGATTGCGGTTCTATGGATTTTACGACCTTCTGCAAGTCCAGTTGTCCTTTTTCCAAGCGGTCGCGCGTTGTGCGCCGACGACGCTCTACGTCCCGCTGGGGGCCGGCCGGTCGTATGATTTTTCCCGTCGGTTCTTCGAACGATACCTGTTGCCGTTGGCGGAGACATATGAGGATCGGAGCAAAGCGGCGTTGCACGGCAGACTTCGTCCTGCTCGTCGAAAAAGGCACGCAGTGGAACCGGCTTTCGGAGGATAAATTCTGGCGGCGCTACAACTGTGTGTTGCTGACGGGTAACGGCCAGCCTCCCCGCGGCGTCCGCCGATTGGCGAGACGGCTCCATGAAGAACACCGGTTGCCCGTCTATGTGTTGGTCGACAACGATCCCTGGGGCTATTACATTTATTCCGTTATCAAGCAAGGCTCGATCAATCTGGCATTTGAAAGCCAGCGCATGGCGATTCCCAAAGCTAAGTTTATTGGCTTGTCGAGCGCGGACCCCGAACGGTATGAGCTGCCGCGCAACGTCGGCATCAAGCTGAACGACAAAGACATCGCGCGCGCGAAGGAGTTGATGAATTACGAGTGGTTCAAAAAGCCGGCGTGGCAGGCGGAGATCAAGCGAATGCTCACGAGCGGACTCAAGTACGAACTCGATGCACTGGCGAACAAGGATTTCCAGTATCTGACCAAGAAGTATCTGCCGAGAAAGCTCAAAGAGAAAGACTGGCTGGACTAGGCAGCAGTGCCAGTCGATTAGATGCATAGTTCGTTGCTCGTGAAGCGTACCTCGTATCTCGCAAACAACGCTCAAATCTACGCACTCTCCGTTTTGCGCGTCACGCTTCATGGAACACCCTTCACGAAGAACACCGGCATTCCTATGAAATCCCTATGAAGACCTTGCCTGCTTGGACTGCGCCTCTTCGGGACTGGCAAGGCCGCGCCCTGTCGGCGGTGCGCGCCCATTCGACCATGGATTTTCTGGCGATGGCCACACCCGCTGCCGGGAAAACGCGCTTTGCCCTGGCGGTGGCGCATCACTATCTGACGACAGGGGCTGCGGTCAGGGTGTTGGTGGTGTGTCCGACCAATCACTTGCGTGGGCAATGGTCTGACGCCGCCGGAAAGATCGGTCTACACCTCGATCCGGCCTTGACGAATGAACAGGCCGTAGAAGCCTCTGATTATCACGGCGCTGTGGTGACCTATCAGCAAGTGTGCCTGGCTCCGACGATCTTTCAGCGAACCTGTAAGACGAAGAAGACCCTGCTCATTCTGGACGAGCTGCATCACGCCGGTGATGGGAAGAATTGGGGTAAGGCGCTGCGGGCTGCATTCGAGCCGGCGGTGTTCCGGCTGATTTTGTCCGGCACCCCATTCCGTTCGGACAACAATCCAATTCCCTTCATTCGATATGAGCAGGGGGAGAGCCGGGCCGATTTTGCCTATGGGTACACCGATGCCATCGGCGACGGTGTGTGCCGTCCGATCGTGTTCCCAAGTTACGAGGGAGAGCTGACCTGGTTTTCCGAAGGCCGTGAACATACGGCCACGTTTGAAGACGGACTCACGTTCGACCGGCAACGGGAACGGTTGAAGACGGCCTTGCTGCAAGAGACCTGGCTCGGGCCGGTCATCGCCGATGCCCATGCGCAGCTCACCCGATTACGCAAGGAAGAACAGCCTGACTCAGGCGGACTGATCGTGAGCATGGATCAAGACCATGCCCGCTGGGTGGCGGATCTCGTTGGCCGTATCACCGGTGTGAAAGCGGCCGTTGCGGTGTCGGACGATCCTGCTGCCTCAGGGGTGATTGAGGAGTTTGCCGGGCACAAGAAACAGCAATGGCTGGTTGCGGTCAATATGGTGAGCGAAGGCGTGGACATTCCGCGTCTTCGTGTCGGCGTCTACGGGACGAATGTGCTGACGGAAATGTACTTCCGGCAGGTGGTC
>JABMDH010000079.1:21845-27684 GCA_015904075.1 Nitrospira sp.
CAGCAAAGCCGCACTGGAACATTCGAGCTGTCCGTCATGAGCGTTATCGGGACAGAGGAAGAACTGGCCACGGTATGCCGGGAGATTTTGACGCTCGTCGAGGTCCATGGCTATCGATTTGATGATATCGGCGTCGTCGCGCGGTCGTTCGATCTCTATCGGGCCAAATTGCAATCCGTATTCGATCGGCATCTCGTGCCCTTTACCTCCACTGCGGGACGGCCGCTGGTGCGCGAGCCGCTTGTGAAGGCGCTGTTGCTGCTGGCGTCGCTTCCGTCGAACGACTTCGAGCGGTCGGCTGTCTTGGACGTGGTGGCCTCGCCATTCTATCGAGGGTTGGGAGATGGGAGTTCGGCGATTGAACGTCGGCCTGATCGGTGGCGTCTGGCGGTCTCCACGCTGGGCATTACAAAAGGGTCGGCTGAATGGGCGCGATTATCGGCGTCTGCGGTTTCTTCCATTCTGATGGAGGCTGCCGTCGATCAAGAAGACAACGGCGCAAGCACGATGCCGGCACATGATTGTGAACAAGTATCACTCCTATCGGTCCTCGTGACGAACTTGATACTCGATTGCGATCGTCTGCCGCGGCGCGGGTCGATCGGGCAGTTGACCGATGCGTTTGCCGAATTGGTTCGCAGACATTTTTCGATCCCGGGTTGGACAGAGTCGGAATCGCCGGATGCTCAGGATGAGACGGATCAGAGGCTTATCGGTGAAGCCGTCACGCGTGCGTGTGATCGATTGTCGGAACTGGACCAGATCGGCGCTATTCTGGCATGGGAAGAGTGGACGGAACTCTTTCGGTTGGCGCTGGAGGAGCAGACGCTTCCCATCGAAGACAACTCCCATCGAGGGGTATGGGTCTTCGATGCCATGCAGGCCCGAGGTCTGCATTTTCGCGCGCTCTTCGTGATAGGCCTCAACGAGCAGGTGTTTCCGCGCGTTGTGCGCGAAGATCCGTTTTTGCTGGACCGGCAGCGTGTTGTGCTGGAGTCCACGCTGGGTTTTCTGATCGATGAGAAGCTGGCGGGTCACGAAGAGGAACGGCTGCTCTTCGAACTGCTGAGCCGCGCCGCGTCGAATCGGCTCTATCTTTCCTATCAGCGGGCCGATGAAGCGGGCCGCATCATGGCATCATCCGCCTTCGTGGCGGCGGCGCAGCGAGACCCGTATTTTGTCACAAGTCCTGAACGCGTTGTGGCACGCCGATTGACCGAGCGGGTTGCTTCCCAGCCGGTGATCCAGGAGGTGTTGCCGGCACAGGACCTCGCCCTGAATTTGTTGCTGCATGAGCAAGACGCCGGGCCTCTGCTCGACCATGTGGGACAGCCTCGTGCGTTGTTCGACCATGGTATGGGGGTTCAGCACATCATGGAGCGGGATTCACAAGACTTGGGACCGTTCGATGGCATGGTGGGCACAGGCATCTCATCGGATACGCCGCCCGATCAACAGGAGTTGTCGCCGACATCCTTGGAGCGGTATGCGACCTGTCCCTTTCAGTACTTTTCGGAAAAGCGGCTGCGTCTTGAGCCGGTCCGGGCCATGCGCCGGAATCATCTTCCGGCGCTCACGCTGGGTACGCTCATCCATGCCGCCTTGCGGCTCAGCTATGAGCGATTGATTGCCGTACAGTGGCCGGAAGCCGAGACCGATTATTCGACCGTGCGGCAAGTCATTGCGGATTCAACTGCCGAGGTGTTTGCCGGCCATGCAGCCACGAGCGGGACAGGGCATGCGCTGCTGTGGACGATGGCGCAGGAACAGGTCGTGGCATTGATCACGCTTGCCGCCGATTCCGACCGAGAGGACTACCGGGAGACGGGCTATAGGCCGCAGGCGTTTGAAATCAAAGCGGAGGGCTTGGTTTCGTTGGGAGGCGAGTCAGCGGACCTCAAGATTCACGGCACACTGGACCGTCTCGACGTGCGGTTGAATCCACCGGGTCTTCGGATCGTGGATTACAAGTTCAAGCAGGGAAGCGAGATGGACACCAAAGATCGCAATTTGGTGTTGGGTGCAGCCAGGGGGGCTCGGCTCCAGCCTCCGCTGTATATCTCCATGACGATACCCGATCAGCCTGCGCCTGCCGACGTGCATTTTGTGTATCTGGCCCCGCGCTGGGATCCGCCGATTGCGCGGTCGATCTTTGAGCGTGCAAGTCTGTCAGGCAAGACCGGAGCGATAATCACGCAGACGTTCGATCATCACCTCGATCGTGCTGCATCTTTGCGTGTTCTTCGTCTGCGTGGTGCTGTTCCTCTTGGCATTGCGTCTTGGATTTCAGATTGCGCTGGCTTCATGCATTGCACTGATGGCGGGACTGTGCACGCAGATCTGGGCCGAATCCAAGAGCCCTTTTGACCATCACATCGAGACTTTGTTCGTGCTCGTGTGTGTTTGGCAGTTGGTCTCATTCCGGTATGACGGTAGTCGCTGGAGACTGGTGCTGGCAGGGGCCAACCTCGACGATCTCCGGCAGTTTACCGCTGCCCTTGCGGGGGACTTTGTGGATCTCGATGAGCTGGAGCGTCAGTGCCGGTCCCTTTCTCTTGAGGGTGCCTTGCGAGACTGGGTCACTGCCACCCATGGCCGAGCTGCCACCATCCTTGCCGCGCAGGATCGACCGAAACGGCGCAAGGCGGAACAGATGCTTGCCGCTGCGGTGCAAGCGCTGGCACTCCTGCTGGAGAAGGGTCCGCCGGGGCTCGATGACCTCGATCAGGATGAACGGACCGTCCTGGAGAAGGATCTGGGAAAGGCCCCTGCCGGATGGGACGAGGTGGCGTTCCAGGAGGCCGCCTCGATCATCGAACTCGCCCAACAACTTCTCGCGGTGGACCAGCGCTACTTTCAAGAAGTGGTGACGCTCGTACGGCCCTTTCTCCATCATGTGCATCAGAGGTTTCTCACTTCCGGGTGGGTCGCATTCGACGGGTTGCTGGCAAGGGCCAAAACCCTCTTGCGCGACCATCCGGCTGTTCGCGCGAGAATTAAACAGACCTATCGGGCGATCCTGGTCGATGAGTTTCAAGACACAGATCCGGTGCAGTACGAGATCATCCTCTACCTCGGTGAACGGGCCGGCAGCTATCAGACTTCGTGGCAGGACGTGGACTTGGAGCCAGGCAAATTGTTTATCGTGGGGGATCCCAAGCAATCGATCTACGCCTTTCGTCGGGCCGATATCGAAGCGTTTGAGCGGGTTGTGGACAAGGTTGTCGCAGGCGGAGGGATCGTCCATTCGCTCGTGACAAATTTTCGCAGCGACGACGCGGTGCTGTCCGTGGTCAACAACCTGTTCGATCGGTTGTTTGTCGCCGAAACGCACATTCAACCGTCGAACGAGCGGTTATTTGCGCAGCCACACCGGAAGCCTGAGCTGTCCGCTTCCGGTGTGCGGATCAGGCTCGTCACCGCCGAGTCCGATGCCGAGGACTTCGACACGGCCGCCGCCACACGCGCAGAGGCCGACCAGTTGGCCCGCTGGATCAAAGAGGAGTTGCTGGCCGGCACGACCGTCTTCGATCGTGCCCGGAGGCCGGGGCCGCTTCAACCGGGACACATTGCGCTGATCTTCAGAAAGTTGACTCAGGCTCAGGATTATCTGGATGCACTCCGCCGATGGGATATCGCGTATCTGACAGACGGAGAGAAGCATTTTTATCGGCGGCAGGAAATCATCGACCTGGTGAATCTGTTGCGAGTGCTCGACAACCCACACGATCGCATCGCTCTGGCCGGCCTGCTCCGGTCGCCCCTCGGCGGCGTAGCGGATCGGGACTTGCTGGCGCTACGGCAACTGGACGCCTTGGATATCACCAGGCCGGAGACGCTTACGCGCTGGGCTCATCCGCAGGCCGGTACGGTGAGGACGTTCTATGAACGGCTGGCAGAGTTGCATCGTCTTGCGCCGCTCCGTCCGGTTCCTGATGTATTCGATCTGATCTTCAAACGGCTGCCGGTCCTTGAATTGGCGGCGGCGTCGCTGCACGGCGAACAGGCGGTGGCGAATCTCCTGAAGGCTCGTGACATGGCCGAGGAAGTCGCCGACCGGCCGCATCTTACGTTGACAGGGTTTGTGGATATGATGCTGGAGCGTCTCGACGAACAACCGGACGAAGCGGAAAGTGCGCTGGCCGAAGCGTCGCTCGATGCGGTGAGAATTCTCACAATTCATAAGGCCAAGGGACTCGAATTTCCGGTCGTCATTCTTCCCGGGGTGCATCAAGGCGCGCGAACGCCTCGCAAGGGGCCGTCCGTGCAGCACGATTGGTCGAGCGGGTGCTACGGGGTGTCGCTGGGGGCGCAACGCAATCTGGGATCGGTCCTCGTCGGGAACAAAATGGCGGCGCGTGAAGAGGCGGAACAACGGCGGTTGTTATATGTGGGGATGACGAGGGCCCGCGATCTATTGGTGCTTTCCGGCGGCCTTGTCCGAAAGCCCGGGCGTGATGCGGTGTTGGGGCTGCTGCAAGAGGCGGTTGGGAGTGAGGCCGTCGAGGGAGCAGGCGCTGATATTGAGGTTGGGGCCGCGCGCATCACTCGCACCATCGTGCCCGCGACGATGACGAACCGGCGGAGGCCTCGCAAAGCCGCGGCCTCTAGTGCGGCTCCTGCACTGCCGGCGTTGATCGAACGGTACGCCATCAGAGAAGTGCGTCGAACGGAGAGCCGCAGCCTGGCTCGACAGTTGACTCCATCGCGGATGCAGGATGACCGTCTTGCTGGTCAAGTGGTACGAAGCCGGGAGCGCAAAACGGAGGGGGATGGGCGATTCGTCGGGATCTGCGCCCATGCGTTGCTCGAACGGTGGGATTTCTCAGTTGTGACGCCGCCTAGGGTGACGGAGCTTGAATGGCTCTGCCGGCAGATTGTTCCACCGGAAGCGGACTGTCTGGAAGCCGTGCGGGATGATCTTGCGTCGCTCATGAGCTCGTTTCTGTCGTCGGAATGCTATCGGCGTTTGCAGGGAGCTGAGATTCTGGGCAGAGAAATTCCCTTCATTATCCCTTGGCAGGAAGGACAGGTGATGGAAGGGGTGATCGATCTGATGTATCGTTTGAACGGAAGGCTCTGGATTGCGGATTATAAGACCGATCAGGTCGCAGCGGCCGAGGCACAGGCGAGGGCGCAGCAGTATGCGCAACAAGCCGACGTGTATCGGGCTGCCGCTGCACATTGTTTAGGTGGCGAGGCGGCTTCGTTTGAGTGCGTCTTTTTGCGGCCGGCCGTGCGGGTGGAATTGTGATTCGCAATCGACTGGAGCATGGGGAAATGTTTCGGGTTTCGAGTTCCGGGTTGCGAGCTTTCGGAATGTCTTTTCTGACAACGCGAAACATGAATCCCGAAACTCGCAACTCCATTTCCAGGAGTGACGGAGTTGCTGTGTAGCAGCACTCATGGGTAGCCTGGGTTAAGAGAGGAAATCGGCATGGCGGCCAAGCGGCGCCGGGATATTTCTCCGGACGCGTTCGCGCAACTCGTGCGGCAGGCCGTTGCCGACTTGCCGCCTGCGTACGCGAAACTGATGGAATCCATTGCCGTGGTGGTGGAAGAAGAACCTTCGCGCGACGTACTCGAGGATCTCGAACTCGACAGTGAGGACGATTTGCTGGGGCTCTATCAGGGCCAGTCGTTACTGGAGGATTCGTTCTTCGCACCGGGCGGGGCGGAGCCGGCGAAAATTTCCATCTATCGCGGGCCGATCCTACGCCAATGTGAAAGCCCTGAAGACGTGGTGCAGGAGGTCTATGACACGGTGGTGCATGAATTGGGGCACCACGTCGGATTGGATGATGATGAGATGCCGTATTGAAAATTTGCGAATTGAAAG
>JABMDH010000079.1:27784-30662 GCA_015904075.1 Nitrospira sp.
GCCCGCTGGTCGTGCGATTACCGGTCACGGTGAGGGTCAGGAGTGCCATCGTCATTGTGATGCCGGTTGACGATTGGTGTATGACGTGACTGTTCGGGGGCAGTTGCCGGAGTGGCGGAATTGGTAGACGCAAGGGACTTAAAATCCCTCGGGCTCACAAGGCCCGTGCCGGTTCGATTCCGGCCTCCGGCACCAGTTGTATGAGAATCAGGCCTGTGTCGCAAACGAACCGATTGAGGGATGCATGGATACAAAAGGGATGGTGTCGATGGTTGCCGGGATTACGCTCTTTTTTTTCGTCATCGGGGTCGGAGCGTGGGTGATGACATCGCCGCTGGAAGCCAGTGAAACGCAGGCGAAGCGGTGCAATGACTATGTGGACGAGTTGGATATGGTGAAGAAGTACAACTGGTTCTGGACTCCCTATCACCGGCGAATGGCCTTCAACGATTGCGTCACTAAGAAGTTGGGCTCGTCGCCGCAACCATAAAGAAACTGTTCCGACGGGACTCTCGTCCCGAGAGAGTTCCGGTGGGATACAATTGATCGGTTGTGTTCGCCAGCTCAATCAGTGTGAAAATTCCTGTGTGCCAGGAAGATGCGATGAGCAAGCGGATGTCGCGCCGTGCGTGAAGCGCGAGGCGGAAAGGAAGTTCGGCTCATCTTTGTTTGCGAGATACGAGATGTGCTTCGGGAGATGCGCGCATTCGAGCAGTTTCGCGGCAAGCTGCCATTCGTGAATGCAGGTTAATATTCGTCGATTTCTTCCGTTTCATCGATCAATTCTGCCGTGATCTCAGCCGGTTCTCCAGTCCACTGAGTCAGAGGGATGCCTTTGGCTTTCAGAATGGCTTCCTGTTCGGTTCCCGCCGCAACGGTCAGTTCATAATTAATCGTGTGCCGCACTTGAAACATTCTCATAGCATCTCCTGTGATACCGGCACTGCCGGCATAACTGAACAACTCCACGGTTCGTTCACGTAAGGGGCGAACTAGGGAAGGTCTGAATAATTCAAGATTTTGATCATCAGGCCTTCCAAACACTGGGGATTCGATGAGGTCAATGCCTCGAACTTCGAATTAATCAGACCTTCCTGAAGGGAATCTCTGCGGCGGCGGCCTGTTACGTATCGGTGAAGACCTCGTTTGAGCAGGCACCTTCAACGCCATTATAGGCACTCACCGCAAAGTAATAGCGGCTGCCTGTTTCTAGCCCTGTTACTGTTCCGGTTGAGGTCATCACGAAGATGGAGTCTTCGTAGGAACAGGAGCCCCGTTGACCGGCAGATTGTCTTCCGTAGTGGATGTAATAGCCAAGGATTGATGGTTCTCCTGCTTGGGGCTGTACCGGATCCCAGGCTAAGGATGCCGTGGCTCCACTTGCGGTGGAGGCTGTAGAAATCGTTGGCTCCCCGGCATCTCCTGATCCACAACCCGAGAGTGAAAGGAATAGGATGCTAAAGGTGATTGAGCAGGCCAGGCCAACGATCGATTTCTGAAAATTAGTAGTAGCTGAGGTGTTCATTCTAAGGAATGGATTCATGAGCAAGATATATGCCTGATTGAATTCAGCGGAAAATGCTTAAGAATAGCGGAGTTTTGCTTCTGCCTTGTGCGCGCAGATGTGTGGTGTGAAGGGTGTAGGATTCAGTATTGAGAGAGGAATGTGAAACTAGACTAAAATCGAACGAGGCCTAGTGTATTGTTTTTCGTACAACTACTGCAGAAAGTGGTTGTTAGCTGGGGATGTTAAGGGACGTGAAGGGAAAAAAGTGCCGGACTCAAATCAATTGGAAGCGCTGCCGGTGGATAAATCACGGCGGTGGACGGTTTCTGAAAAAACGAAACAAAAGATATCCGTCGATAGCCATAGTAAGGGCGAGGAGGCCATAGGCTTCAGGGCTCGGTGCGAGTTTGAGTTCGACGATAACCCGTGATGTTCCAAATGCGACGACGATCGCGTCGAAGCTCATGCACCATCGGCGGAAGGTTTCATGGTTCATTTGACTGATGAGATACGTGCCGAGCGGAATTCCGACGAGCACGCTTGGCGCAATGTAGGGAATGAGCTGTGCGCTTTCGAGGGTATAGAGGCCCAAAAAATAGTAGGCGATTGCCGTGAGCGTGGACTCTGTGATTCGAATAACGCCGAGTGCCGCTCGAAAGTCTTGCTTGGCGTAACCTTGGTTATTGAACAGGAGTGCCAGCGGTGGCCCGGATATTGTGGTTACGGAATAGAGCGTGCCGATTCCGATGCCGAAGGGTACCCCGATCGATCGCTCAGACTTGATGGGTCTTCTCACGCCGGCTGCCTGAAGCAGAATCAATGGCAACAGGAGGGAATAGGTGGAAAACTTAAGCCATCCGGGATGCACCGAAGAAAGAATGTAGCTGCCGATAACGACACCGAGGAATACACCGAACAGCATGGGGACAATTCGCTTCCAGATTTGAGGGACACTTTGACGATTCATCAGTAGCACATAGCTATTGATGACGATCTCGACCCAGACGAGCGCCGGGTTCAGAATACGGTTGGTATAGAACAGTAAAGCAACAGGAACGGTGAGCGATGAGAAACCATAGCCGAGTGCCCCGTTGACCGTCGCGGCGAAAAACGTGATAAGGGCAAGAACAATGTAATCCATAAGCTATTTCTTGCGGAAACCGGAGACAAAGTCCTTGAGCGTATAGTTATCCAATACCCCGGCGATCGCGTCGCGTACGGCGCCCATGACATGTTGTACCGGGCATTGGGCGTTATTGGCGTACGGACAGTCCGCACATTTCTGGTACGCGGTTTTGCTGACGCAGCCGATCGGTGCAAGCGGGCCGTCCAGGATACGAATCACATGACCGAGCGAAATGTCTTTCGGTT
>JABMDH010000079.1:30762-40572 GCA_015904075.1 Nitrospira sp.
TCGTGGAACAGGCCGGCCGCTGAGTTGCCTGCTTGAATCGCTCCTGCCCCGATGCTACAGTTTCGCCGCTTTTGTTTCCCCAAAAGTGACAACTCGCCCGCTGATCGTGCGATGACCGGTCACAGTGATGGTAAGGAGTGCCATCGTCATTGTGATGCCGGTTGACGATTGGTGTATGACGTGACTGTTCGGGGACAGTTGCCGGAGTGGCGGAATTGGTAGACGCAAGGGACTTAAAATCCCTCGGGCTCACAAGGCCCGTGCCGGTTCGATTCCGGCCTCCGGCACCAGTTGCATGAGAATCAGGTCTGTGTCGCAAACGAACCGATTGAGGGATGCATGGATACAAAAGGGATTGTGTCGCTGGTTGCCGGTATTGCGCTTTTGTTTTTTGTCATTGGGGTCGGAGCGTGGGTGATGACATCACCGCTGGAAGCCAGTGAGACGCAGACGAAGCGGTGCAATGACTACGTGGATGAGTTGGATATGGTGAAGAAGTACAACTGGTTTTGGACACCCTATCACCGGCGAATGGCCTTCAACGATTGCGTTACAAAGAAGTTGGGCGCGTCGCCACAACCATAACGAAACTGTGCCGTCGGAACTCTTGTCCCGAGAGATTTCCGGCGGGATCGATTGATCGGTTCTGCTCACCAGCGGTGTTCCATGTCGTCCTCTCGTAGGTTTTTCCGAGAAGTCTTCCACGGTGTGCTCCTGGTGGTGATACTTCAATTGTGGGGTGCGGTCTCCGTTTGTGCGGAGTGGCGGTTGGTTGATGGTCACAATAGGGCGAAGGTCTATGTCGATACCGAGACCATCAGCCGGCACGGTGAGTTGGTCAGTGTGTGGGTCATGGATGATCTGCAGGCCGCTCAGGCATGGGGGCTCAGGAAATACTTATCCACTCTGGCACAGGAGGAGCATGACTGTGCCAGAGAGCGCTTTCGGCTCCAGGCCTTAGAATATTATTCTGGAAATATGGGATCAGGCGAGGCGTTCTACAAGACAGCAGGCGAGTCGGATTGGACCCCGATTCCACGAGGAACATTAGCGCAATCGGTGTGGAAATTCGTGTGTGTCGGGAAGATACGATGAGGGAGCGGATTTTGCGCCGTCAGGCCGAAAGACGCGATAGCGCAGGTGGGACAACCGTCATTGGTCGATCGTCATTCGATCCGAGCCACTGACCACTCACCAGTATGTCCGGATGCTATCGGCCATCAGCTATCAGCTCTTGTCTTTTTAGTATTCGTCGATTTCGTCCGTTTCATCGATCAGTTCTGCCGTGATCTCGGCCGGTTCTCCAGTCCACTGAGTCAGAGGGATCCCTTTGGCTTTCAGAATGGCTTCCTGTTCGGTCCCCGCCGCAAGGGTCAGTTCATAATGAATCGTGTGCCGCACTTGAAACATTCTCATACGCGTCTCCTGTGATACCGGCGTTGCCGGAATAACTGAACAACTCCACTGCGTGATCGCTGTGAGCTAATCCCTACTAAGAGGGAGCGCTGTCGGTCGGGACATTAGAGTTTGGGTGTATGCCGGAGTCCTGTTGTTTTTCAGGGTGTCCATACATGCGAGCCATGGTTCGTTCATGCATACGGGGTCTCGGTCCGGCATGTTGGGACTGTCGGGCATACAGGTTGATTCCGTGGTGTCTTGCCGGAGTACTATTCCGTTTGAGTCCAAGATCGTCGCCTGTTTGGCCAACGAGGGCTGTGATGGACGAACGAGTTTTATCCTAAGTGCGACGGTATTGGGAAGTCCAATTGAAAATGCGAGGTGGGCCGGTTGCGACGGGGTTGATTCAGCGGGAGGAAGACAGGGCTGGCGGCGCTCTTAGAAAAAGTATTATGATGCCGGCGACGGGATGGCAGATGGTTCTCAAGAATCTGTTCATCGAGGAGGTGTCAGATGGCAGCCAAGGCAACCAAGCTCACGTGTCCCTCATGTAAGGCCGATGACCCCAAGCGACTCAGTGATATGGCTCAGCCGCAATCAGCCGCTGGTGTCAAAACAGGGCTGGCTCCTCAATATATGCCCCCACGACAACCCTGGGCCTATCTCCAGGGATTTCTGCTCGCCGTTCCGTTCTATGCCGGCATTATGCTGTCGCTCACCTCGCCGGGGGAATCGGAGGCAGGTACGGCAAAGGCCGATCTTCTCGGGTCCGTTACCTTTCTGAGCGTGTTGATCGGTTATGGCGTGTGGAAAAACAAGGCCTACACGAAGAAGCTGGACGAATGGAAGAAGGCCGTTGCTTCCAAGCTGCATTGCTTGCAATGCGGCCACGTGTTCGATTCGTAGCCGCTGTTCTCTTGCGGCGATCTGTTGTACTGACCCCTGTCGATGTTGCCGGCCCAATTCGCTGATGGCCTCTCCCTTCCCAGTACGATGCAGGACAGCTCCAAGGCTCCATAGCATAGGGTTGTTCTGCGTGGCCCTTCTGATTTTGTGCAGTCAATCGGTCTCTGCCGGCTGGGTGCCGGTCGAGAAAGACTATGTGGATCCTGGGCGGCAGACTGTCTATCTCGATCCGGATGCCATCATCCGGGAAGAGAGTCTGGTGACGGTCCGGCAATTGACCGACTACAAGTGGATGCAGGGGAATGATGGATTGGGGCGGTTCATGCCAGGGCCCCACCGGTTTTTCTCGACGACGACCAGTAAACAATTCGATTGCGGATCAAAACGCGTGCGGTTGCTGGCATTCACAGAGTTCTCAGGGCATATGGGAACCGGTATCGCGGCGAATGGATACGTGGATCAAGACGTCTGGTTGCCGGTCGAACCTGAGAGTATCAATCACGTATTGTGGGAGTGGGTCTGTGCCCGGTAATGATTTCGCTCTATCAGAGCATTCTGCTAGAATGCGCCGCCGTGAAAAGTTTTACGCGTGACATCGCCATTGCTGAGGTTAAAACGTGACGGATACAGACTCGTTATCCCGTCGGCTGATCATGATTGGATGTGTCGTGGCCGGAGTGGGTGTGGCTGCGGGCGCGTTTGGCGCGCACATGCTGAAGACCATCCTGGAGCCGTCCATGTTGGCGGCCTATGACACGGCGACGCGGTATCAGATGTACCATGCCTTCGGGATGGTGCTGGTCGGAATCGTGATGCGAGTCTATGACGATCGGCGGCTGGCCATGTCCGGATGGTTGTTTGCGGCGGGGATGGTCTTGTTCTGCGGCAGTCTCTACGGGATTGCGCTTGCGGGGCTGAAGTGGCTGGGCCCGATCACCCCATTGGGCGGATTGACGTTTATTATCGGGTGGGGGCTCTTAGGCTGGCGAGTGTGGAAGGGAGTTCGTACACCATAAACTCTGTCGGCCGAGCAACGAGATACGAACGACGCGTCACGAGATACGTTGTTCAAGGTTCTAGGGCCGACAATCTGCAGTGCGTTTCGCGGTAATTGGTCCCCAACCGCCGGTGTTGTTGACGAACGACCCTTCGATTCTTGTCGCCTCCTTCAATCCTTCGCGAACGAGGAGGAGGCTGTCTTCCTGCACATAGTTGCCGTTTTCCCACCGCAAGTACACGCTATCGCCGAGAATCACGGTTTCAACCGGTAGCTGGACGTTGGGCGGTGTCTGTCCGGCCGGAGGGAAGCTGATGACAGTTTTCTGTTCCTGATGTTGTCGGTGGTTGTGAATCGTCCACTGCCACGTTCCGCAGAGGCGCGCCAGGCCTCTGGCCTGCCTCACGCGATCCTTCCACTCACGAAGTGACCACCAGGCGGTCAGCGCTTCTTGATGTGCTTCAAATGCCACCCGGTGGGCGGCAAGGAGCAGGGCTGTCCGTCTCGTCCGGGACTCGGACTGAGCCAAATCCTGGGGCAATGGGTCCTTCAATAGTCGAAGGAGTTCAGCAAGAGACGGCAGGCGGCTGCCGGCATTCATCCATTCGTGCCGTGCAGTGGACGGTGTTCCTGCGGCAGTTGAGGCGGCCACGGTTTCGTCATTGGCACGCCGGATGGAATCGGCCAATTGCCATGCCGCAAGCGCCGCTATCAGTTCATGGGCGGACTGAGACAATTCGGCAATACCCAATTCCTTCGTCACAGTAGCCGACAATCCCTTGGCGCCCAATATATTGGCGGCATCCTTCAATCCGAGGGCAGGGCCGATGGTCGATGTGAACAGCGCCATGGCGCCGGGATTCGAGTCGATCGCGGTGAGTTGAACCGATTGGTCGGCGACAATCTCCGCCAGGAGGGCCGGCGAAGTTTGTGTGGCAGGAGCTGCCATTGACGGTGTGACGATACAGGCCAGTGTCGCTAGGACACTGGCGATCCCGATGCCATGCGGCGCGAGATGGTCACGCGTCCGCATTACCCATTCAGTGAGGCGTGTGTAGGACTGAAAGAATGTGTTGTTCATCTTTATTTGCGAGATACGAGATACGCTTCACGAGATGCATGGTTCGAACAATTTTATAATCAGCAGTTATGAGTTATGCGCGGGCGCATTACGTTCCCTGGAAACAGGCCTTGAGAAAGGTGGCGGTTCGTTCCCATGCTAATGTCGTGGCGTCGGCTCGATAGGCATCCGGTTTCATCTCATTACAGAATGCGTGGGGTACGTCCGGATAGGTCTGGATCTCCGTCCGTTTCCCGTATTCTGCGGCGGCAGCGCGCAGCTCCCGGACCTGCGCCTCGGTCACCCAGGTATCGTTACCGGCCTGGTGATACAGCACGGGCGACGTGAGGTCGTTCATCAGTTCTCTGGGTTGGACCATGTTCCCGTAGTAGGACACGACGGCGCGTAATCGTTTGCGTTGGCAGGCGAAGCGCAACGCATATGAACCGCCCATGCCGTAACCCACGACTCCATGGATATTTCGTTTTGCCATGGTGCGTGTATTGAGATACTCACAGCAGGTATTGATGTCTGTCAGCACCTGCGCCTCGTTTTGTTTGTCTTGCAGCGCCGCGGCGACCTCGTCGTTGGCTGTCACCATTCCGCCCAGCCGTCCGTATAGATTGGGAATGATGACCATATAGCCCTCGCAGGCCAGTCGTGCACCGAGGTCTTTCATCTGTCCTGTCAATCCCCATCGATTTTGGCGCCCAATATGTTGGCGGCATCCTTCAATCCGAGGGCAGGACCGATGGCCGATGTGAACAGCGCCATGGCGCCGGTATTTGAATCGATTGCGGTGAGTTGAGCGGATCGGTCCGCGACAACCTCCGCCAGGAGGGCCGGCGAAGCTTCCAGGGCGGGAGCTGCCATTGATGGCGTGTTGATGCAGGTAAGTACCGCCATCACAAGGGCGATCCCGACGCCATGCAGCGTGAGATGATCACGAGTCCGCATCACCCATTCAGCGAGGCGAGCGCAAGACGGAAAGAGTATGTCGTTCATCTTTGTTTGCGAGATACGCGATACGCTATCACGAGATAGATGTATTCGAGCAATTTCGCGACCAGCAGTTATGAGTTATGCACCGACTCATTACGTTCCCTGGAAACAGGTTTTGAGAAAGGCCGCGGTTCGTTCCCATGCCAATGCCGTGGCGTCGGCTCGATAGGCATCCGGTTTCATCTCATTGCAGAATGCGTGGGGCACGTCCGGATAGGTCTGGATCTCTGTCCGTTTTCCGTATTCTGCGGCGGCAGCGCGCAGCTCCTGGACCTGCTCCTCGGTTGCCCAAGTATCTTTGCCGGCCTGGTGATACAGCACGGGCGATGTGAGGTCGTTCATCAGTTCCCTGGGTTGGACCATTCTACCGTAGTAGGACACGACCGCGCGTAATCGCTTGCGTTGGCAGGCGAAGCGCAGCGCGTACGAACCGCCCATGCCGTAACCCACCACTCCATGGATATTTCGTTTTGCCATGGTGCGTGTATTTAGATACTCGCAGCAGGTATTGATGTCCGTCAGCACCTGTGTCTCGTTCTGTTTCTCTTGCAGAGCCGCGGCGACTTCGTCGTTGGCCGTCACCATTCCGCCCAGCCGGCCGTACAGATTGGGAATAATGACCATGTAGCCTTCGCAGGCCAGTCGCGCACCGAGGTCTTTCATTTGTCCTGTCAATCCCCACCGATCATGGAGCAGCACCAGGCCTGGATAGGGTCCTTTGTCCTGTGGCCAGAACAGCAGGCTGTCGATCTGATGCTCTTTCGGCATCCGTGTTTTGAAATAGGGATCGACCATTTGGTCGGTGTGCGTGGGAATGGGGACTCCGCTCGAAAATCGCGCGGTCCCTGTCCCGATTTGCTGCAAGGTGAACGGTGCCGATTGTGTCTGTGTCATAGAGTGGAATATAGGGAGCCGTTTGCGGGAATGTCAACGGATCGTATTGTGTGTGAAAGGCCAGAGCTAATGGCGTATGGCTGATGGCATGGTATTCCAATCGGATCTTGTGCTACAGGCTATATGCGATCAGGTTTCTTTCACGAGCAACATCTATCGGCACCGTAGCGTCGCTCACATACAGGTTTATGAATAATAACGATGACATGGGCAAGCGACCTCTGGGATTAGGGTTGATCGGTGTGGGGCGTCACGGCCTTCGTTATGCCCGGCATATTCTTCATGATCTCCCCTCTGTGTCTCTCAAGGCGGTCTGCCGCCGGAATCCCGCCCAAGGTCTCGATCTCCCTGGCGCTGAATCCGTCACCGTGTATGGGCAGGCCCGTGCGTTGATCGAAGATCCAGCCGTTGAGGCTATCACGACTGGATCAGCCGCCGGCTTCGTTGGATCGGCAACACGGACAGTCAGGAATGGGAGTTCCCTTCATCGCAAACGGTACGTGCGACGCTGATGGCATTTCTTGAGGCTGTGGAACAGCGCACACCCATGCCGATCACGGGTGAGGATGGGCTCCGTGCCGTTGAGATCGCAGAGGCCTGCTATCGCTCGGCAGAAGCAGGCGGCGCTCTGGTTGTGTTGCAGGAGCCAACGTAATGATGAGAGGCTCACGCTGGCTGGGAAGATCAGGCTGAGGCTAAGGTTGAGGTTAAGGAAAGAATGTCCGATCCGTTCTTTCCCATAGCCGTAACCTCAGCCTTGACCGTTCCCTCACCTCTCCTATTCCGCCACAATGTGCGTATCGGTTTCTTCGACTCCATCGATCGCGTGGATCTTGCTGATCACGACGTCGGAGAGCGAGCGCTCATCCTGTACGCTGATAAAAACAAAAATGTCGGGCCGCCCGAAACAAGGATGGGCCTGCTCAATGCCGGCAATGCGCTTGAGTGACGTGACGACGTCCTTGGTTTTTCCCGTTTTGACCTTGATCAGAATGTATGCTCTGGTTGCCATGGGTCCCTCCTGGAGCTTCAATGGTTAGATGGTGAATGGTGCGATCATGAATGGTTTATGGTGAATGATCAATGGTGAATGGTTCCCGGCATTGCCTTCCGGTGAGCGGCGAAGACCGCGTGAAAATCCTGCCCGCTTGAGGCCAGCGCCTCCTTCCCGTCTTTCACCAGCTGCATGAATTGCCGGAAGTCTTCCACCGACAGGTTGACGGTCTTGAGCCCTGGCGCCAGCGTCTGGAGTTCTTCCGCTGGTGCCCGGGCAGCCGCGTCCGCGAGCGCCTCTAAAGCATCCGATGTCCATCCGCTCGCCTGGAATTGCGCCATAAGGTCTGGGGGGTGTTCCCCTCGCGAGGTCTCCACGGCGCGTCGCATAAAGCTTTGCAGGTCGGGGTGCGTGCTTTTTGAAAAGAGCGACTGCAGTTGTATCACAGACTTGATGATGCGATCGGCCTCTTTGGTGCCTTCCGGCGGGAGGATGCGTGCCTGTTCGAGTGTGGCAAGGACCGCCATCGCCGATCCGACATGAGGCGACGGGGTTTTTCCTGGCCGTTGTACCTGGATTGCAGAACCGGTGGAGACGGCTGATGAAGGAACAGGGAGCGTCATGTCCCAAGAAGAGAGCAGAAAGACGCTGAGGATCAGGATGGCGACCGGACAAGACTTCCGTGTCGATTGCGGGAGAACTGAAACGAGTGGTTCCTCCGGACGCACACACCAGAGGTGCATGGGAGCGGATTATACAGGGTTGGGCAGCGAGCTGCCAGTGCCGAGCATCCGGTGGAGATTCTATTGAAACCTATCTAAATAGTTTCTATAATTGCACCCATTTCCGGGCATAGAAAGGCTGCTTTCGGCATGCTCGCCAAGGTTACGAGCGCGGCACTCGTCGGTCTCGATGCCCACCTGGTCGATGTTGAAGTCGATATTTCAGGCGGTCTTCCCCAATTTTCAGTCGTCGGTTTGCCCGATGCCACCGTCAAGGAAAGCCGTGATCGGGTCCGCTCCGCGCTGAAGAATACCGGGTTTCATTTTCCTGCCAAACGGATCACCGTGAACCTGGCCCCGGCCGGCATCAAGAAGGAAGGGTCCGGGCTCGATCTGGCCATCGCGATCGGCATTCTTGTCGCCGAAGACGTGATTCCCCAGGCAATGCTGAGTCATCGTGTTTTGATCGGAGAGCTGTCGCTGGACGGTCGTGTGAAGCCGATTGCCGGCGCGTTGTCGTTCGGACTCGCTTGCCGTAAGGGGTATGAACTCCTGCTTCCTGCCGATAACGGTCCGGAAGCCGCGTTGGTCGAAGGCGTGTGCGCGTATCCGATCCATACACTGCCGCAGGCTGTGGAGTTTCTCAACGGCAGCCAAGTTGTCGTACCGAGTTTGTCGAACTATGGCCTGTTGGAATCGTCGAGGCCGGTGGAGGATGAAGACTTTGCCGATGTCCGTGGCCAGGACCATGCGAAACGGGCGCTTGAAGTGGCGGCGGCGGGCGGGCATAACGTCTTGATGGTCGGCCCTCCCGGTTCCGGCAAGACCATGCTGGCGCGCCGGTTTCCGTCGATTCTTCCGCTGTTGGATTTGGAAGAAGCGATCGAAACAACGCGCGTGCACAGCGTTGCCGGGCAACTCGCTCCCGATCGGCCCCTCTTGATGGTCCGCCCGTTTCGGGCTCCGCATCACAGCATCTCCGATGCCGGCCTGGTCGGCGGCGGGACGGTGCCGAAACCGGGCGAAGTGTCGCTCGCGCACAACGGGGTGTTGTTTCTCGACGAGTCGCCCGAATTCAAACGGGGCGTGCTGGAAGGGCTCCGGCAGCCGCTCGAAGACGGACAGGTTACATTGACGAGGGCCAGCGGGTCGCTGAAGTATCCTGCGCGTTTTATGCTGGTGGCCGCCATGAATCCCTGTCCTTGCGGGTATTACGGGGACCGATCGAGGCCCTGCGTCTGCACGGTCACACAGATTCGCCGCTACCGCGCGAAACTTTCCGGTCCCTTGCTCGATCGGCTGGATATCCATTTGGATGTGCCGCCTGTACCGGTGCGGGAACTGCGCGCGGAGTTTCCGTCTGCCGAAGGGTCGGCGGCGATTCGCGCGCGCGTCGTGGCAGCTCGCGACCGCCAGCGCCGGCGGTATCGAAGCGACGGCTTCTATACAAATGCCCAGTTGAAGCCGCGCCAGGTGAAACGGTATTGTGGGCTCGACCAGCATGCGCAGGACTTGCTCGAGCAGGCCATGACCAGGCTGCGACTCTCGGCGCGGGCACATGGACGCATTCTGCGTGTGGCAAGGACCATTGCCGATTTAGCCGAGTCTGATAAGATTGAGGCCATGCATATTGCAGAGGCCATTCAGTATCGCTCGTTCGACCGTAATCCTGAGGCGTGAGGAGTTCTGTCGTGTCGACCGTCAAAGTATTTCTCTGGTGGTTTCTCATCGGCGCGACAATGGCACTGTCGGTTATCATGCTGCAAGGCGGGATCCGGGAAGTGATGGAGGCGCAAGGGTCTGTCTGGGATCTCAAGCTTGCAGAGTTGATGATTAC
>JABMDH010000079.1:40672-45380 GCA_015904075.1 Nitrospira sp.
GTAACCTGAGCCTCAACCTTAACCGCAACCTTCTTAATGACTATGGATATCGAAGTTGGATCTAATCTGTATCGCAATACCGATGGAATGATCGAGATCGAAGGCGTGCCGCAAATTCAGGTGGCTCGGCACCCTTCGACCGGGGCGTTGCTGGTCAATTTTGCGCTGTTCGATTCAATTGGACGGATGTTGGCGAAGATGGTGGACAGCACGTTGATGTTCAACGATCGGCGCGCGTATGAGGTGAACAAAACGGCCGAGAGTGTGGCCGTCAAGGAGATCGCCTCGAGTAAGGTGCTGCTCAAGATGGAGGTCACATCTCCCGGTGTCGTCTCCTTTTCTCAAGGCGAGTTCCACACGATGAAGGGACACGTACTTGAAGTGTCGGCGAAAGAGTGGAAGCTCGACAAGCTGGTGAAGAGCGGCCAGACCATCGACGCAAAAGGCGCCGCCGCATCCATCGGATAGCCGTGCGCATCTGGAATCATGATGCGGCAGGCAATCGCATAAAAAACGTCGGGACCGTTGCCCGAAGTAACATTCTGCCAGCCCCTACCACGACGAACTCCAATACGAACAATCAGCAAGCCACATTCGGAACGAGTACCGAGATCTATGACCTCAATAGCAATTGGGCGACGTTCACCGATGCGAGTGGGGCGACGACGTACATCTGGAATCCCCGGAGTCAGCTAACAGCATGAGAATCGGTATTACCCTCCTGTTCAGTTCCCGAACGAAACGAGGTTACGTAGGCATGCTGAATCACTACGTTATCGCTGTTAGGACCCGCGCACGACTGAGAAAGATCGCGCTTGATCTTGGGCGAGTTGAGGGAGCACATTTCAGCTCAGCCAAAGGCAGCCAATGCACATTTGTTGGTTTGTACGATGTCTATAGCGTGGAAGGGCCTTTACGGAGCGGTGCCATTCTAGGACATTCAAGCTATTGGAGCCGAAAAACGAGACCAGTAGCCGAACGACAGGTCCTCTCAGACCGTAAAATTCTGGCCGCAGTACGAGAGAACACGACTTCAAGAGAGCACACAGACTATCTTTTCAAAGCCGTCTATCTCCTGTCTGCCCCGGTTATTTCCAGACGGGATCGCCGCACCATCGAGGCATGGCTCCTAGTCAGCGGATTGAGCGGAAGTCCGCTCATCGAATTGGCAAAAGAGATTGCCGCTAAAAGAACGACGGCTCAGCGGCTTCTGAAAATGTCTGCTGATCGCACAACGCCAGAGGCTCTCCACTTTTGTGGGTTTGCGGAAGCCCGGAAAGCGTTTGATGCGCCGGTGAGAGTGGGCGGCTGCTTTCTCTCGTATGTGAAACACTTCAACAGCGTGTCTCGCATTCGTGCTCTGATGAAGAAAGACGGCAAGTCAGTACTTGCCAAACAGTGAGGTCATCACCTAAGAGACAGGTACTGTCATCATCGTCTGTGATGATGCGGACAGCCGAACCAGCTTGATCTATAAGGAAGGCACGGCGACCCTGGGGACGTTGATATATAAGAGTGTGATGAGCGCAGGCGGGATGGTCTTATCGCTCCGTGGTTTTCTGGTCGTCGGCGTGCCGTGTGTTACCGGTTCTATTGGGTAGGCGGCGTGGCCCTATCGGTCACGGTCGGCACGACGATCACCCCATTGTCTTTCACATCCACCGACGCCGTATCCCCGTCCCGTAACTCGCCCCGGACCAGCAAACGCGCAATCGGTGTTTCCACCTCTTGCTGGATGAGCCGCTTGAGCGGTCTCGCTCCAAAGACCGGGTCATAGCCCCGTTTGCCCAGTTGCGTGAGGGCCGCCGGAGTCAGTGCCAGTGTGATTCGCCGTTCGTCAAGCCTGCGACGAAGCCGTTCCAGCTGAATTTCCACGATCTTCATCAGGTGTTCGGCGCCCAGCGGATGGAACACTACCGCTTCATCGACTCGATTCAAAAATTCAGGCCTGAAATGGTGCTGGAGTTCGCCCAGCACCACCGTTCGCATCTGTTCATAGGAGACGCCCTGTTGCTGCGCTTCGAGGATATGGGGGCTGCCAATGTTGGAGGTCATGATCAATACGGTATTTTTGAAGTCTACCGTGCGGCCTTGAGAATCGGTCAGTCGTCCGTCGTCCAGTACTTGCAGGAGAACATTGAACACGTCGTGGTGGGCCTTTTCGATTTCGTCGAACAGGATCACGGAGAAGGGGCGCCGGCGGACTGCTTCGGTCAGTTGGCCGCCCTCTTCGAAACCGATATAGCCGGGAGGCGCGCCGATGAGACGGGCCACCGTATGTTTTTCCATGTACTCCGACATGTCGATTCTGACGAGATTGGCCTCGTCGTCGAACAGCACGGTGGCCAGGGCCCGCGCTAATTCTGTTTTCCCCACGCCGGTAGGGCCGAGAAAGAGGAAGGAACCAATCGGACGGTTTGGATCTTTGATGCCGGAGCGCGCGCGCAGCACAGCGTCCGCCACGGCTCGGACGCCTTCCTCCTGGCCCACCACGCGTTGGTGCAGAAGGTCTTCGAGCTTCAGCAGTTTTTCGGTTTCGCCTTCGAGCAGACGAGCCACGGGGATGCCGGTCCAGCGGGCGACGACTGCCGCAATCTCGTCCTCATCGACTTCTTCTTTCAGCAGCCTGGACTCATCCTGCTTTTTCCCCAAATGCTGTTGTTCGATTCCGAGTTCCCGCTCTAACCGAGGTAATTCCCCGTAACGGAGTTCTGCCACCCGATTGAGGTCGTAGGCCCGCTCGGCCTGCTCGATGTTGCGTTTCACGTCTTCGATGGCTTCGCGCGTCTTGCGCAGGCGAGCGACGGAGGCCTTTTCCGATTCCCATCTGGTTTTCAACGCTTCCATGCCGCGTCGTTTTTCGTCCAGCTCTGATTCGAGCGTTGCCAGGCGGGCCTCGCTTGCGGGATCTTTCTCCTTCTTCAGCGCTTCCCGTTCGATTTCTAATTGGAGCACTTTGCGTAAGATCTCATCTAACTCGGCCGGCAGGCTGTCGATCTCGGTGCGAAGACGTGCGGCTGCTTCATCCACCAGATCGATGGCTTTGTCTGGCAAAAAGCGGTCTGCGATATACCGGTGCGACAGTTTCGCCGCCGCTACCAGCGCGCTGTCTTTGATTCGTACCCCGTGGTGTATTTCGTAGCGTTCTTTGAGTCCGCGCAGGATGGAAATGGTATTTTCGACGGACGGCTGATCGACGAAGACGGTCTGAAATCGGCGCTCCAGGGCGGCGTCTTTCTCGATGTGTTTGCGATATTCGTCAAGCGTGGTCGCGCCAATCAGGTGCAGCTCACCCCTCGCCAGCAGCGGCTTCAACAGATTTGCCGCGTCCATGGCGCCTTCGGCGGCGCCTGCGCCCACGACCGTATGTAATTCGTCGATGAACAATAAGATTTGCCCTTGGGACGACTGGATTTCTTTCAGCACCGCTTTGAGCCGTTCTTCGAATTCGCCGCGGAATTTGGCCCCTGCAACGAGCGATCCCATGTCCAGGGCGAATAATTTCTTGTGTTTGAGGCCTTCGGGGACGTCGCCCTTCACAATTCGAATCGCCAGTCCCTCGACGATCGCTGTTTTGCCGACGCCCGGTTCGCCGATGAGCACAGGATTGTTCTTGGTTCGCCGCGAGAGGATCTGAACGACCCGTCTGATTTCGTCGTCCCGTCCGATCACGGGGTCGAGCTTGCCTTGGCCGGCCAGCTGCGTCAGGTCGCGCCCGTACTTTTCCAGCGATTGGTAGGTGCTTTCCGGATCCTGGGTCGTCACGCGCTGATTGCCGCGTATTTGCTGCAATCCGGTTAGGAGCTTGTCACGAGTCAAGCCCAGTTTCTTAAAGGAGCCGTCATCCTGAGCAATAGCCAGCAGCACATGCTCGACGCTGAGATAGTCGTCTTTGAGCGACTTCTGTTCATCCTCTGCTCGGGCAAGTACCTGATTGAGTCGAGTGGACAGATGAAGCTGACCCGGGCCTCCTCCGGCGCCCTGGACCTGTGGCAACTTTGTCAGGGCCTGTTCGACGGACTGCCGAATGACCGGCAGCGCGATGCCGGTTCGTTCGAGCAGGGCGGAGGTCATCCCTCCCTCCTGATCGAAGAGTGCCAGCAGCAGATGTTCAACATCAATGCCTTGATGGCTGCGCCGCTGCGCATGGGCGGATGCCGTTTGTAAGGCTTCTTGCAATTTGACCGTCATGCGATTCATATCCATGGTCAGTCACCTCAAGTTCGTAGGAATGTGTGTGTCGTGGGATCTCTAATAATCATCGGCCTGCGCAAGTCAACTCATGAGCGATGATCTGATTAGGAGAGGTATGTCTTGACCTCTATTGTAATCCCGATTAGTGTACGCATCGTCAGTCAGGATGTTGAAGAAGCTCGCCGGTAGTGTCCCTGCTTTTGCCGAAGCGCTTCGCGTAAGCAGGTCGTATCGCTCAGAGGCTTTCATGAGCCAGGCGGAGATAAGAAACGTATCCATACTCCATAGTCCTTTAGGCGTCTTGCGCGGGTCGTTGGCATTGCTCCAACCCTCGATATCTGTGGTGGCCACAGAAGTGCAATGGGTTTTTCTGTAGTCTGCTATGGTTGAACTGCTTTCAGCTACTCTCCATTTATATCGCCAGGCCTTGCAGGCGACATGGCGGTCGTTGATGCGAAGCTGGGTGATGGTTGCGGCGCTGATCGGATTCGCCCTGCTGTTTGTTGGAGCGGCG
>JABMDH010000079.1:45480-48977 GCA_015904075.1 Nitrospira sp.
TTGTAATCCCGATTAGTGTACGCAGTGTCCGTCCGGATGCTGAAGAAGCCCGCCGAATGGTGTTCCCTGCCTTCGCCGAAGCGCTTTTCGCAGGCAGGTCCTATCACTCAGCGGCTCTTATGAGCTAGGCGGAAGCAAGAAACGTATCCACCGCCTTGTCGGCATCGTAAGCGGCTTGTTGGCGTCGTTCCAAACCTCGATATCTGTAGTGACCACAGAAGTACAACAGGTTTTTCAGTAGTCCGCTATGGTCGAACTGTTTTCAGCCACTCTCCATGTATATCGCCAGGCCTTGCAGGCGACGTGGCGGTCGTTGATGCGAAGCTGGGTGATGGTCGCGGCGCTGATTGGATTCGCCTTGTTGTTCGTCGGCGCAGCGAGAATCGTCGGCCCGTTGGGTATGATCGGGGGTGTGCTGCTTGGCTTAGTCAATGCCTTGCTGGTCGGCGCGACATTGCGCCTTATCGAGCAGTCGCTGAGCGCGGTGCGAACGATCCAGTTCACCGATGTGACGGAGAGCTTCGGCCATTATTTCTGGGACGTGATCGGCGTCGGCTTTGTGTTGTGGCTACCGATGATGGCGCTCGACATGGGTACGCAGGCCAACCCCTATGGCGGATTTCTTTCTTCCGCGGTCATGCTGCTCTTGTTTATCTTGTTGAATGCGGCGCCGGAAGTCATCTATCAAATCCGTCATGATTCGCCGCTTGATGTGTTCAAGGCCTCCTATGAGTTTGTGCTGGAGCATTGGATCGAATGGTTCCTGCCGTTTGCCATCCTGGCGCTTCCCATCGTCGTCTCGCCGAGCGGAATTCAGGAATTTTTCAACCTCTCTACCGGTGTCGGGCGTGGAGCGGGATTGAACTTTTTCCAGCTGATCCTGCTGCCGTTTACATTGATAGGAGGATGGATGTCCTATGTTGGTCTCGATCCCGATGCTCAGTGGGTCTTTCTGCTTCTGCTCACTCCGCTAGTGGCGACTACAGCATTATTATTCCGCGGCCACCTCTTTGCATTATTGCGAAGTTCGACACGACGGCAACGGATGTTTGCGCATCGGGTCGAGGACAATCGGTAAACGGCTGAAACGTGCGGAATGCGTGTCATGACTGCCGATTCCTCGCGTGCCGGTACATCGTCGAGCAAATGATGCTATAGACAGTAACGACGAACTGCTTGAGGCGGACAGTGAGATGGTGTATGGTTTTCCATACACGCCATCATTGTGATGTTTTTCTATCGTGTAGTGAAGGCGTTGACCCGTGGGACTTTCAATTTTTTGGCGCCTCCTTCTCACCTCGCTTGTGATCATCGTAGTCATGGGAGGCGTCAATCTGTATGCTCTTTTCCAGCTTCGCCAGTTGACGGCGATGAGTACGGAGATGGCCGCGTATCACTATCCGGCGGTTGAGTCGGCAAAACGGTTGCTGGGTTCGCTCTACGCACAATTAAATAGCGAGAAAAAATATCTTGCTACAAAAGATGCGACGTTCTTAACAAACTTCAACGAGGAGGTCGCGGAGTTTCAGCGAAGCCTTCAACATCTGCTCGGCCAAGAAAACACGCCGCAAGGGCAGAGTTTTCTCCAGGAGGTTGGTCGATTGCTCCAGGAGCGACTGGTCCTTTTTCATGATGGCTTCAAGGCCGAGGCCGACAAAGCGCCAACTGCCTTGCCTGGATACGAGAACCGGCGCGATGCACTGATGGACCGGATGTCGTCGTCGATTCAAGGCTATATCGATCTGCATGAGGCCCGCGTGAGCGTCGGGGTGAGTGAGTCACGAGCGAGTGCCGTCAAAGCCGAAGCCGTGACGCAACAGCTGGTCCTGGTGAGTAATCATTCAACAGACGATGTGGCTGAGAGGAAGTACTCCTTGACCTCCGCAGCAATCCCGACTACTGTACGCGGAGTCTATGGTTGAACTGCTGTCAGCCACTCTCCATTTATATCGCCAGGCCTTGCAGGCGACGTGGCGGTCGTTGATGCGAAGCTGGGTGATGGTTGCGGCGCTGATCGGATTCGCCTTGCTGTTCGTCGGAGCGGCGAGAATCGTCGGCTCTTTGGGCATGATCGGCGGTGTGCTGCTTGGCCTGGTCAATGCCTTGCTGGTCGGCGCGACATTGCGCCTTATCGAGCAGTCGCTGAGCGCGGTGCGAACGATTCAGTTCACCGATGTGACGGAGAGCTTCGGCCATTATTTCTGGGACGTGATCGGCGTCGGTTTTGTGCTGTGGCTGCCGATGATGGCGCTCGACATGGGCACGCAAGCCAACCCCTATGGAGGATTTCTTTCTTCCGCGGTGACGCTCCTCTTATTTATCTTGTTGAATGCGGCGCCGGAAGTCATCTATCAAATCCGGCACGATTCGCCGCTTGATGTTTTCAAGGCCTCTTATGAGTTCGTGCTGGAGCATTGGATCGAGTGGTTTCTGCCCTTTGCCCTCCTGGCGCTTCCCATCGTCGTTTCGCCGAGCGGGATCCAGGAATTTTTCAACCTCTCCACTGGTATCGGGCGTGGAGCGGGGTTGAACTTCTTCCAGCTGCTCCTGCTGCCGTTTACGCTGATAGGCGGGTGGATGTCCTATGTTGGTCTCGACCCTGATGCGCAATGGGTTCTCTTGCTTCTGCTCACTCCGCTAGTGGCGACTACAGCATTGTTGTTCCGCGGCCATCTCTTTGCATTATTGAGAAGTTCGACACGTCGGCAACGGATGTTTGCGCATCGGATCGAGGGTAATCGGTAAACGGCTGAAACGTGCCGAATGCGCGTAGTGACTGTTGATTCCTCACGTGCGGATACACTGCCGAGCAAATAGGGCTATAGAAAGTAGCGATGAACTGCTTGAGGCAGACCGTGTGATGGCGTATGATTTTGCACACACATCGTCATTGTGATGATTTCCCTATCGTTCGGCTAAGGCGTTGACCGTGGGACTTTCAATTTTTTGGCGCCTCCTTCTCACCTCACTTGTGATCATCGTGGTCATGGGTGGAGTCAATCTGTATGCTCTTTTTCAGCTTCGACAGTTGACGGCGATGAGTACGGAGATGGCCGCGTATCACTATCCGGCGGTCGAGTCTGCAAAACGGTTGTTGGGGTCGCTCTATGCACAATTGAATAGCGAGAAAAAATATCTTGCCACAAAAGATGCTGCGTTCTTAACAAACTTCAACGAGGAGGTAGAGGAATTTCAGCGAAGCCTCCAACATCTGCTCGGCGAAGAAAACATGCTGCAAGGGCAAAGTCTTCTCCAGGAGGTTGGCCGATTGCTCCAGGAGCGACTGGTCCTTTTTCACGATGGATTCAAGACCGCGGCCGGCAAAGCTTCGGCAACCCTGCCCGGATATGAGAACCAGCGCGATGCACTGATGGACCGGATGTCGTCGTCAATTCAAAGCTATATCGATCTGCATGAGGCCCGCGTGAGCGTCGGGGTGAGTGAGTCACGAGCGAGTGCCGTCAAAGCCGAAGCCGTGACGCAACAGCTGGTCCTGG
>JABMDH010000079.1:49077-54019 GCA_015904075.1 Nitrospira sp.
TCTCAAGCGTGTTGCGGGCATTTCCGTCAATAAGGTGCGCCTCCTGGCCGATTCCAAGCATATTCAGCTGCTGGTTGAGAATATCGGAGACCGAGTGTGGGTGAAGGTGGATGCCCTTCGAATTGAACAGGTTCTTGATAATCTGCTCTCGAATGCCCTGAAGTTCAGTCCGGAAGGTGGCATTGTCAAGCTGCAGATGAAACCAGATCAGCAAGCCGGTGTGCTTGAAGTCTCGGTATCCGATGCGGGACCGGGCATTGCTGCTGATGACCTTCCTCATATTTTTGAGCGGTTTTATCAAGGGCAGACAAAGGCAAGAAGTGCTGCAGCCGGAAGCGGGTTGGGGCTGGCGTTGGCAAAGAAGGTTGTCGAAGCTCACGGAGGGAGAATTTGGATAGAAAGTGATGCTGGCAAAGGGACCACTGTACGGTTTATCCTACGGTTGGCGAAACAGAGAAGGGAAGAAGGGCGAGAAGAGGGACGGGAACAGGAGGGGACAGGGAGCATGACGCGGTTGATTGTTCAGGCGGTAATACTCTCGACAATGCTGGGGGGCTGTGCGGCATGGGGTCCGACGCCGGCTAATAGGCCGTATTTTGTCTTGGAGTCGACAGAAGCAAAGACATTTCAATCACTTGCAAGACAACAGGACGGGGTAGTGGAAAAATGCAGCGAAATGGGTTCTTGCGACCATGCCTACTTTACAAGGGCGTTGATTGGTCTCTATGAACGCCGCGACATTGCAGAGAAATGCTTCGAAAAGGTCATTGCGCTTGATCCCAAAAGTCAACTCGCTGCATCGAGTAAAGCCTGGATGCTGTTATTGCAAAGGCATCCAGCTCCGGCCTCGGTCTCGTGGCTGGACGCCCTTCTTGGAGCACCTGCGATTGCCAATACGAATTCAGCGTTGGTCAAAGCTACGGATCGCTTGGTGCGGGACTTGCTTGAATGGGAAGGGAATGTTCAGACGGTGGAATATTTGCAGCGAGAGATTGCCGACCGGGATCACAAGATCGAATCGTTAGTGAAGAAAGATTTGGGGAAGGGGGGTTCTGATCCGGCCCTGGTTCAGAACCTTCAGAAACAGCTGCACGACCGAGATAAGAAAATCGAGGAGCTGTCCACGCAGTTGGAAGCTTTGAAACGAATCGATCAGGAAATGCGCGAGAAGGTGCGCCCGATCCGCCCGCCATCGACGGTCGCCCCGATTCCTGCGCCGGACACATTGCCCTAACGAACAATTGGAAGGCACATCATGGACCAAGAGCATATTCTCGTAGTCGACGATGACGAAGGCCTGCTGCATTTAGTGAAGATGCGGCTTTCCGCGATGGGATTCTCCGTCACATCTGCCACAACGGGGCAGGAAGCGGTTGGAGAAGCCAAGAAGAAGATGTTCGATCTGGCGATCACCGATTTACGTCTCCGCGGCGAAGATGGGTTGGATGTCACCGAGGAGTTGCTCCGTATCAACCCCGGTCTGCCGGTCATCATTTTGACCGCGCATGGCAGCATTCCCAACGCCGTCGAGGCCATGCAGCGTGGCGCATTCGGCTATCTGACCAAACCGTTTGACGACAAGGAGCTGAAGGCCACAATCGAAAAAGCCCTCTCGCAGCAGCGGATGAGCCGGGAGATCAAGCGGCTCAAATCGCTGGTCAAGGAGCTCTATGGCCTGGAAAACGTCGTCGCGCGAAGCCCTGCCATGCAGCGGTTGTTTCAGCAAATCGCCCAAGTGGCCGACTCAGATGCCACGATTCTGCTCTTTGGAGAAACCGGAACCGGCAAGGAGGTCATGGCTCGTGTCATCCATACCAACAGCCGGCGATCCAAGGGGCCGTTTGTAGCGCTCAATTGCGCCGCGATTCCGGAAGCGTTGTTTGAAAGCGAGCTCTTTGGACATGTCAAAGGCGCATTCACCAGCGCTCACGGCTCCAAACGCGGACTGTTCCAAATGGCTAACGGAGGCACCTTGTTTCTGGACGAAATCGGCGACATGCCGCTTTCAATGCAAGTCAAGCTGTTGCGCGCCGTACAAGAGCGAGAAATTCGGGAGGTAGGGTCGGAAACATCGTCGAAGGTGGATGTGCGCATCATCGCCGCCACGAACAAGGATCTTGGAGAGGCGGTCAAGAACGGAACATTCCGAAACGATCTCTACTACCGCATTTCGGTGGTTCCGCTCTTCATTCCGCCGTTGCGCGATCGCCGCGATGATATTCCGCTCTTGGCTCAGCACTTTCTCAAGCTCAGCGTGCAGCGGGCAAACAAAGAGGTCAAGGGGTTCACGCCTGCCGCGCTCCATCGACTGATTGTCAATCCGTGGCACGGCAACGTGCGGGAATTGGAAAACGCGGTTGAAAAGGCGGTGGTCATGTCGCGCCAGGATATGCTGACGCCGGACCTGCTTCCCTCCGTCGGCGTGTCGCCGGAGACGCCGCTCAAGCCGCTCACCGAGGCCAAAGAAGAGTTCGAGCGAACCTATTTGAAGAACGTGTTGCAGCTGACGGGGGGCAATATTTCCCGCGCCGCCCAGTTTGCCGGCCGGTACCGTGCCGACTTCTATAAGATGCTCAGAAAGTATGGCCTGCATCCGTCGATGACGAAGGGTAAGCCTGATGCTGAATTGGAAGAGCTCGAAGACGAAGCGGATCTGACCGAGGCGGAACGATAGCAGCAGTGTCCTGACTCATGCGGGCTAGGACAGGGTGCGAGGATGCCGCGCATATTCTGATTGCCGAGGACGATCCGATATTCCTCCTGCCGGTCTGAAACAACACCATGAGTAGTGCGGACATTACACCGTGACAGGGAAGGACGGGGGCTATATCGATCTGCATGAGGCCCGCGTGAGCGTCGGGGTGAGTGAGTCACGAGCGAGTGCCGTCAAAGCCGAAGCCGTGACGCAACAGCTGGTCCTGGTGGCATTAGTTTTTGGATTGGGGCTCGCTGGTATTGCCAGTTACACGATCTTGCGTCCGCTTCGAGAGCTGCAAGGGCACATTAAGGAAATCGGCCAAGGGAAATTCGGGCAACCGCTTCAGATCGCCGCTCCCGCTGAATTGAAAGATTTGGTGGATACCGTGAACTGGATGGGAGTGAAACTTCAAGAACTCGACGATATGAAGTCGGAGTTTCTTGCGCATGTGTCCCATGAGTTGCGTACGCCGATGGCCTCGATCCAGGAAGGCACGCACTTGCTGCTGGATGAGATTCCAGGTCCTCTCACACAAGAGCAACGGACCACGCTCCGTATTATGGCCGACAGCAGCAGACGGCTGATCCATTTGATCTCGACCATTCTTGATCTTTCGAAGATGGAAGCCGGTATGATGGAGTATCGGATTGTTCCGGTGGATCTCAAGCGCGTCGCAGATATCTCCGTCAATAAGGTGCGCCTCCTGGCCGATTCCAAGCATGTTCAGCTGCTGGTTGAGAATGCCGGAGAACGGGCCTGGGTGAAGGTGGATGCCCTGCGGATTGAACAGGTCCTTGATAATCTGCTCTCGAATGCTCTGAAGTTCAGTCCGGAAGGTGGCATTGTTAAGCTGCAGATGAAACCAGATCAGCAAGCCGGTGTGCTTGAAGTCTCGGTATCCGATACGGGACCAGGCATTGCTACCGATGACCTTCCTCATATTTTCGAGCGGTTTTATCAAGGGCGTACAAAGGCAAAAAGTGCTGCAGCTGGAAGCGGCTTGGGGCTGGCGTTGGCAAAGAAGGTTGTCGAAGCCCACGGAGGAAGAATTTGGATAGAAAGTGATGCTGGTAAAGGAACGGCTGTACGGTTTATCCTACGGTCTGCGAAACAGAAAAGAGAAGAAGGACGAGAGCAGGGAAGGGAACAGGAGGGGACGGGGAGAATGACACGGCTGATTCTTCAGGTAGTAATACTCTCGACATTGCTAGGGGGCTGTGCGGCATGGGGCCCGACACCGCCCAGTAAGCCGTATTTTTCAGTTGACCAGACAGAGTTAAAGTCTTTTCAATCACTTATAAAGAAACAGGACGGGGTGGTCGAAAAATGCAGCGAAATCGGCACTTGCGATCATGCCTACTTTACAAGGGCGTTGCTTGGTCTCTATGAACGTCGCGAAATTGCAGAGAAATATTTTGGAAAAGTCATCGCGCTTGATCCAAAAGGTCAACTCGCTGCATCAAGCAAGGTCTGGCTGTTGTTGTTACAAGGACATCCAGCTCCGGCGTCGGTGTCGTGGCTGGATGCTCTTGTGGGAGCGCCTGCAATTGCCAGTACAAATTCAGTGCTGGTCAAAGCTACGGATCGCTTGGTGCGGGACTTGCTTGAGTGGGAAGGGAATGTTCAGACGGTGGAATATTTGCAGCGAGAGATAGCCGATCGGGATCACAAGATCGAATCGTTGTTGAAGAAAGATCCGGGGAAGGGGGGCTCTGATCCTGCCTTGGTTCAGAACTTTCAAAAACAACTACACGACCGAGATAAAAAAATCGAGGAGCTGTCTACGCAGTTAGAAGCCTTAAAACGAATCGACCAGGAAATGCGCGAGAAGGTGCGCCCGATCCGTCCGCCATCGACGGTCGCCCCGCTTTCTGCGCCGGACACATCGCCATAACGAACAACTGGAAGGCAGACCATGGATCAAGAGCATATTCTCGTAGTCGACGATGACGAAGGTCTACTGCATTTGGTGAAGATGCGGCTCTCCGCGATGGGATTCGCTGTAACCTCGGCTACGACGGGGCAGGAAGCGGTTGGAGAGGCCAAGAAGAAGATGTTCGATCTGGCGATCACCGATTTGCGTCTTCGCGGCGAGGACGGGTTGGATGTCACCGAGGAATTGCTCCGTATCCACCCCGGTCTGCCAGTCATCATTCTGACCGCGCATGGCAGCATTCCCAACGCTGTCGAGGCCATGCAGCGTGGCGCATTCGGCTATCTGACCAAACCGTTTGACGACAAGGA
>JABMDH010000008.1 GCA_015904075.1 Nitrospira sp.
CCGCTGAGAGTACTGTTTCTATCCAGGATTTCTCCTATGAAGAATCTGCAGTTCGCGCTACAAGTCATTGCGCGAATTCGAGAACCGGTTTTGTTCGATATCTACGGTCCTGTGACAGACGAGGGGTATTGGAATCGGTGTCAGGCGGATATGGCGGTGTTGCCAAGCCATGTCCAGGTGAACTACCACGGGGCTGCCCATCCCGATCAGATTCGGGGAATTATGTCGGGGCATGACCTGTTCTTCCTGCCGACCCTTGGGGAGAATTTCGGCCATGTCATTGCGGAGTCGCTGAGTGCGGGCACGCCGGTCTTGATCGCCGATACGACCCCGTGGCGGGATTTAGAGGCTGCGGGGGTCGGGTGGGATCTTCGCCTGGATGAGGAGCAGTCTTTCTTGCGCTGCATAGAACATTGTGCACGGCTCGGTGCGGAGGAGTATGAGGCCTGGCGTGCGGCAATCCGCCGTTTTGCGGCAACGCGTCTGAACGATCCCGAAGTGATCAAGGCCCATCGTACCTTGCTGTTGAATGTGCTTGCGGAGGGCCAATGCGCCTGAAGATAACCGGTTCAACTCACTGGTATAGGGGACTCTCCTTCGCCTCGCGGCTGTGTTGTGGATATGGCATGCGGTGCATCCCTGGACATGGATGCCAGGCGGCATGAGAGTCTTGATTGTGACGCAATACTTTTGGCCGGAAACTTTCCGGATCAACGACCTCGTCCAGGGGTTGGCTACAATCGGGCATCGTGTGACGATTTTAACAGGAAAGCCCAATTATCCTACCGGTCAGTTTTTTGAGGGGTATTCTTTCTGGAATCGAGGGCGTGAGGTATTCGCAGGATCGGATGTGATCCGTGTGCCGGTGATTCCTCGTGGTAACGGGAGCGGGTTCCGTCTGGCGGTCAATTATCTGTCGTTTGCGTTGTCGGCGAGCCTGCTTGCTCCCTTTTTGGTACGAGGTCCGATCGACGCAATTCTTGTGTATGAGCCCTCGCCGGTCACGGTTGGGTTGCCGGCACTGGTTCTGAAACGGCTCAAGCGCGCGCCGATCCTGTTTTGGGTGCAGGATCTCTGGCCCGAGAGCTTGTCGGCGACGGGAGCGGTGCAATCGCAATGGGTGCTTGGCTTGGTCGCATCCCTCGTGGCGTTCATTTACAAGAGTTGTGATTTGGTATTGGTGCAGTCCCGCGCTTTTGTCGATCTCGTCCGAGCGCGCGGAGCCCGTGCCGACACCATCCGCTACTTTCCGAACAGCGCGGATGCGCTGTATTATCCGGTGGAGCAACGGATCGATCGCGCGTCGGGGGTGCTTCCTGATGGGTTCCGGGTCATGTTTGCCGGCAATGTCGGTGCGGCGCAATCCTTTGAAACGATCTTGGCCGCCGCGGAAGTCCTGCGCGATCGTCCTGCCATTCATTGGATCATTCTGGGAGAAGGCAGACAGTCCGGATGGGTGCGGGAAGAGATTGTGAAACGTGGTCTCGACCACTGCGTACATATGCTTGGCCGGTACCCGGAGAATTCGATGCCTGAGTGGTTTGTGCAAGCCGATGTCCTGCTTGTGACCCTCAAGAAAAGTCCGATCTTTGCGTTGACCATCCCTTCAAAGGTGCAATCCTATATGGCGTGCGGACGTCCGATCATGGCTGCGTTGGACGGCGAGGGAGCGCGTGTTGTGGAAGAGGCCTGCGCCGGGATTGTGGTACCCGCTGAAGACGCCACGGCATTGGCCGAAGCGGTGGTTCGCTTGTCGGAGATGCCGTCATCGGAGCGTGACATGATGGGCCGGAATGGGCGCCGGTATTTCCTGCAGGAGTTCGAGCGGGATGCTTTGATTACTCGTCTGGACTCTTGGATGAAAGAGTTGGTGAGGGAAGAATCTGCATGCGCATCCTGATTCTCGGCGGGGACGGCATGCTGGGGCATCAGCTGCTTCGCCATTTTAGCGGGCGACACGATGTCCGCGGAACTCTTCGGCTTGGTCCGGAGGCTTACGAAGCGCACCGGTTGTTCGAGCCGGGCACGACATTTTATGGAGTTGATGTGGCATCGACGGAGACACTGTTGCCGGTGATTGCAGAATTCTCTCCTGAGGCGGTGATCAATGCCGTTGGAATTGTCAAACAGCGGGCAGAGGCGAAGGAAGTGATCCCCAGTCTCGAAATCAACTCGCTGCTGCCTCATCGGTTGGCCCTTCTCTGCCGGACGATTGGAGCCAGGCTCATTCACTTCAGTACGGACTGCGTGTTTTCCGGACGACGGGGACATTACCGAGAAACGGACCAACCGGATGCCGAGGATCTCTATGGTAGAACCAAACTATTGGGGGAAGTATCGGAGTCTCATTGTCTGACGCTTCGCACCTCAATGATCGGCCCAGAACTTTCGCGCAAGACCGGCCTGCTGGAGTGGTTTCTCTCTCAGCGGGGGAAGACCGTGAAGGGATTCACGAAGGCTATTTTCTCGGGGTTTCCCACTTCCGAACTGGCGCACATCGTAGAACTGGTTCTGATGAAAGTTCCGGCGATTCACGGCTTGTACCACGTGGCGGCGGAGCCGATCAGTAAGTACGACTTGCTGAGCTTAGTCAGGGATCGGTTCAGCGTGCCGATCACCATTGAACGGGACACGGCGTTTGAATGTGACCGGAGCCTTGATGCTTCTCGCTTTCATCAAGATACAGGCTACAAGCCTCCCGGGTGGGAGGCGATGATCGACAATTTGGCGTATCACATGACGGAAAGGACCCCATAATGTTCAAGGACAAGACCGTGCTCGTCACGGGCGGTACGGGTTCGATGGGGAAGAAGCTGGTGCATCGGCTGCTGGCAGGAGAGTTGGGGACGCCGAAAAAAGTAATCGTGTTGTCCCGCGACGAGGCCAAGCAGCATGATATGAGAATGTCGTATCTCCATAAACAGGTGACTACCGACGAAGTCATCTTCAACAACTTTGTGAACGTGTTGGAGTTCCGGATCGGCGATGTGCGTAGCTACGAAGATGTCTGCTCCGCCGTCAAAGGCGCCGACATCGTCGTCAATGCCGCCGCGCTCAAACAGGTGCCGACATGCGAATATTTCCCGACCCAAGCCGTGCTGACGAATTGCCTGGGCGCGTCCAATATCGTCCGGTCGATCCAGGAGCAGGGCTATCCGGTCGAAACCGTCGTGGGCATCAGCACCGACAAAGCGTGTAAGCCGGTGAACGTGATGGGCATGACGAAAGCCGTGCAGGAACGGATCTTCGTGGCGGCGAACATCTTGAATCCTAAAACCCGCTTCATCTGTGTCCGCTATGGGAATGTTCTTGCTTCCCGGGGATCGGTCATTCCGCTCTTTCACGATCAGATCAGGAACGGAGGGCCGGTGACGATCACTTCGCCGGAGATGACCAGGTTTCTTCTCAGTCTGGATGATGCGGTGGATACGGTGTTTACCGCAGTCACAGACGCGAAACGCGGTGAGACCTATATTCCGCGCGCTCCGTCGGCCACGGTGATCAATCTTGGCCGGGCCTTGATCGGGTCCCGGAACATCAACGTCAAGACGGTCGGTATCCGGCCCGGTGAAAAGATGCATGAGATTCTGATTTCCGAGGAGGAGGTGCACCACTGTGTGCGCCGGGGCGGGTATTATGCGATTCAGCCTATGTTGCCGGAGTTGAGGCAAGGCTCGGCATCCGAGCCCAATGCATTGGCGAAAGAGTACAGTTCCGGCGACGAAGTCCTGGATCTGGCCGGTACGGCGGCCTTGCTCAAGAAGCACCGCCTTATGGTCGACGATGTTGAGCTAGGGGATCGCGAAGAACTGCTGCGCTAGCCTGCATTATTCGTGACGGTTCGTCGCGAAATCGCCAAGCCGCGTCGTGAGACCGGCGCGCGGAGCCCGAAAGATCTGAGGCGTACTCGTGCAGTACGTCGAAGATCTGAGGGGCGAGCCCGTCGGCCGCAGGCTTGTCGGAACAGCGGATCGGCGATTGCAGCAGAAGTGCTCATGAATAATGCGGGCTGGTTGTATCGGTCACCAGGCGAGGAGGGGAGCTACACGTGATGTCGATGAAGGTGATGACGATTGTCGGGACTCGTCCCGAGGTGATCAAGTTATGCCGGGTCATCCGGGTGCTTGATGCGCATGTGCGCCATGTGCTGGTTCATACGGGTCAGAATCATGACTACGAGTTGAACCAGGTCTTTTTTGACCAGCTCGAAATCAGAAAGCCCGATCATTTTCTCAACGTCGTCGCAGGCAATTTAGGCGGGACGCTGGGGAATATCCTGGCCCGGGCCTACGACGTCATGGTTCTGGAACGGCCGGACGCCTTGCTGATCTTGGGAGATACCAATAGTTGCCTCGCCACAATCGTTGCGAAACGATTGAAGATTCCAATCTTTCATATGGAGGCCGGAAACCGCTGTTTCGATCAACGGGTTCCGGAAGAGCTGAATCGGAAGATCGTTGATCATCTCAGCGATATCAATCTGACATACAGCGACCACGCCCGGGACTATTTGTTGCGTGAAGGATTGCCGCCGGATCGCATCATCAAGACTGGTAGCCCGATGTACGAGGTTCTCTCGCAGTATCGATCGAATATTGATCAGTCGGATGTGCTGAAGACGCTTCGGTTGAATCCGGGAGAGTATTTTGTGGTCAGCGCCCATCGGGAGGAAAATGTGGATTCCGATAGGCAGTTTAATCAGCTTATCGATCTGCTTGGCGGACTTGTCGACCGGTATGGCAAACGGATTATCTTTTCCGTTCATCCTCGTACAAGGGCGAGAATCGACGCTGCACAGATCGTTCTTCCTGCGTTGATTGAGCTGCATAAGCCGTTCGGTTTCTTCGACTATGTGAATTTGCAATGTCATGCCCGTGTCGTGATTTCGGACAGTGGCACGATTACGGAAGAATCCTCCATCCTGAATTTCCCGGCTGTCAATATACGCGAGGCACACGAGCGTCCGGAGGGTATGGAGGAAGGGGCGGTGATGATGACGGGGCTTGATCGTGAGCGGGTGATGCAGGCACTGTCGATTTTGGAGAAGCAGCCTCGTGGAGAGCAGCGAACGTTGCGGATCGTACAAGACTATGATGTGCCGAATGTCTCCGAGAAAGTTCTCCGTATCATTCTCAGCTATACCGATTTCGTGAATCGCCTTGTGTGGCATAAGTGAGTGTATGTTGGACGAATCGTGGCCGACCGGATTCTAGTAACTGGGGCGAACGGGTTTGTTGGGTCGGCGCTGTGCCGCCGGCTTCATTCCTCCGGGTTCCTTGTCCGAGGCGTAGTGCGGGATCGGGCGAAATTGCCACAACAGGGGAACTCGGAATCCAAGGAGCGTGAATGGGTGGCGTTGGACGATCGATCGTCGGAAGATGAAACACGGCATGCGTTTCATGGAGTATCGGCGGTCGTTCATCTGGCGGCCCGGGTCCATGTTATGTCTGACGATGCGGTGGATCCGTTGAGTGAGTTTCGCCGGGTCAATTGTGACTGGACAGAGCGGTTGGCTCGGGCCGCCGCCGTGCAGGGTATCCGTCGATTTGTGTATCTGAGCTCGATCAAGGTGAACGGGGAAAGCAACGCCCGTCCATTTACCGAACAGGATCTTCCGAATCCGCAAGATCCGTATGGGATTTCCAAGTGGGAAGCCGAACAGGCACTCGCCCGTGTGTCATCCCAGACCGGCCTGGAGATCGTTGTGATCCGGTCGCCGCTTGTGTACGGGGCCGGTGTCGGAGGGAATGTTCTGCAACTGCTGCATATCATTCGCCGTGGAGTTCCCCTCCCGCTCGCATCGGTACACAATCGCCGCAGCCTGATCTATCTGGGGAATCTGGTCGATGCCCTTGCTTGTTGTGTGAAGGACGTGCGCGTCGCCGGGCAGACCTATCTTGTGAGCGACGGAGAAGACCTCTCCACGCCTGAATTGATTCGACGATTCGCCAACGCCTTGGAGCTGCCCGCGCGTATGTGGCCTGTTCCACTATTGATGCTTCGCTGGATTGGATCGATTGTAGGAAAACAGGCGATGATCGATCGGCTGCTGGGCTCGCTGCAAGTCGATTCGTCGAAGATCAGGAAGGAATTAGAGTGGTATCCCCCCTATTCTGTTGGCCAAGGATGCTCTGAAACAGCAGCCTGGTACAGTGGCCGCGTTCCACCAATCGCTCAGGTGTCGTGATGCGTGCCATATTTCTATGATCGAATCATGTTCGCGTTGCCTGTACGGAGCCCCGGTCGCATCGTTTGCCGTCACATGGTTGGCGATCACAGTGCTGCTTCGCTCATTTTCCGACAGGATTCTGGACCATCCCAACGAGCGTTCGCTTCACGAACGGCCTGTGCCTCGTACCGGCGGAATGGGAGTGGCGGCCGGTATTGCCGCCGGCATTCTGCTTGTCTCACCGGTTTCGTGGTGGTCGCTGTGGATCGGTGCCGCGTTCCTTGTCGGAGTGTCTTTTCTCGATGATCTTGTCAGCCTGCCGATTGTCGGTCGGTTGATCGCGCACTTTATCGCGGCAGGTGTGTGCGTGATTGGCCTCCTGAGTGATCAGATAGGACTATTGTGGATCGTGGCCGCGATTGTGGCGACGGTGTGGATGATCAACCTCTATAATTTCATGGACGGAATGGATGGACTCGCAGGCGGCATGGCGCTGTTCGGATTTGGTTTTCTTGCGATCGCGGCCTGGTTGGCGCACGATCAATCACTTGCTCTCGTCAGCCTGTCCATTGCGGCAGCGGCCGGAGCATTCCTGCTGTTCAATTTTCATCCAGCCCGGATGTTTTTAGGGGATGCCGGTTCGACAACGTTCGGGTATCTTGCGGCGGGACTTGGTCTGATCGGCTGGCGGGATGGGGCCTGGTCGCTCTGGTTCCCGATGCTGGTCTTTTCCCCGTTCATCGTCGATGCCACCCTGACGCTGCTGAGGAGAATGGTGCAAGGTGAGCGATTCTGGAAGGCGCATCGCACGCATTATTATCAACGGCTTGTATTAAGCGGATGGAGCCATCGAAAAACCGCATTGGCTGAGTATGGGGTGATGTGTGCCTGCGGGATCGGTGCACTTGCGTTTCAGCAGATGCCGGGCGGGTATCAATTATTGATCGTGGGAATCTGGGCGCTTGTGTTTTTCGGACTGAGCCAATCCGTTTCGATCGTGGAACGGCGGATTTCCAATCAAGGTGCGTTCGATGGACAGTGAGCTTGTCCGGGCCGGTACTGAGCCGAAGGCTGTCGCCGAGTCTGCCTCGGTCAGCCAACTGCAGGCTCAGGCGAGTAATAAGAGCGATGTATTGCGGCTGGCTGTCCAGTTACGCGATGAAGGCCGGCTGTTCCGACGGATGACGCATGGCCTCGCGTCGTTCGGTGAGCGGGTGAAGTACCTCTGGAAGTACGATGATTTTCTGCTTCCGCTCGTGTTTGTTCCGCTGTTTGCCGATCCAACTGTGCGTGAACGGGGATTATGGGGGTTCGGTTGCGGCATGGCTGTGACTCTAGTGGTTTCACTGGGTCTGGCCGCTGGATGGATTCCCCACAGCTCGTGGTTCCATGGCAGTACAGCCAATGCAACCGTATTCAAACACCAGATTACGCACAATGTATTGATGGCCTTTGCCGCGTTTCTCTTTGCCGCGCTCGCGATGAGCGCGCGTATATCGTGGCGGAGGTATGGGTTGGGCGTACTCGCGCTGCTTGCCGTGATCGATGTGTTTATGCTTGTGCAGGGACGGACCGGACAGATCGTGTTGGGCGCCTTGATCATTCTATGGTGTGAACGTCGGTTTGGATTACGCGGCCTGGTGTTGGGTATGGCGGGAGTTCTTTCGCTCGTCGCGCTGTCGTATGCCGTGTCACCGGTGTTCAATCAACGTATCGCAAAGACTGTGGAGGAAATGGAGCGAGCTCAGGTTGAATCGGTGGCGCCGAAGCAGTCTTCCGTCGGGGTTCGGCTCGAGTGGTATCACAACACGGGGAATCTGATCGTCGATCATCCATTCGTTGGAGTGGGAACCGGCAGCTTTCCACGGGCGTATGCTGAGATGGTGACGGACCCTGCGGCGGTCAAACCGGCTCATCCCCATAACCAGTATCTTCTAACAGGTGCAGAATTGGGCATCGCGGGCCCCGTGGTATTACTTGCGATGTTTGGGACGCTGTGGTGGAGGTTCAGGCAGGCCGTGGACAATCTTTATGCTGAGCTGGGACAGGGCGCCGTGCTTCTGATGGCTATCGGCTGCGCCTTCAACTCATTCTTTCTCGACCATACCGAGGGACTGTTTTTTGCTTGGGTCATCAGCGCCGCATTCGCCTCGGATGGTTTGGGGGCGAGCAAGGATATATGCTGAAACTGTCCGTGTACATCATCGCGTATAACGAGGCTCAGCGGATTACTGATGCGATCAATAGTGTGTTGTGGGCGGATGAGATTGTGGTGGCGGATTCGGCCAGCACGGACGGCACCGATCGGATCGCCAAAGAGTTGGGGGCAAGGGTGGTGCAGATCCCGTTTGAAGGATTTGGTCAGCTACGCAACCGGGCCGTTGAAGCCTGCACGCATGAGTGGGTGTTGAGTCTCGATACTGATGAGCAATGTACGCCGGAGGTTCGGGACGAAATTCTTGCGCTTCTTTCGGGAACTCCTGTGCATGATGCCTATCTCGTACCGAGGCGGAACTATTTTATGGGTCGGTGGGTTCAGCACTCAGGCTGGTATCCGAATTTCAGGCAGCCGCAATTGTTCCGAAAGGGTGCGATGAAATACATGGAGCTGCCGGTTCATGAAGGGTACGAACTGCTGACTGTCAAGCCGGTCGGAAGGCTGGAGAGTGCAATCTGGCAAGTTCCGTTCAGGAACTTCGAAGAAGTCGTGAAGAAAGCCAACCGGTATTCCACGCTTGGCGCGCAGAAGCTCGATGGCAAACGAGTATCGATGGGGACAGCGTTTTTGCACGGCATCTGGTCGTTTCTCAAGCATTACGTGGCGAAGCGAGGGTTTCTAGACGGCTGGGTCGGGTTTGTTATTGCCTTCGGAAATTTCGAAGGAACGTTTTACCGCTATGCGAAGCGGTTTGAACAGCAGGAACAGTGGCCGATTCCAAAGCAACCGGCCCTGCGCCGGCCGGACTAGCTGGTTGAAAAACTAGCTCACAGCGGAAGGGTGTGCAGGATGTTCAAAAAGGCTGTCCAGCGCGGCCGCAGCGAGCGAGGAGGCGAAGCATACTTTTCCCGTATGTTGAGCTTCCGGGCGATGCGAGAACAAAGCTGGCAGGCTTTTTCAACATCCTGCCAGTTGCCGGAATGAAGACCGCAGTGATCGTGACGACATATAATCGCCCGGATGCCCTGGCAGTCGTGCTGGAAGGATATTGTGGCCAGAGCGATCGAGAGTTTTCGCTTGTGGTAGCGGACGATGGATCGACAGAGGAGACCGCAGCGGTCATACAAGGATATGCGAAACGCAGCCTCTTTCCGCTGGCGCATGTGTGGCAGGAAGATCGGGGGTTCCGCGCCGCGGCGATCCGGAACCGGGCGGTCGCATCGACGAACGCCGACTACATTATTTTTACCGACGGGGATTGCGTTCCGTCCCGCCATTTCGTGAGGGCTCATAAGCGGCTGGCGGAACCAGGGTATTTTCTGGGGGCGAACCGGGTGTTACTCACCGACGTATTCACGAGCCGTGTCGTGAGCGAGCAGATTCCCATACATGCCTGGAGCTGGACGGATTGGGCGCGATCCTGGTGGAGGCGTGAGGTGTATCGATTTCTTCCACTGGTGCGTCTGCCCGATGGGCCGTTTCGTAAATGGACGCCGGATCGGTGGGAAGGGATTAAGACCTGCAATCTGTCCGCATGGCGGAACGATTTGATTCGCGTGAACGGGCTGGACGAGTCCTATGAGGGATGGGGGCTGGAGGATTCCGATCTGGTGATCCGTCTTCTTCACGCTGGCACCAAGCACAAGACGGCGCGTTTTGCCGCGCCGGTGTTCCATTTGTGGCATCGAGAGCAGGATCGGATGAAGCTGCCGGCCAATCAGAAGCGGCTGGACGATCTGCTGCGATCGGCCGATATCCGGGCCGCTGTCGGTCTCGATCAATATGACTCAGTGGCGATCGGCGGCGAAGGTCGAGGTTGAGATGAGGATTGAGGCGAGACGGAAAGCGTGATGAAGAGAGAGATTCATAGTGCACTGGTGGTGTGCACAAGACGGATCGGGGATGTGCTATTGGCAACACCGGTCGTGCGATCGATCAAAGCCGCGTATCCGGACGCCGCGGTCGATATGCTCGTGTTCGAAGGGACGCAAGGTGTCGTTGCGGCGAATCCCGACATCCGCCGAATCTGGACGATCATCGAACATCCGCCGATCGGAACTCATCTGAAGCTGCTCCGTTCGATCCGGCGCCGGTATGATCTGGTGATTTCGGTACTGGCCGGCGACCGTCCGACGTTTCATGCCTGGGTTGCGGGACGATATCGTGTGGGAACTCTGCTGGCGGATGCGAAGTCATGGTGGAAGCGGCGGTTGCTGGATGAGTGGGTGCCGTTCGACAATTTGAACACCCATACGGTTGCGATGAATCTCCGCCTCCTGGAACCGCTGAATGTCGTACCGCTTGCGACTCCTGTAGTCAGCTGGAGACATGAAGACGAAGTCTCGGTCCGGAGACTGTGTTCCGCGGTCGATGGCACACGGGCGTACGCGGTGCTGCATGTCTCTCCGAAGTTTGTGTACAAAACCTGGACGGTAGCCGGTTGGGAGGCGCTCGGACGGTGGCTGACAGATCAGGGGCTGACAATAGCGGTGACAGGCGGGGATGCGCCGGGCGAAGGGGCTTTCTGCGAGGACGTGGTTCAGCGCCTGCCGAAGGGAACGGTGAATCTTGTGGGCCAAGTCGGGCTTCCGGCGTTGGGCTATCTCTTGAGTCGCGCCACGCTCTACGTTGGGACGGACACGGCTGTGAGCCATATGGCGGCGGCGGTCGGAGCGCCGACAATAGTCCTGTTTGGTCCTTCGAATCCGGTCAAGTGGGGCCCATGGCCCAAGGATTTTCCTCTCGCCGTCAGCCCGTGGAAAAAACATGGATCGCAACGTCAGGGCAACGTGTTTCTGTTGCAGGGCGAGGGAGATTGTGTGCCCTGTCTCGGAGAAGGGTGCGACCGGCATATCAACAGCGTAAGCGACTGCCTTCAGCAGTTGCCGGCCGGCCGCGTCATCGAGGCTGCGCGGATGATGTTGGCTGAGCGGCAAGATCGACACCATACACCATTGTCCATGATATCGAGCCGCGTATGAAACAGTTGACCGCCAAGATTTTCCACGCTGTCGCCGGCCGATTGGGAAGCCTGTTACTTGACCATCGATCTGTGGTCGTGGTCGGCATACAGTTGAGCCTGATTTTAGCAGCGAACCTGACCGCGTTTGCCTTGCGCTTTGACGGAGATATTCCTCCGCAGTACCGGCTTATCATGTGGAAGTATCTTCCGGCCGTTCTGCTGGTTTTTGGATCGGGCTTGTGGGTATTCGGAATCCAGCGAGGGCTGTGGCGATATGTCGGTATCCATGATTTGGCGAGAATCTTATGGGCGTCTCTGGCCGGCTCCGCGCTCTTCTACGGTATCGTTCATGTGCTCATCGGGAACACCCAGTACCCACGATCCGTCATTATTCTGACCGGGCTGTTGAGCGGGTTGTACCTGGCGGGTATCCGATTGGGGGTCCGATGGTTTCGAGAATGGCTCCAGATTACCGGTCCGACGGCGAGGCGTGTACTGGTCGTCGGAGCAGGAAATGCGGGGGAGTTGCTTGTGCGGGATATGCTCTCCGACTCGGGCTATAACAGCAAACCGGTGGCCTTCGTGGACGACGACCCCGTCAAACAGAAGATGAAAATCCATGGGATTCCCGTCGTCGGTAGGATCGTCGACATCAAGGCGGCGGCGGACCGGTTCGGAGCTCATGAAATTGTCGTGGCCATTCCGTCGGCCTCGACCGCGGTGAAGCAAGCCATTCTCGCCGCCTCCGAAGGCTGTACGGCGCCGATCAAGATTCTCCCCAGTGTCAAACGGCTACTCGGGGATCCCGTCTCGTTGCAGCAAGTCCGGCCGATGAGTCTCGAGGATTTGCTTCAGCGCGAGCCGATCCAAACCGATCGGCAGGAACTGCATCCGTTGATCGAAGGAAAGACTGTCTTGGTCACCGGAGCAGGCGGGTCGATCGGCTCCGAATTATGCCGGCAAATCGCTCAGTACAAGCCGGAGTCTTTAATTTTGTTTGAGCAGTATGAAAATTCGTTGCATGTGCTTCTTTTGGAGCTTCGGGCTTCGTTCCCACACGTCGGGGTTTTACCGGTCGTCGGAGACGTCACGATGCCGGATCGTGTGGGGGAGATCTTCCGGCAGACAGGTACCGATATCGTGTTTCATGCGGCGGCACACAAGCATGTTCCATTGATGGAATTGAATCCAAAAGAAGCGGTCCGGAATAATATTATGGGGACC
>JABMDH010000080.1:0-7677 GCA_015904075.1 Nitrospira sp.
CGCGACCGACTACGAAGAGATCTGGCCTAAGATCAACCTGCCGATTCCCGCCTATCTCCTGATTTCTCTCATGCATGCAACTCCCGATGTTCGATCCTACTGGATCAAATCCGGACAGGTCTCCGCCGCCCCATTCACCGTTCAGTGATTCCTCATTTTTGCAGTTTTCTTCCCGCTCATCGAATGCGATAATGCACTCCTGTTGGTCCCTCTCAACAGGAGTAGTCGTCATGCGCATCATTCTTTTTGCAATCTTCTTCAGCGCGGCCTTGGCCACCACAAGCCTTGCCGTCGAAAAGAGCTTCTACAGCCCGATCATTGAGATCGACGTCAACAATCACCGCATCCTGATCTCCCAGCTCGGTGGAGTGTTCTATATCGATGTCCCGGAAATCGCGCGGCCTCACATGGAGAAGCTGCCGATTTCAGGACTGGTAGATTTCGTGGTGGACTGGACAAGCGACGATCAGATGCCCGTGCTCAAAACCTGGAAGGTCAAATCCGGCGAATCAACCTGCATGTATTTCAACGGGAAGGAGTGCAAATAGCAGGACCCCGCGGAGATTATTCCCCACTCCCTGCCATGTCGTCGATGAGAGGACGGTTGATATCGGTACAGCCCATGCAGATCAAGTCAAAAAGATCCTCGTGCTGTGCCACGAAGTTCTTGGCGTCTACAAGTTTTTCGGTGATCACCAGGGAATGGCAGGTGTCGCAGAGCATCATCAGGCCGCGTGAGACTCCCACTGTTTTTCTGCCCGTACTTCCACTCATATCTAGACCGATCCTTTTTGAAGCGCCATGAGAAAATCTTCCGTTTCGAGTTCAATGCCGCATTGCCCGCACTCATAGGGACGATCATCCTGTGCCACAACCAATGGCGTGCGATCGACCCTCCCTCGGCAGACATGATAGAACTTTCCCCTGGCATTCTCATCATCCAATGGATCGCTTTCGTAAATCAATACCATCGTTCACTGATACTCCCTATGCCTGTCGGCGAGTATACCGACTGCCCTGCCCTACCCGCAACCGCGGGGATAGGCAGGTTGAGACTGAGGCTAAGGTTGAGGTTGAGCGAGGACAAGTCCGTTCCTTCCGTAACCGTAACCTTGACCTTAACCTCAGCCTTGACCTCCCGCGCTGCTAGACCTGGAACTGCGCTTCGTACAGACCGGCATACACTCCCCCGAGAGAGAGTAGATCATCATGCCGGCCATCTTCCACCAATCGGCCGCCATCCAGGACTAGAATCCGGTCGACATCGTGGAGTGTGGATAGCCGATGGGCAATGATGAAGGTGGTGCGGCCTCTGGTCAGTTCGGTCAAGGCTTCCCGGATTTTCACTTCCGTTTCCGTATCAATGTTGGATGTCGCTTCGTCGAAGATCACGATGGGAGGATCTTTCAACAGCACCCGCGCGATCGACACCCGCTGTTTTTGGCCGACTGACAGTTTGACGCCTCGCTCGCCGATCCAGGTGTCGTAACCTTCCGGCAGCGCCACAATAAATTCATGCGCCCGCGCAGCTCGCGCCGAGCTTTCGAGACGTTCCTGATCGGCGGCGAGATCGCCGTAGAGGATATTCTCCCGCACCGTCCCGTTGAACAAAAACGGCTCTTGCTGCACGATGCCGATTTGTTGCCGAAGATAGGCCACCGGCAGATCGCGGATGTCCTGTCCGTCGATCAGGACCGCTCCGTCCTTCACGTCATAGAATCGCATGAGTAGCTTGAGCAAGGTGCTCTTCCCTGCTCCGCTCGGTCCGACCAGCGCCACGCGCTCGCCTGCCGCAACAGACACTGAGAGGCTCTTGAGCACCGGCACATCGGGACGATAGTGGAACTGCGCCTGATCGAAGCGAACAGCTCCCTGCACCCGGTGCACAGGCGTACCGACACCCGGACGATCCGACACCTCCGGAACTGCATCGAGGACATCAAAGACCCGCTCGCTCGCCGCCAAGGCATGTTGCAGCATATGATTAACGGAGTGAATCTGATTGATCGGCACATAAAACAACGCCAGATAGGACAGAAACAACACCAGCTCACCCAGCGTCAACCGGCCGTCGACGACTTCCCCTGCCCCGTACCAGAGAATCAACACGGTCCCGAAGCCGGCGAGCAAAATCATTCCCGGTGAATAGATCGACCACAGCACCATGGCTTTGAGATTCGCGTCGCTATAGGCGCGGCTCAGCCGGTCGAACCGCGCCTGTTCGTACGTCTGCTGCATGAACCCCATGGTTTCTCTGATGCCCGACAAGGCATCTTGCAAATACCCGCTGAGCTCAGCCGAATTCTTTCGAATATGCCGGTAATAGCCATGCACCCGCGAGGTAAACCAGCTGGCCGACAGTATCAACAGCGGAATCGGCAGGAGTGACAACGCCGCGAGCTTCCAATTAAGTATGAACAGCATGATCGTGATACTGATCAGGGTCAGTACCGCCGTCACCACACCTTCAAGCCCATCGATGAAAATCCGCTCGACATGCTCCGTGTCGTTCGTCACCCGCGACATGATCTCGCCCGTCGACCGGTTTTCGTAGTAACTCAGGGACAGCCCTTGCAGCGCAGAGAAAATCTGCCGGCGCAAATCATGCACCACCGTCTGCTCCAGCTGATTGTTGAGGCGGATCCGGAACGAGGCGAACAGATTTTTTACGACATAGGCACCGACCAGCAGGCCCAATGCCCAGGGCAGCAACGCCAGCTGCTTCGCTTGAATAACATCGTCGATGACGATCTTGATCGCCCAGGGGGGCACCAGCTCCATAGCTGTGGCGCAGGCGGCACAGAGCAGCGTCACACACGCAAGCCTGCGATGGGGTTGGAGATATGTCAGAACACGAAGCAGTGGTTTCACAAAATCAAGGGGCGGGGCTCAGATCACGTTAGTCGGTTCTTTTTGCCAGTACTGCGAAAACTCGGGGAGCTGGGTCAAGGTAGACATGTCCTTCATCCGGTCCAGAAACACCTTGCCGATCAGGTGATCCATTTCGTGCTGAATGCACACCGCATAGAGGCCTGTCGCCTCGAAATCCAGAGATTTACCCTTTCGGTCCACTGCTTTCACGCGCACCACCGACGGCCTCGTGACTTTCCCACGCAATCCATCGACGCTGAGACACCCTTCCCAGTTCTCGACTTGCTCAGGGCCGTAATAGACGATCGAGGGATTGATGAGAACGGTCTCTGGAAAACCGCCTTCGTCCGGGCAGCCCATCACCACGAGTTGGATGGACTGGGACACTTGCGGCGCTGCCAGTCCGATTCCCGGCTCGTCATACATCGTTTCAAACATCTCATCGATCAAGCGTTGCAACTCGGCCGACTTGATGTCCCGCGAGTCAATCGGAGCCGCTGTTTTTCGAAGGATTGGATTCCCGAGCTTGGCGATTTTCAACATATCCGAAGGTCAGACAATATTTTTTCCACACCCGCCTACTGGTATACAGTCCTAACACAGGCCCCTCCGGGCCTGCAACCCTCTCGACACACTGACGGAATCATAGGCAGATTATGGTTTTCGCTTCGGTCGTGGCGGCTCAGGAATTTCAAACACCTGTTGATTATCGTTCCACCACTCGACCCATTCGCTGACCCAGACGGCGCGATCCTGCTTGGTCGACGTCTCCCAATCGTGAAACTCAGTCTCGTGGCGCGTCAAAATCCATAAGGAATGGAGCGCCGACAATGCCACGAACCGTTCATCGTCGGTCACCATCGAAATCAAAACGGGGATCACCGCTTTGTGCCGCACATACCGCGCCTCAAACGCCGCCGCTTTTTTGACAGACGGATTCAGGTCTGCCGCCATCACTTCGATGGCCTCCGGCACCAGAGACGGATTCAACCGGATCGCAACCCGCAAGGCATGTTCACGCACGCGGGGCAGTTCGTTGACATCTTTGGCCGTGCCGACGAGCGCCGGGACTCCCGACACGCCTTTCATCATCGACAAGGTTTCAATAGCATTGTACCGGACCCTGGGACTCGGCATGGCGAGAGCCTTGACCAGCACAGGAATCGACGACTCTCCCAAATGGACGAATTCCCCCATCGCCCAGAATTCCTGTTTGCCTTCCAGCAGCGGCAGCAAAGCCTCCGCGCGCGTCAGCTCCTCAGGGCTCAACGGATTCGTATTGGGAGGAACCGAGACATCCGGCGCATCCTGACTGCCGGGCGGTGCCTCATACGGCACTTGAACCCGCCACACGTCCGACGCCTGCACGCTACCGATCTCCAGACCGTACAGGCCTCCCATCAGCTGCACAGCAAGCACGAGTACGAGTCCCCTTATCATGCGATGCGTTTTCACAAAACCCCGGCTCCTTTCAATAATGACCCTGGGACAACTACGCGGCATGCCGACAACGGCAGCAGCCCCACACGCCCGGCTCTTGGATGATGACACACATGAAACCCGGCACTGTGGTCACCAGTATCACGGACTCTATGGATGGAAGTGTGCACTGAACTGCACCAGAGGGCGGGTGATGGTCGTACTCAGCAAATGGCATGAATCGCCTGCCCCTGACTGAGGCGTCACGGCAGACTCAGCTGTCCAATCCATTTCGAGAATCGGTGTCTCTCAGATGTTTCCTGACGCGCACTTTCTCATGATGTTTGCGAAGCAGTTGCCGACGGATGGCCTCCCGATCCTCGGCGACGATCCGGACCAGCCGGTCCACATCTTCGGCATGCTCCCGAACCAGCTCGGACAGTTTCTGCAGCTGCCCTTCCAGCCGCTCGACACGCCAGGCCATATCGTTTACAGGCTCCGCAGGTCTGCTGGAAGATTTCACCACAGGCTTGGAACTATTTCGAAGGGCGGCCACAACAACGTCGCGTTTCATGCTCACTCCTTTGTTACTCAACATGGAAAGCGGACGACCGCTGAATGCTGTGGGCTAGTATTATCCGCAAGGAACGGGAAGTCAATGATTCCGCTTTCTTTCTATTTGATGCCGGTCCTGCTAGAATTCGCCGCATGAAGAATATCTTCACGATGGTCCTCGCCGGCGGCAAAGGCGAGCGGCTGTTCCCGCTCACCGACCAGCGCGCAAAACCGGCAGTCCCATTCGGAGGCAAGTACCGCATCATCGACTTCACCTTGAGCAATTGTCTGAATTCCGGACTCCGGAAAGTCGCCGTCCTCATCCAGTACAAATCGCACTCGCTCGACCGGCATATCCGGGTCGGCTGGAATGTGCTCAATGCCGAGCTCGGCGAATATATCGCCTCCGTCCCTCCCCAACAGCGCATCAGTGAAGAGTGGTACAAAGGCACCGCCGATGCCGTCTACCAGAACATGTTTCTGCTCGACAGCGAGCAGCCTGAGTTTCTCCTCATCTTGGCCGGCGATCACATCTATAAGATGAATTATGCCGAGATGTATTACTGGCTGATCGCCAAACAGGCCGACGCGGTGGTCGGCGCGATCGACATCCCGATTCAGGACGCCTCACGATTCGGCGTGATCTCCGTCGACGAAGACTATCGCATCGTTCGGTTCGACGAAAAACCGGCCCAGCCCACTCCGCTGCCGGGGGACCCCGCCCATGCGTTCGTCTCAATGGGCATCTATTTGTTCCGCACCAGTGCGATCCGTAAATTCCTGATGGCAGACGCCCAGGAGTCCGGCGCCCACGACTTCGGCAAAAACATTATTCCGCGGATGATCGAAGAACAACGCGTGTACGCGTTTAAATTTCAGGATGCGAACAAGAAAGCCGTTCAATACTGGCGGGATATCGGCACACTCGACGCCTACTGGGAAGCCAACATGGACCTGGTCGCCGTCGATCCTCAATTCAATCTCTACGATCATGACTGGCCGATCCGCACATACCAGGGCCAATTCCCTCCGGCCAAGTTCGGATGAATCGCCTGCTCCTGACCGAGGCTTCACGGCAGGATCAGCTATCCAACCCGTTTCGAGAATCGGTGTCTCTCAGGTGTTTCCTGACCCGCACTTTCTCATGATGTTTGCGAAGCAGTTGCCGACGAATGGCATCCCGATCCTCTGCGACGATCCGGACCAGCCGGTCCACATCCTCCGCATGTTCCCGAACCAGCTCGGATAGTTTCTGCAGCTGCCCTTCCAGCCGCTCGACTCGCCACGCCATGTCGTTTGCGGGCTCCACAGGTCTGCTGGAAGATTTCACCACAGGCTTGGAATTATTTCGAAGGGCGGCCACAACAACGTCGCGTTTCATGCTCACTCCTTTGTTACTCCACATGGAAAGTGGACGACCGCTGGATGCTGTCGGCTAGTATTATCCGCAAGGAACGGGAAGTCAATGATTCCGCTTTCTTTCTATTTGATACCGGTCCTGCTAGAATTCGCCGCATGAAGAATATCTTCACGATGGTCCTCGCGGGTGGCAAAGGCGAGCGGCTCTTCCCGCTCACCGACCAGCGCGCGAAGCCGGCCGTCCCGTTCGGAGGCAAGTACCGCATCATCGACTTCACCTTGAGCAATTGCCTGAATTCCGGACTCCGGAAAGTCGCAGTCCTCATCCAATACAAATCGCACTCGCTCGACCGGCATATCCGGGTCGGCTGGAATGTGCTCAATGCCGAGCTCGGAGAATATATCGCCTCCGTCCCTCCCCAGCAGCGCATCAGCGAAGACTGGTATAAAGGCACCGCCGATGCCGTCTACCAGAACATGTTCCTACTCGACAGCGAGCAGCCTGAATTTCTCCTCATCCTGGCCGGCGATCACATCTACAAGATGAATTACGCCGAGATGTATTACTGGCTGATGGCCAAGCAGGCCGACGCGGTGGTCGGTGCAATCGACATCCCGATTCAGGACGCCTCACGATTCGGCGTGATCTCCGTCGACGAAAACTATCGCATCGTCCGGTTCGACGAAAAACCGGCCCAGCCTACTCATGTGCCGGGAGACCCCGCCCATGCGTTCGCCTCGATGGGCATCTATTTGTTCCGCACCAGCGCGATCCGCAAATTCCTGATGGCAGACGCCCAGGAATCCGGCGCCCACGACTTCGGCAGGAACATCATTCCCCGGATGATCGAGGAACAACGCGTCTACGCGTTTAAGTTTCAGGATGCGAATAAGAAAGCCGTCCAGTACTGGCGCGATATCGGTACACTCGATGCCTACTGGGAAGCCAACATGGATCTGGTCGCCGTCGATCCCCAATTCAATCTCTACGATCATGATTGGCCGATCCGCACCTACCAGGGCCAATTCCCTCCGGCCAAGTTCGTCTTCTCGCAGGACTATCAGGGAGGCCGCATGGGCGTCGCGCTCGATTCAATCGTCTGCGGCGGCTGCATCGTCTCCGGCGCGCGGGTCCAGAATTCCGTGCTGTCGCCCAACGTGCGCGTCCTGGACCATGCCGACGTCCGCGAATCCATCCTGATGGAAAACGTCACAATCGGGGCCCACAGCCGCATCAAACGCGCGATCATCGACAAAGACGTCACCATCCCTCCGCATACGGAGATCGGATACAACCGGGACGCCGATGCCCGGCAATTCACCATCACTGACTCTGGTCTCGTAGTTATTTCAAAGGGAATGAAACTGTATGCCCCCGTCGATTCACCCGGTTGACCTTATCGCCTCGCTCCGCCAGAAGCACCTGACGCCCGCCATCGTGTTTCTCACATCTCGACGCGCCTGCGATGAGGC
>JABMDH010000080.1:7777-10957 GCA_015904075.1 Nitrospira sp.
GAGAGCCTGTCGCCCTATGAAGACCCTCCGCTCTTGAGAGCGGATGTGGCAGCACTGGCCGAACGCTGGATCGCCGACCCGACGCTGACCTGGATCGGCCTCTGCCGCTTGACGACGATGGCAGAGGGCGACATCTATCGGCTGCTCGCCAGAACCCTGGAGTTTTTGTCGCAGATCCATACGCTGCGCGCGACCCATCCCGGCTTGGCTGAGACGGCATCACGCGCCATCGCGCTGATCCGCCGCGGCGTACTGGAGGAATTACCGTAAGTCAGCTTTCAGCTGATAGCTGACTGCTAGGAGCTACAGAATGACCCTCGACGAACTTGAACAACTGCTTGTTCAGCAACCGGTGGCGGTCCTGCATCGCTTGGCGCGCGGCCGCGTCCATCGGCACTTTCGAGCCGGCAAACGCCGTCTGATTGAGCTGATTCTCCAGCATTCGAGTCAGAATCTCGCCGGCCTCGAATCTGATGTACAGGCACTGCTCGCAGAGCGGCAATCTCGCCCGCAACCCCCTCAGCCGCCGGCTCGCCCGACAGGCCGAACGGTCGTGCCGCCTCCGAAAAGAACTGCGCCTCGCGGCGGAGAGCCAGAGACCGCCGAAGCTGCGGTATCGTTGGCTGCCTGGCTGGAAGGGATCGGCGTTCCGGCTCCGCAACCATTCGTGCCCGATCCTTGGCAAAATGACGCCTTGGCCGCGCTCGATGACACGGATGTCGTCGTCAGCGTCCCGACCGGGAGTGGAAAAACCTACGTGGCCGTGGAAGCCGCCAAGCGGGCAATGGAACACAATCAGACGGTGATCTACACCTCGCCCTTGAAAGCGTTGTCCAACACGAAATATACAGAATTTTCCAGAACCTTCGGCTCGGATAAGGTGGGCATCCTCACCGGCGACCGCCAGGAAAACGGGCAGGCACCGCTGCTGATCATGACGACGGAGATTTTACGCAATCTGCTCTATGATGCGGCGAGCGGAGAAATCGATATCCGGCTGGATACGCTCGGGCTCGTGATTTTGGATGAATCTCAATACATCGCCGATCCTGAACGCGGAGTCGTGTGGGAAGAAACCATTATCTTTTGTCCATCACAAGCCAAGCTCTTACTGCTATCAGCCTCGATCGGCAATCCACAGGATATCGCCGACTGGCTGACTTCTATCCGCCCCACAACGTGCAGATTGGTCCGCCACAGCAAACGCACCGTGCCGTTGCGCGCCGGCTACCTGCACCCCAACGGCAAACTGGTGCCGCTCTTCAAGACAGCAGCCATCCCCTCCGGCCACGCAGGACACCTCCACCCGGAAGCCAAGCGGCTCTTTTTCGAATATGAAGAAGACACGCTGCCGTCGGGGAGATCAAGACGGTAGGAATCGACCAGACCTAAAAACTATACGTGAGCGCGGCGGTCAGACCGTGTCGGAGCGACTGCATCTCGACCAGCGGGAAGGACAACGACTGTCCATTGGCCGGATGGTTCTCCCATGTTCCGTAAATCATCCGGTTCCACCATACGCGATACCCGATCTGAGCGGCCAGTTGCTTGGTGAAATTCACCTTCCCCCCCACGTCAGCATCCGCGCCAAAACCGACACCAAACATCGTAAAACTCGGATCCTGTAATTCGCCGTTCGCCACGCGCAACACGTGTGTGTCTTCATTCGTAAAGATGTTGACCGGTTTCAGGACGGCAGACCCATAGACAATCAGCCATCGCATCAACCGGTATTCCGTTTGAAGCCCGCTCCGAAGGGAATACCAGGCACTGTTATTTGAAATAACGTGTACGGCGTTGCTTGTATCCGTTGAGCCGGGCACGCATAAGGGATTGAAGGCGGGATCGATCGGATCTAAGTCGATGCTGGCCCCAGTAGACGAACAGGATATCTGCCGGACTCCATAGGCATTGTGTTTTTGCCTCCAATATTGAAATCCGATCAGGCCATCAAGGCTACCCCGGTTGTTCGGGAAATTCAGTATCCGCAGGCCGGCATCCGCATTCACAAACCAGAAGCCGGACCCATCGATGTCGCTGTGCGTCCGCAAGGACGGGTTCCCACCATCGGGCCTCAGAAAATCGTCGTCCGTAAGACGTCCTCCGCCAATACCGGCCCCTCCGACATTCAATCGGCCAAACCATCGCGGGCCTACGGAAACTTTCGCCGTGAACTCAACGACGTTCGTCGAATGATCGGCATAAGTCAGCTGAGAAGTCGGATTCCCGAGTGGTGATTGGGACGATGCATTGTGGCTCCACCGACTTTCTCCAACACTAATCCAGGTTCCGAGACTGAGATCGACCTTCACATGTGGAGTTGGTGGCACTTCCTGGGCAGGCACACAGGGGACGAATACGAGCATCACACTCGCGAAGATCGGCACCAGTATGGAAACGAGAGACCGTGGAACCAGCGGCATTCTCTTCACCGCCTTACTCCCCCCCGCTGAATCACCACGGTGTCATAACACCGTTCGGCCGTATCCGGCATGACCCGTTGGCAGGCTGCGCGGATATCTTCTTGTTGAAATTGTCGCTGAACGGAGGCCGAGAACCAGACCAGCCAGGTTCCGATGACTGCCAACAGGACCGCCCCGGTCATCATGTATCCCCAGCCTCTCCATGTCGACGTAACCACGCGTGGAGCCGATACAGGCGGGGCTTCTTCCTCGGACAGAAGATGAACCGACGGCATAACCGGATCTCCTCTATTCTGCTTCGTCACACATGTGTAATCCGATCACTACCGGACTCCGCATGAATCATACCTGAGGCCTCGCATCCTGAATAGGTTTTTCAATTCTCTATCGGATCCGGATATACCCGGCATGATTATCTTTTCGGCCCGCTGCACAGAAAAGAACTGGAACTCGGATCGGTCATCTTGGTATGATGCGCACCCGGTGGGATCAGCGGCAGGAGCATCACCAACATGCTTCATGTCCGCCCCTACCATTTCTGAACACATAGCTGTGTGCCGAGGTAGCTCAGTTGGTAGAGCACAGCCCTGAAAAGGCTGGTGTCGACAGTTCGATTCTTTCCCTCGGCACCACTTCTTGCCTAACCTAGCGAAACTTCTCACAACGCTCTTTCAAGCAGTGCATGGGGTCGAGAATTGATACACCTTTTGCACGGCTATGGGTACACTTTTCATTCGCGACTCGTACTATTCTCGCC
>JABMDH010000081.1 GCA_015904075.1 Nitrospira sp.
CTTGCGTTCTTCTTCAGCCTGACGGACTTTGAGCCGTTCCCGTTCATCCTGCTTCTCATAAAAATTACCGGCAGACTTGGCAAACCGCTGGATGGCATCTTCCTCGTCCAATCCGAGCGACCGCGCGTACGAACGGACGAACCCACGGGCAAACACCTGATCGGGCAGTTTAGAGAAATTGCCGTCCTCAAGCGCCTTGACGAAGTCGGACCGGATCCGTGTCTTCGACGACACCTCATCGACTGTCAGTCCCTTGGTCTCACGGACTTGCCTGAAAAATTCGCCAACCGACTCCATAGTCCCCCTGCTACTTCAGTCGAGCTAATAATTCCGTGGCGGCCGCCGCATATTCCCCGCCCTTATCCACCGTCGTCACCTTTTTCAGCGCTTCACGCGCCCGCTCCGTATATCCCAATTTGTAGTACACCCGGCCCAACTCCAAATGAATCATCGCAGGCGGAACGTTCGAAGGACTGACGGTGATGGCATCTTCGAGCGCTTCCATCGAGCCCTGCAGATCGCCCTGGTGGGCCAACGCACGACCCAGATGAAACCGGGCCAGGTCCGGCGTCAAATAGAGCGGATTCGTCAACGCCTTGCGATAGGACTTGATCGCCTCATCCCAACGATTCTGGTTGGTGAGCACCTGGCCGAGATAGGTATGGGCTTCTGAATAGTCCTCATCGATCGTAATCGCCGCGCGAAACTCCTCTTCGGCCCGCGACAGTTTTCCCTGCAGCGCATACACATGTCCCAGGGCATACCGAGAATTTTTGTTGTTGGGATTCAGCTGAACGGATTTCTGGAAGGAGACGAATGCCTTTTGGCGGTCTCCCGAAAGACTCGCCACGCCTTCCTGATAATAGCCTTCGGATTTTGTGGCCATCTCCTCACTGGTCGCACAACCTGCAAGCAAATTCGCCGCCCCGACACAAGCCACCACGCAGCACACCCGTGCAACGCGCGCAGCACGCGCAAGACTCGCTTCTGTCACCCGCGTCATCAATGTCACTGAATATCCTCGAAATGTGTCAGCCGTTTGAATTCCCGGAATCGAGCTTGAACCTCTTTGTAATCCAGGATTCGCAATCGGTCAAGACTAAAGGATTCTACGGTAAATGACGCCATGACGCTTCCGAAGATAATCGCCTGCTTCATCGCATCGAGAGACCGGTTCCCCGTCGCCGCTAAATAGCCCAAAAATCCGCCGGCAAAGGTATCGCCGGCGCCCGTGGGATCGCGTACATCCTCAAGCGGGAAGGCCGGCGCGCCAAACACGTGATTCCCGTTGAACATGAGCACGCCGTATTCGCCGCGCTTGATGATGAGATGCTTGGGCCCGCGGGACAACACCTGCTTCGCCACCTTCACCAAATTTGAATCTTGCCCCAACGCGCGCGCCTCACCGTCGTTGATGATCAGCACATCGACCTGCTCAAGCACCTTCCAGAGCGCCTCGCGCTTGCCGTTGATCCAGAAATTCATCGTGTCGCAGGCCACCAGCGACGGACAGTCGACTTTCTGCAGCACATCGAGTTGAAGTTCAGGATCGATATTCCCCAGAAACAAGACATCCGGAGACCGGTAGGCGTCCGGGATTTTAGGCCGAAAGGTTTCAAAGACATTGAGCTTGGTGTCCAGCGTGTGGGCTTCGTTCAGCTGATGCGTATACTCGCCTTTCCAGCGGAAGGTCTCGCCAGGACGCCGCTCCAAGCCTGTCACATCGATGCCGCGGCTTTTCAAAAATGCGATATGCTGCTGCGGGAAGTCCTCTCCGACGACGGCGATGAGCGCCACGGACGTGAAAAAACTGGCCGACGTCGAGAAATATGTCGCCGACCCGCCAAGCACCTCGGTGCCTTCGCCGAACGGAGTTTTCACCGTATCGAGAGCCACCGACCCCACTACCAGCAATTTCCCCATGATCAGCGCGCTCCTTTCATCGGCGCCCACACCCGGCGAGTCAACAACGCAAGCTTCCGCTTGGCGGCGGCAGGCACCTGTTTCCGATCCGTGATCACTGCATGAGTCAACGCCTGATGGCAGGCGCAGTCCTGCGTCTCCGCAACCGACGGCAGCACAGCCTGGAGAATTCGCTTGGCCAATGCCACGTTTCGATGGAGCGTCTCCAGGATGGCCTCGACTGTGACCGCCTCTTCCGTCTCATGCCAGCAATCGTAATCCGTCGCCAGCGCCATCGTCGCATAACAGAGCTCCGCTTCACGCGCCAGCTTTGCCTCCGGCATATTGGTCATGCCGATGACATCGACGCCCCACTGCCGGTAGAGTTTCGACTCCCCTTTCGTTGAAAACTGCGGGCCTTCGATACACAGATAGGCGCCGCCTCGATGGAGCGTCGCCCCCAGCCGTTGGCCGGACGAGGCGAGGATGTCCAGCAGGCCGGCACAGACCGGTTCACCGAACGCCACATGCGCCACCATCCCGCCTTCAAAAAATGTGGAGGCGCGCCGCTTTGTCAGGTCGATGAACTGATCGGGGCACACCACATCGCCCGGCTTGATCGACTCTTTCATACTTCCCACCGCGCTCACGGAAATCACACGAGATACGCCCAACGACTTGAGCGCATAGATATTGGCGCGATAGTTGATCTCGCCGGGATTCAGCCGGTGGCCGCGTCCATGCCGTGAGAGAAACGCCACCCGCACCCCTCCGATCACGCCCACAATAATGGCATCGGACGGAGACCCGAACGGTGTGCGCACACGAATTTCTCGAACCGATTGGAGCCCCTCCATCTCATAGAGCCCGCTGCCCCCGATCACTCCGACTGCCGCCTGTCCGCGCATCGGCTTCCCCTTCATAGCTGTCCTTTTCCCATCGTGCTTGTCTGCATCACGCCAGACTCCAATGTTCCAAGAAATTGCTCGATCAGCAAGACGATACTCCGAACGATGCGCTCAAACGGCTCATCTTGTTCCATCGAAATCCAGTGGACTCCAGGCTCCTTCCGGAACCAGGTCATCTGCCGCTTTGCAAATCGCCGGGTATCCCGTTTGAACAACCGCACCATCTCGGCATAATCGTATTCTCCCGACACATGCGCCGCCACGTGCCGATACCCTAATCCTGTCATCGCGCCGCCGTCCCTCCGATACCCCCGATCAAGCAGCGTGCGAGTCTCTTGTACCATTCCATGAGCCAACTGCCAATCGATTCGTTCTTCGATCCGCCGGTACAACTCTTCTTTCGAACGCTGCACCCCGATCAGGAGTGCGGTGAAGGGGGCCTCCTGAAATCCATGATCCCGCTGCACCGCCGACATCGGTTGTCCCGACAACCGGTAAACCTCCAACGCGCGGATGACCTTGGCTTCATCGTTGGGATGCAGCCGTGCCGCCGTCGCAGGATCAACCCGGACCAGCTCCGCATGGAGGCGATCCCGCCCCTGTTCCCGACTCATCTGCATCAATGCGGCTCTCACATCCAGATCAGCGGGAGGAGCCGGACATAACCCCCGCACCAATGTTCGGATATACAGCCCGGTTCCTCCAACCACGAAAGGCAATCGGCTCTCGGCATACAATCGATCGATTTCCGCAAGCGCCGCCCGCCGATACCATCCGGTGTTGAAGGTCTCATCCGGATCGGCCAAATCGATGAGCCGGTGCGGAATGCCTTGGCGCTCATCCGCCGTAGGCTTGTCCGTGCCGATATCCATACCGCGATATACTTGCCTGGAATCGGCCGTGAGCACCTCCGTGCCAAGAGATTGCGCTACCTGTACGCCGAGGCGGCTCTTGCCTACGGCAGTAGGCCCAAGCAAGACAACAAGCGGACGGCGTTGGCGCACAGGGTCAGATAACTTCGGCATATCACATCGCCCCGCCGTTACAACACAAGGCTGCGGTTACAGTTGAGGCCGGGGGATGTTCGTTCAATCCGATTTACTCTCAGCCTCAACCTTGACCTGATCCCCCTACCACCCGGCCCGCCCGAACATTTTCTCCAAGTCGTCCGTGCCGAGCCGAAACACCGTGCGCCGGCCATGGGGGCAGGTTGTGATCTCTCCTTCTGTTCTCCAGTCTTCAACCAGCGCCTTGATCTCCGGCAACTCCATCGGGCGTCCAGCTCTGACGGCCCCATGACAAGCCAACGATGCCAGGACCGGACGGGCTTTCGTCTCCACGGTAGACGCATGGTCCCATTGGGCCAAATCATCGAGCAAATCTTGCAGAAACGCTTCCGGGTCGAGCTTGCCGAGCCCCATCGGCACGGCTCGAATCAACACCGCCGACGCCCCGAACGGCTCAAGCCCCAACCCCAATTTTTCAAGCTCGCCGTAATAGCGACGGAGCAACGCCGCATAAGAGGACGACAACTCGATCGAGGCCGGAAGAAGGAGCGGCTGCGACTGAATGCCTCTGGCCGTCCACGCGCGATACAGCCGCTCGAACAGGACCCGCTCATGAGCGGTGTGCTGGTCGATCACGGCCAGATCGCCTCCGATCTGAACGATCAGAAATGTCCGATTGAGCTGTCCCAGCGCCACGACTTCTCCTGAGGGAACCTTGACATAGGGCTCCGCCGTCTCACTCACAAATGCAAGCTGTGCCCCTGGCCGGGAAGAGACATCGGCCTGCCGATCCGTGCCAACGGACAACGGAATCCTCTGAGTCCCTGCGGGAGAATGCTTCGCCTGCTCCCGGGACAGGACGGAGGCCGAAGTCCACGCGGGCTTGTTCCCGGATGATTCGCGCGTCGACGAAGGACCCGGCTCGATCGACACTCCTTCGACCGCTCCCATCGCCTGCCTGATCGCCCGCCGGACAAGCTGATGGAGCATCTCGGCATCCGCGAACCGGACCTCCCGCTTAGTAGGATGCACGTTCACATCGACGCGATCGGGGTCGACATCGAGGAACAATACAAAACACGGATGCCGGCCTTTTGGAAGAAATGCCCCATACCCCTCTGTAACCGCATGCAAGACAGCGGCATTACGCACAGGACGCCGGTTCAGAAAGAGCTCCTGTGGCGTGCGTGATGCTCGTGCATGCAACGGATCGATCGTGTATCCGCTCAGTCGCACCGTAGGCAGGTCTGCATGGACCATGACACAGTGGTCGAGAAACGCCCGCTGATACACCTGACTCACTCGATCTTTTTCCAACGACACCGCCGGGCCAACCCCAACTTCTCGAGCTCGCCGTGATAGCGAGTGAGCAATGCCGCATGGGGAGGAGACAACTCAATCGAGGCCGGGAGAAGCAGCGGTTGAGATTGAATGCCTCTGGCGGTCCACGCACGATACAGCCGCTCAAAGAGGACCCGCTCATGGGCAGTATGTTGGTCGATCACGGCCAGATCGCCTCCGACCTGGACGATCAGAAATGTCCGATTGAGCTGTCCCAACGCCACCACTTCTCCTGAGGGAACCTTGACATACGGCTCTGCCGTTTCACTCACAAACGCGAGCTGTGCTCCTGCCCCTGAGGAGACATCGACCTGCCGATCCGTGACGGCAGATATCGGGACTCCTTGAACTGCTGTGGCAGAGCGCCTCGCCTGCTCCTGGGACAAGCCGGAGACCGAAGTCCACGCGAGCTTGTTCCCGGATGATTCGCCCGTCAATGAAGATCCCGGCTCGATCGGAACCCCTTCCGCTGTTCCCATCGCCTGCCTGATCGCCCGCCGGACAAGCTGATGAATCATCTCGGCATCCGCGAACCGGACCTCACGCTTGGTAGGATGGACGTTCACATCGACACGATCGGGATCCACGTCGAGGAACAACACAAAAAGCGGATGGCGGCCTTTTGGAAGAAATGCCCCATATCCCTCTGCAACCGCATGCGAGACAGCGGCATTACGCACAGGACGCCGGTTCAGAAATAGTTCCTGTGGCATACGTGACGCTCTCGCATGCAGAGGATCGATAATGTATCCGCCCAGTCGAACCGTCGGCAGGACCGCTTGAACCGTGAAGCAGTGATCGAGAAACACCCGCTGATACACCTGGCTCACTCGATCTTTTTCCGATGACACCGCTGGATAATTCACAATCTCCGTTCCGTTATGGATCAATCGAAAATGAACGGATGGCCAGGCAAGCGCCGCCTGCTGCACCACGCGGCTGATATGTGAGAATTCTGTGGGGATCGACTTGAGAAACTTTTTGCGGGCCGGCTGATTATAAAACAACTCCCTGACTTCGATGCTGGTCCCGGCTACCGGAGGGGCCTCAACGATCTTGCCAAGCCTCCCTCCCGTAACTCGAAACGCGATACCGGCTTCGGCGGACCGTAGGGCTGTGGCGACACGCACATGGGACACGGAAGCAATGCTCGGCAGCGCTTCCCCTCGAAACCCCATGGTGCGAATGGACCAAAGATCCTGATCCGAGCGAAGTTTGCTCGTCGCATGCCGTCCAAATGCGCGCGGCGCGTCGACAGGGCTCATCCCTTCGCCGTCGTCGGTGACTCGGATGAGCGCCAGGCCTCCATCTTTGATCTCGACGGTAATTGAGCCGGCAGCGGCATCCACACTGTTGTCGATCAGTTCCTTGACCACCGCAGCCGGGCGCTCAACGACCTCGCCGGCGGCAATGCGGCTGACGACGTCTTCCGGCAAAATATGAATCTTCCCGGTGCTGCCGGTTGTCAGCACGGTATGCGGCTCCTCACGCACGATGACAGGGGACACAGGCGGGACGGCAGGATGCCGTAATACTCATCTGATTTCTGCCAGCTTGTTCTTGGCCAGTTTGGATTCATCGGATGCGGGAAACTCTTCGAGCACACGTTTCAGACTCTTCCTCGATTTGACCAGATCTCCGGTTTCCGCTGTCGCCAAGCCAAGCTTATACAAGGACGCGGGAACTTTTTCATTGCCGGGATATTCCGCGACCAAATAGTCAAATGTTTGAATGGCGCGTCCATAGTCCTTCAAATTGTAATACGACTCGCCGAGCCAGTACTGCGCGTTGGGGGTCAGCGACGTGCCTGAAAAGTCTTTGACGAAACGCTGGAAACCGGCCACCGCGAGCTCATATTTACCGTTGAGATAATCGTTATACGCCAAATTGAACGCCGATGTGGGCGTGATCCCCGGTGCCGTCGCAATGGCGGTTCCCGGCTCAGCCGGCTTCACTGGTTTGGAGACACGCGGCTCGGAAAATACAGGATCGATCTTCGCTGCCGGCTGCCCGGCCGTCTCTTCCAGTTTTGCCAAGCGCGTCTCAATTTTCTGAAGGCGGGTGACCACCTCATCGATCCGCTGCCGTCCGGGATCGGCATCTTTGCCCCGCTCGACCGACTCCAACCGTCGCAGCACCGCATCCACCCGCTGATGGTCCTGCTCCTGCGATCGGGAGATCGTCGAAAGCTGGTCTCGCACCTCAACAAAATCGGCGTGCTTGGCACAGCCGGTCAACAATACTATCGGGGCAAGCATCCAGAATGCGATCACGACCGGCATACAACGATCCTCCATACGGCTTACCGAACGTCTTTGAGCTGCATCAGCTTATCCGACGCCTTTCCCGCTTCGGGACTCTTCGGATACAACATCACCACCTGCTTGAATGCCGAGGAGGCCCGCTTCATATCCTTGAGGGCCAGGTAGGCATAGCCTTTCTTCAGAATCGCGGACGGCACCTTCTCGCTGCGGGGATAATCGAGCTCTACCCGATCGTAGGCATCGATGGCCTTCCCAAAATCTTTTTTCCCGTAATACGACTCTCCCTGCCAATACCGGGCATTCGGCGCCAAATCGGAGTTGGGATACTCCGAGAGAAACGCGGCGAATCCACGACGAGCGCCTTCCAAATCTCCATCTCGAAACAACGCCAAAACCTGCTCATATCGTACTCGATCTGCGGCTTCCTCCTGACCCTGGGCCGGTGCGGCTGCCGGTGATTCTTGCGGCGCGGCGATTGTGACTGAGGACGGTGTCGAAGCGGCCATTGACTGCTGCTCAGCCGGCTCCACCCCGGCATCGGGCTCGACGGCGGATCGTTGCGCCGGTTTCGCGGCCTGTGAACGAACACCCGGTTTCTGGCTGGTGCGCCCGGCTGGCTTTGTGAGAGACTCGATCCGGTGATCTTGATCATCGAGCCGCGCGGTAACCTTGTGCCCGACAGATTCAAGGGTTTTGGCCACAGATGCAATACTCTTGTTGACCTCCGCCGCATGCGCGGAGGCGGTACGCTCCCCGTGCCCCACCCGATCGTCGAGACTGGTGAGCGCTTCACGGAATCCTGTCAGGGCCTGGTTGAACTGCACGAACTTCTGTGAGATCTGATCGAGCCGCTGCTGACGGTCGGTCAATTCCTTTTGCTGTTCCTCAAGCCTGGCATCCACACGCTTCGCCAATGTGTCGTTTGTACGCTGTACGACATCCGCAATATCTTTCTTCAGCCCCCCCATGGCCTGCTCCATGGCCCGGGACAGCTCGTCAAGTTTGGCCGCCACCTTCGCATCCTGGGTATCCAGGCTTTTCTGAACCCAGGCATGCCGCGTCGTATTGTCGGCATCCATCTTCGCAGCCAATTGCTCGAGCTTCTTCGTTTGCTGTTCCGATTGCGCCAGCCGATGCTTGAGATCCTCCTGCTTTGCCTGCAGGTCCTGCGTCAGATACAGGGCCTTTTCCAATTCGCCCCGCAACTGTGGCAATTCCTGATCACGCAGGGTGGAAATCTCCTGGCTTTGCCTGGCTCGCGTCTGCGAAAACTGGTCATCCTGCTGTTTGATGCGCTGCTGAAGGACCTTCTCGGTTTGTTTCAAATCGGACTGTTGAGCCACACAACCGGAGAGAAACGCGAATGCGGCCACGATGACCACGGCCTCGGTATGTTTCATACGCCGGTGACCTCCTCTTCTTCATATGATCCTGTACGAATCATATCACGCACCCTGCCGTGCGTATGCCGCTACATCAGCAGTCATCAAAGGCCGCCGCCGTAATCCGGCCGACTACTTCCTTGCTTTGACGACCAGATGTCCACGGCGATTCTGCGAGTAACACGACTCCGTATGCTCCGTGCAAGCCGGCCGCTCTTTGCCGTACGACACCACCGACAGCTGCTTGGGGGACACCCCGAGTTCGACCAGATAGTTCCGAACCGATTTGGCGCGCTTCTCGCCCAACACCAGATTATAGGCCGAGGTGCCCCGTTCATCGCAGTGTCCCTCGACTTTCAATTGAGCGCCCGAATTCGACTTGACCCATTCTGCATTGCGGGCCAAGATCTGGCGGCCTTCTTCAGAGATGGCAAAACTATCATAGGCGAACAAGACGTCCCGCAACCCGGCAGCCGCCGAGGCGATTTGTTCGGCTCGAATCTCTTCCATCTGGCGCGAGGCGCTGCTGGAATCGGCCTTGGCTGTCAAGGTATTCCCACCGAGTCGCTCTTCAGACGGATTCTTATCCAATCCGCGCAATCCACCCGAACCATGTTGTCCGGAAAACGAGGTGTCGGGAATATTCTGGCTGACTCCACCCTCATTGGAACCTTTGCCTGCTCCCTGCTGTGCGGATTGAACATCTCCTCCGGACTGGACCGCTTTGGATGAACAACCGGATAAACCCAACAGGATCGATCCGAGAATCAATGGCGCACACATGATTGATTGCAACTGTTTCATATCCCCACTCCCTCCCGTAATTAAAGAGTTGCTCCCTCTTTCATACAGGGAAGGCCACTGTCGTGCAAGACCCCGCCGTGCTTTTACGACGCAGGCGACCAGGTTGGCGCACTGTTGTGCGTTCCAGTGAACGTGATCCGTTCGAGATCTTTTCCGTCGGCATTGATCATATAAATCTGACTCTTCCCTCCGGCCGTCGAACTGAAGACAAGATGCCGTCCGTCCGGAGACCAGGATGGAGAATCATCGACGCCTGGCCCACTCGTCAGTTGTACGCGCTTTTGGCCGTCCGGAGTGATCAAACAGATCTTGTACTCTTTCTTCGGGCTTCGGCAGACATAGGCAATCCAATTGCCTCGAGGAGACCAGGCCGGCGCCGCATTGTAGTCTCCTTCAAATGTCAGCCGGCGCACATTTGTCCCATCCATGCTCATGAGAAAAATCTGCGGCCCGCCGCTTCTGTCTGAAGTAAAAACCAGTTCTCGGCCGGACGGAGACCACGAAGGCGAAAGATCGCCGCCGGCATGCACCGTCAATCGCTGCATCGCCTTTGTGCGTGTGTCCAAGCTGTAGAGCTCGGAATTGCCCTCATGGCTGGACGCAAACGCCAGAAAGTTTCCATCGGGCGACAGGGCCGGAGTGATATTGAGCCCGCTCAACGAGACGAGCGTCCAGCGCTTTCCCGTCGCCAACTCGATCATGTCGATGTTTTGTGTATTCCGATTGCGATAGGACGTGAACACGATGAACCGCCGGTCCGGCGACCATTTGGGCATGAGATTTAAAAATCCATCGGCCGTCAGCTGGCGCGAATCGTATCCGTCGTAGTCCATCACGAACAATTC
>JABMDH010000082.1:0-2620 GCA_015904075.1 Nitrospira sp.
AATGGCGTTGAAGGTACCTGCTCAAACGAAGTTTTCATCGACACATAACACGCCGGTTCCACAGAAATTTCTTGCAGTGATCTCCTCGCAATTTCCCATTACTCTTCATTGACTCCCTCCAACTGATTTGTTAGCCTCACGCCCCGCTACGGTCTTACCGGATAAGAAAGAACGAACGAGCTCGATACGACCCTTAGACATCTATCTCCTGAAAGGAGTCCTCATGGCCGGCTCATTGGCTTCACCCGAACTGCTTACTGCACTCCAAAACAAAGCGACCCAACTCCGTATCGGGAGTGTGTTGGCCACCAGCGAAGCAGGAAGCGGCCATCCGTCCAGTTGTTGTTCTGCCGCCGACATTGTGGCAGCACTCTTCTTCTCTGTAATGCGATACGACCCGAAAAACCCCAAAGCGCCCAACAGCGACCGATTCGTGCTTTCCAAAGGCCATGCGGCCCCCCTTCTCTACGCCGCCTGGGCAGAGGCAGGTCTCTTCCCGACCAGCGACCTGTTGAAACTGCGGACCTTGAACTCAGATCTGGAAGGACACCCGACCCCCCGCCTACCATTTGTGGATATGGCAACCGGTTCATTGGGACAAGGCCTCCCGGTTGGTATCGGCATCGCGCTGAACGCAAAATTCGTCGACACACTGGATCACCGGACCTACGTCTTAATGGGAGATGGAGAATCCGTTGAGGGATCGGTGTGGGAATCCGCGGAGCTTGCGCGTTATCACGAATTAGATAACCTCTGTGCAATCATCGATATCAACCGGCTCGGTCAAAGTGATTCGACCATGCTCCAACATGATATGGACGCCTACCGCGCTCGGTGGGCCGGCTTCGGCTGGCAGACATTGATCGTGGACGGGCACGACCTTTCAGCTCTCCTGGCAGCCTTCGAAACCGCGGCAAACACAAAAGGGAAACCGACCGTGCTCCTTGCCAAGACCTTCAAGGGCAAGGGGATCTCGTTCATGGAGAACCACCCGAGCTGGCATGGGAAGCCTATCCCTAAAGGAGAAGAAACCAAAAAAGCTCTTGCTGAACTGAACCAGCAGCTCAAGCAAGGCAGTATCTCCGTGACCGTTAAGAAGCCGGCATCGACGACACCGGCAACTTCTCCCGTCAACCCGCTCCCGGTATCGCCCTACAAAACAGGCGACGCGGTCGCAACCCGTGAAGCCTTTGGCGTCGCACTGGAAGCACTCGGTTCGGCAAACCCCTCGGTCGTTGCCCTTGATGCAGACGTCAAGAACTCCACCTATACCGACAAGTTCGGGAAAAAGTTTCCCGCCCGGTTCTTTGAAAACTTTATCGCCGAACAAAATATGCTGGGCGCTGCAGCCGGACTTGCCGCCTGCGGGAAAATTCCTTTCGTCGCCACCTTTGCCGCATTCTTTACCCGGGCATACGACTTCATCCGTATGGCGGCCATCAGCGGATCGAACCTTAAGCTCGTCGGCACTCACGTAGGCGTGAGCATCGGGGAAGACGGCCCGTCGCAGATGGGTCTGGAGGATATCGCCATGATGGCGGCGCAGCCGGGCGTTACGGTGTTGTACCCCTCCGATGCTACCTGCACCTATCACCTGGTCGAAGCAGCGGCCAATCACAAAGGAATGGTTTACTTGCGCGCCGGCAGGCCAAAGAGTCCCGTTCTCTATGGACCGGAGGAACGGTTCTCGATCGGCGGCAGTAAAGTGCTTCGCCAGAGCGCATCGGATGTGCTCACCATCGTTGCCGCCGGCGTGACCCTGTTCGAAGCATTGAACGCCTACGACCAATTAAAAGCATCCGGCATTCATGTGCGCGTCATTGACCTCTATAGCATCGTTCCCATCGACCGCACCACATTGCTGGACAGCGCCAGATCCACCCACGACCGCATGCTCACGGTCGAAGACCATTATGCTCACGGAGGCCTGGGGGATGCCGTACTCAGTGCAGTCGGCACGGAAGGGATCAAGGTCCACAAGCTCGCGGTACGCGTCATTCCACATAGCGGAAAGCCGGAAGAACTTGTCGATCACTTCGGCATCGGCGCACGATCGATTGTCGAGGCAGTGAAACGGATCGCCACGTAGCTGTCCGTTCACCGTATACACTGTCCGTGTGACATAACACTCGCTGAGCCCGTTCGCTTCACCTTCTTGAATGAACGCACTCAGCGAGGCGTTGCATATCTCCACCGTTCACAAACCAACGCGCGGTGAGACAGTCCCCCTTTCCGTCTCACACCTCACACGAACCTCCACGAGGCCCACGTGACAACCCCCCTCCCCTTGCATGAATAACGCAAGTTACTTTTGACATCACCTGCACCTCGTACTATACTCACCAAGTTTTACGTCAATCACGAAGTTTGCGATCATCCGTGATCGGGCAAGTCGCAAGCTCATTCACAACCATTTCAGCAAGGGAGGATGCGAATGCGGAGATTACAGGTACCCCGGACCGCTGCAATGACAGGCATCACAGCCATGGCATTAGCAGGCATGCTGGGACTTACGACCACACTACATGCGAAGACGCATGATGTGAAATTCACCGCGATGGAAACCGAGATTATCGTCGAAGGCACCGGGGAAAAGTATAAGGCATGGACCTTCAACGGA
>JABMDH010000082.1:2720-19317 GCA_015904075.1 Nitrospira sp.
CCGGACCGCAGCGATGGCAGGCATCACGGCCATTGCATTGGCAGGCATGCTGGGGCTCTCGACCACTGTGCATGCGAAGACGCATGACGTGAAATTCACCGCGATGGAGACCGAGATTGTCGTCAAAGGCACCGGGGAGAAGTACAAAGCCTGGACCTTCAACGGACAAATGCCGGGCCCCGTGGTCCGCGTGACCGAGGGCGACACCGTCAACTTCACGCTCGACAATCCGAAGACCAACTTCTTCGGGCACTCGATGGACTTCCATGCCGCCGAAATCGACTTCTTAAAGAACTATCGCGAGATCAAGCCGGGCCAAACCATTCAATACACCTTTGTGGCCAAGAAGCCGGGGGTATTCTTCTATCACTGCGGCGCGCCGCCGATGATTCAGCATATTGCCCGCGGCATGTTCGGCGCCATCATCGTGGACCCGAAGGATGCGAAGGTCTGGCCGAAGGCCGATCGGGAGTATCTCTTGGTCCAATCGGAATTCTGGAAGAATCCTGACGATGTCGGCGCGATGTTCGATCGCAAGTTCGATAACGTGATCTTCAACGGCGGCATCTGGAAGTACCATCCGTTCTTCATCGGCGCGGCGCCCCTGGAAGCCAAGCCGAACGAGCGGGTGCGGTTCTACTTCGTGAACGCCGGCCCGAACGAATTCTCTTCATTGCATCCCATCGGCGAGATCTGGGACGCAGTCTATGAGAGCGGCAATCCGGCCAACAAGTTTGTAGGCGTCCAGACCTATGTCGTGGGACCGGGCAGCGCCGCCACATTCGACTTGGTGTCGGAATCAACCGGCGTGTATCCGATCGTGACCCATTCGCTGACCGCAGCGCTCAGGGGCGCCATTGCAGCCTTGACGATCACACCTGTCGCCAAAGATGCACCGTTGATGCCGTTGACTCCGTGGAATCCGTAGGCAACCATTGCCTTTTACAAGTGGATACAATACGTCGTTCAGCACATTAACTAATGAAGAGGAGACCAACAATGACTCGCACTTCGACAATGCTTGCGGTCGCACTGTTTGCGACCGTCGTCAGCGCACCGGTACTCAGCATGGCTGCGGACACGAAGCCCTCCCTCTATGAGCGGCTCGGAGGGACCGGTCCCATCACCGCGGTTGTAGGGAAGTTCGTCGCCAACGTCGCGGCCGACAAGCGGATCAATGGCTACTTCGCCAAGGCCGACATCCCCAACCTCAAGCGCCAGCTGGTCGATCAGGTGTGCCAAGCGAGCGGCGGTCCTTGCACCTATACAGGCAAGGATATGAAGACCACGCATAAAGGGATGAAGATCACGTCAGCGGCGTTCACCGCGCTGGTGGAGGATCTCGTGGCCGCGCTCGATACGTTCAACGTCCCTGAGCAGGAAAAGAGTGAATTGCTCAGCGTCCTGGGACCAATGAGCAAGGATATCGTCGAAGCTCCGTAGGATCGCAGCAGGTGTGGCTGGCCTATACAGACCAGCCACACCAATCTGCAGCAGATTGCTCGGTGCTAGAGCAACGTACAAGGGCGGCAGACAACAGTCTGTCTCCCTTTTCTACTACGTAGCAAACAAGGATTCGCGTTATGGTGATGACGCTACGACACGGGACGGTGGCGATAACCCTGACCATGGCCCTTACAAGCGCAGGCCTGCTCCACGCAGAGCCGCGGGCCAATGAACGCATCGCCTTGGCCCTTTCCGGGCAGAATTGCTCGCCGCATCATCAGGCCATCGCCAAGACCCTATACCAAGTCCCCGGAGTGACACGCATCGACATGACTGTCATCGATGGCCACGTGTTGATCGACCGGATTCAGGATCAGCGAACCGCGGAGGACTTTCGGACTATCGTCAACGGCATTCTTCCATCGGATGCCCAATGCCGCGCCGAGATCATGGAATCCTGTATCTCAGCAGATCCAATGCCACCAAGCCGGACCCACTAGCCCGGATTCGGCGAGACAAATACCAAAACCAGGAGCCGTTCTCCCGTATGATTCTTCACGCCATGCTCTTCGCCTGCAGGAGCGAGTGTCGCTTGTCCTGCTCCTAGCACCTGCTTCTCAGCTCCGACCTGAAACATCCCTTCCCCTTCAAGCACCAGATACACTTTGTCCTGGTCGCCATGCACATGCCCCTGTTGCTCCTGCCCCGGCTCGAAACAATACACATCACAGAAAAACCGCTCCGTCTGAAACAGATTATTCTTCTTCATCTTCTCACTGCTGAATCGCTGACAATCCACAAGGTTCATGATCTTCATTGCCACATACCTTTCTTCACTGACACACACTGCCTCTCAGCTTGCCGCGACAATCGGTCAGAACCGACCCATCCTGCCTACGACCGCTTAGGGCAACCGCGACAAGGACTTCTGATAGGAGCCCTTCATCTCATCGAATGCAGTATCCACGGTGGTTTTCATCGTATGCCATTTTGCATCTGTCGCATCCCGCAAGGCATCCAACTTATCCTTCACCACCTCTTTCTTCTTATCCAGCTCATCGATGGATTTCTGAAGCTCCGCTCTGGTCGATGCCGAGACATGCCGTGCTTTGCCGCGCAAGAACTCAATTTGACTGTGAATGGCAGATAACTCCTCCTGAGCCTTCCGTTGAAACGCGTCCTTCTGCTGAGCCGTATACTCTTTCGCCGCTTCGACCGTCTCTCGAGCCTCCTTCGCTATGGTATCTGCACCAGCTCGTGAATCGGGCGCCATTCCAAAATCCAACACAACCCAGATACACGCGACCCAGAGAGTCCGCAATAACCATGGGAAGTGAATCATCATGCCTTCTCCTCTTCTCTAATCTTTTGCCGATCTACGCAGAAAGTATAGTCAACCGGATTTGCAAAGTCACCCGGACTGGGCAAAGAGATTCCTTCCCCACCCTGCTAAACTTTCGACCGTAACAACCGAGAAAGGAACATATCAGAGCATACCTGAGACAAAGAGAGAAGGACCCGTAACCGTGCCCCCTGAAAGTCCGACAACGTCAACACCCATTGAACGAGCAGTTCCTGAAACTATTTTTTTTGCTCCCTCAATATCATTTGCATTCATATCTGGCATTTTAATATCCATAACCCAGAAGCCCTGTTGCCTCGCTCCAGCATGCCGTCGCCATGCTGGGAATCAATTTGCTATCTGAAATCGCGTTTGCCACATCGTTGAAAGCCGGCGCGTTTCAGGTACCGGGCCATGAAGACACGGTCAAGCAGTTATGGCGACACTCACTGGCCAGCGGGGCCTTCGCCAAAGAGGTCGCCCGAACTAGACGCGTGAACGTCGAAAGCGCCTTTCTCTGCGGACTGTTGCACGGAATCGGAAAACCCGTTGTCCTCCGTACCGTGGCAACGGTTGCGCGTGAGCAGAAAATCCAGGCCGACACGCCGATGTTTCACATCGTGATCGACGGTTATCATTCACGTGTGGGATGTCTCATCGCCGAGAAGTGGAGCCTCCCCAAACAAGTTGTTGAGGTCATTCAATACTATGGTGATTACGACCATGCCACTTCCAGTCGCCAGGAATGCATGCTCACCTGCGTCGCCGATCGACTGGCCACGCACATCCTCGCTCCGGATGCCATGCCGGAAGAACAGCTGCGTGACCATCCGGTCTTTGCAGAATTAAACCTCTATCCCAATGATATCGACCAACTCGTGGCTGGTAAGGACAAGGTACTGGCTATGGTCAACGCAATGAGCCTATGAGCACACCGACCGCCTTTGACATCATTGTGATCGGGGCCGGCCCCGCCGGCCAGAAAGCAGCCATCCAAGGCACTAAAGCCGGGAAACGCGTGGCGCTTATCGAACGGGAACGGGGTATCGGCGGAAGCTGCGTCTACCGCGGAACGATCCCCAGCAAAACGTTGAGAGAAAGCGCGCTCCAACTCGACCGGCTCAAAGCCGCCGGCGCCGCCTTCGACTTCAAGCTGAAGCCGGACATCCAAATCGCAACACTGCTGAACCGCCTGGAAGATGTCATCTCGGCTCATGACACCTTTATGAGCCGGCAGCTCAGGCGCAACGGCATTTCACTGTTGCACGGACGCGCCTGCTTTCTCGACGAGCGCACCATCGATATGCAGACGGTCGACGGAGGCCGCCAATCATTGACCGCCGACGCCATTATTCTGGCCACAGGCTCGCGTCCCCGGAACCCGGAAAACATCCCCGTCGATCATGAGCACATTCTCGACAGCGACTCACTCCTGTCAATGATCTACCTGCCTCGCTCGTTGACGATCATCGGCGGCGGCGTGATCGGATGCGAGTATGCCTCGATTTTTGCGTTGCTGGGGACGCAGGTGACGCTGATCGACCGTGCGCCCGCCCCGCTTCAATTCATGGACCATGAACTCGTGACACATTTTGTGAAACTATTCGAACAGCAAGGCGGGCGCTATCTGGGCGGGCAGCAGGTCATGGAGGTTCGGTGGGACGGCGCCGCCCATGTCGTCACGACATTGAAAGACAACCCTCCGGTCAAGAGCGAGAAGCTCTTGGTTGCGCTGGGTCGGCAAGCTAACATGGAAGATCTCAATTTAGCAGCGGCAGGGCTTACAGCCACGGAGAAAGGCACACTCGCAGTCAACCAGTTCTGCCAGACGGATGTCCCGCACATCTATGCCGTCGGCGACATGGTCGGGGCTCCGGCACTCGCCTCAAAGGCGATGGAGCAAGGGCGCAGAGCCGCCAGGCATGCCCTGAACCTGCCGGTTGGTGATGCCGCATCGACCATCCCTCTGGGAATCTACACCATCCCTGCAATGGCCAGCATCGGTCTCGACGAAGAGGCTGCCCGTGAACGCTATCGAGATCCACTCATTGGGCGGGCAAAGTTTGAAGAAGTCGCCAGAGCGCAAATATCGGGGGCCGGCCAAGGCCTCCTCAAAATGGTGGCAGACCCCTCAGGCGAACAGCTGCTCGGGGTGCAGATCGTGGGAGAGTCGGCGACGGAACTGGTTCATGTCGGGCAATCCGCTCTTCAGCAAGGCGCCACCATCGAATTCTTCATCGACAACATCTTCAACTTTCCCACCTATGCCGAGACCTATCGCATCGCCGCCTTGGACATCCTCGGGCAAGCGGCCAAACGTAAGACCGCTGAGGCCGCATAACCGTCCCCCATCCCCTTGCCCCTTGCCTGTGACAGGCCCTCACAGGCAGAGGCATCTGTATTGTGCAGGCTCAGCGCAACAGACCTTTACAATATCTTATCAGTCTGATTCTCGCGTTCGTAGGGCTCCGCCTCCAGCTCTTTCACCACATGCTGAAGCCTGGCCCACCCGTCCGGTGTAAGATCGACGAACTCCAATCCAAACCCACCGTTACGGCACCAGCGAATGATGGCCTTCTTGACCTGAAGCGGCGGCTCTTGATCCGACACCTCAATACGCACTTCGATTTCCGTACCAGAATTTACCGGAGTTGTGCTGAAGACTCTGCACCCTCGAATAGACAAATCTCCAAGGACGCCGACACCGGACACGATATTGGTGGAACTGAAAGAACTCCGGAATTGAACGGGAAACCGGGGGTCTTTTCTATTCTCCATCTTCTTCCTCTGCTCCATACAGGGACCCGTGCGTAGAGAACGACTGCTATCCCTTGATATTACCGATAGGCCGTAATTCCGCCACGGCTTTTGTGATTCCCGCCCGATCGACCGATGCGACGACGTCCGAAATATTCTTGTAGGCAAAGCCCGCCTCTTCGGCAAGGCCCGACATGGAAACCGCCTTCACCATAATGCCCTGTTGCTGCATCTGCTGCTGAAGCTGCTCACCGCGAATCGCCCGCTTCGCCTGCGTTCGTGACATTGTACGTCCGGCCCCATGCATCGTCGACGCAAACGTGTCGCGCATCGCCCCCTCAGTCCCAGCGAGCAAATACGATCCGGTCTCCATCGACCCGCCGCAAATGACCGGCTGGCCCGTCGCACGATAGCGAGACGGCAACTCAGCACTGCCCGGCCCCAATGCTCTGGCCGCGCCCTTGCGATGCACCACCATCTCCCCCTCCGGATACCGCTCGACCTTGGCAATATTATGCGCCACGTCATAGACGACCTCCATGCCCAAAGCCTCCGCAGACTTCCCGAATACCGCAGCAAACGACTCTCAAATCTGATGGGTAATCACCTGACGATTGGCAAAGGCCGTATTGGCCGCGCAATTCATCGCTGCAAAGTAGTCTTGCCCCTCGACCGACTGAAAGGGTGCGCAGGCCAACTGCTGGTCCTTCACCGAAATTCCGTACCGCCTCATCGCTTTCTCGAACACCTTGAGATAATCGCTCGCGACCTGATGCCCGAATCCGCGCGACCCGCAATGGACCATCACGACCACCTGGTCCCGGCCATGAATGCCCCACGCAGCTGCACAATCCCGATCGAACACCCGATCGTAAGAAGCCACCTGTACTTCGAGATAATGATTGCCGGAACCGAGCGTGCCCAATTGATTGATACCACGGCTCACCGCGCGATCGCTGACCTTGGAGGGATCGGCACCCGCCAAACACCCTTGTTCTTCGAGACACTCCAAATTACGATTCCAGCCAATCCCCTGCTCGACACACCAGCGCGCGCCGTCGGTCATAACCTGCTCAAAGGCCGCGCGGTGTAATTTCACAAACCCGCTCGCGCCAACCCCGGCCGGAACCCTGCGGAACAACTCGGTCATCAGCCGCCCAAGATGCGGACGGACTTCCTCATGCGTAAGATCCGTCCGAATCAGACGCATACCGCAATTCACATCATAGCCGACGCCGCCCGGGGAAATAACACCTGATTGGACATCGAAGGCGGCCACGCCGCCGATAGGAAAACCATATCCCCAATGCCCATCCGGCATACAAAGCGCGTAGCGCCTGATCCCGGGGAGACAGGCCACATTCGTGACCTGTTCGAACACACCGGCGTCCATCGACTCCAAAATCTCCGGCACCGCATAGATCCGTGCCGGAACAAGCATCCCGACTTTTTCCGATGGCGCGATCTCCCAGACCTCGCCGGATATTTGCGTAACCTGCATGTCGGTAGTGAGTTTCATATCAACAACACCGTATGCGAGACCCGCAGGACAAGCGTGACGAGCTGAGTTTCACCATAGGTAGTCTTTGACTACCTCGCATTTCTCCCGCACATCCCGCCTGCTTTACACATCCAGCACCACTCGAACGGTCCACCTGTTCCTCTCATACGCAAGGCGGTACAGATGTTTCGTGACACCTTTGATATCTGCTCGAAGTTCCTGTACCGATGCCTTCACCGGCTCGCCATAGATCGCTCCATAGAGTGTCCACCTGCCATCGTTCCGTTGAGCGAGCCTGACCTCCGACCGGTGAAAAACGACGCCGGCAGCATCCTTCCAATACACCAGATCGGATAACCAATCGAATAAGATGGAGGCGGGATCGTCCTCCTCACGCTCGATCACCTGCTGCCACGCTGTTCCAACGGTCTGTGGATCAGCCATCGCGTGGATCAGTGCGTCGGTCGCTCCCTGGAAAACATCGTGGAGCGACTCGCCGCCGGCCTCAAACGCAAGGTCGGCCATAGCAATGTCATCGAGAAATTGAAAGGTATGGGCCATCCGTACGCCGCATATCGCACATAATCGGTGAGATGCTGCGAGACCTGCGTATCGGAATCACGGGTCTTGAAGTTCGAACAACTTGGGGAAATCGGTGAGATTACGGCAGCCATCCTTCGTCACTAAGACCATGTCCTCGATTCTCACCGCTCCCAAACCCGGGTAATAGAGCCCCGGTTCAACCGTGACCACATGGCCTTCTTGCAGAAGAGAACCGGTTCGACTGATGCGCGGCGCTTCATGAATATCCAATCCCACGCCATGGCCGGTTCCATGAAAATACCCTTGCATACGCCCATTCACCACGCCGGTCTTATATCCCGCCTTCTCGAATCGCGTACAGATCCCTTGATGAATCTTCATCCCATCAGCGCCGTCTTTTACCTTCTCGATCGCTTCTTCTTGCGCATCCTTGACGGTTTGGTACAGCCGTTTCAGGTCCGGCGTCGGCGCCCCCCGAACGACCGTGCGGGACATGTCGGCAAAATACCGGCTGGTGGCCGACCGGGGAAACACATCGAAAATAATACTGCGACCAGCGGGCAACGGACCGCTGCCTTCATTGTGGGGATCGCACGCCTGTTCCCCTCCGGCTACGATCGTGTGCTGCGCGACGCAATCCCGCTCCATCAGCTTCACATTGATCAGCTTCTTGATCCGCTCGGACGTCAACACCTCCCCGTCGAGATGGAGCCATCCCCCTTCGATCGTCGCCCGTTGGACAGTCTTAAACGCCGCCGCGACAGCTTCTTCCGTGGCGCGCTGCGCCGCTTCGATATGGCGAACTTCGTCGGCGGTTTTCACGACCCGTTGCTCATAAAACGGATCCCGTTTGGGTTTCAGGCTATAGCCGAGTTCCTGGAGCCTGGTGGCATGGATGAATGGGAAATTCGCCGGCACCAGAAGTCGGCGAATTTTGAATTCTTTCAACACCACATGCACAATATCGACCGTCGTCGGATGCTTGATACCCTGCGTTTTTGCTTTTTGTTCAAGCTCGGAATAGGACAACACGCGGTCGACCGAAGCCTGAGCCCTGGCACGATCCATTTCAAGATCGCTCATGACCAGCAGGCGTTCCCCCTTGATCTCCATATAGATAAAGGAGTCCGGCGCGATGAATCGGGTGGCGTAATAGAGGTTCGAATCCTGTTCGCTCGCAGCAATAAAGAGCGTCGCAATTTCCGGTTGAGAAACGACAGCGCGCTTCATGAACGACAGAACAGATGGTAAGGGGTGAGTATGCGGCCGGATACGGGCGTATGTGTCTGACTCTTCAGCATCGTGAAGCGGATGCTAGCATGGGGGCGGGAGTCGGTCAAGAATAAGGCTTCGTCAAGGAGTGGCGGGAGCTGACTCGGACGGTAATACAGTGTCCGGCGCAGGAGCTTTGCTCTCCTCATCCGACGTCGCCAGATCGATCGGGAGTGTCAGCGTATTCGTCAGCACATCGACGGCAAGCTGGGCGAGCCCGGACAGACCCGATGCAAAGGACTTTACCGGCATATAGGTGACGTCAGGGTCTTCCACCGACCCCTTGACGGAAAATATCGCCGTCGCCAATCCTTTCCGTTCACCGGCAAGAATCCGGCCGAAAAGAGGAATGGTCTTGATGAATTGCGAGTAGGACCCAAATGGACTCACCGCCATGACGAGATCTAGCTGATCGGTCGGCAAATCGTAATGGCCCGCCGCCGTGAGCTTCAGGATCGGACTATCCATAATCATGTTTTGAGTCTGAACCACGCCGTTCTGGATCACAACCGTCCCGGAAATTTTGTTGTACGGCAGTCCCTCCTTTTCAAGATCCATTTTCCCCTGCAAGACGACCGGAAGGTTCAAGAGACGGATGACTTTCCATACCGCCCGCTCGCTTGATTTGAGAATGTGCCCTTTTTCCAATAACACCTCGGCCTTCCCGTTGAGTGACGGATAGACCCCATGGGGATTGCGGCCATGCCCCCGAATAGAGCCGCTCAGCCGCATGTCCCCTGTCACGCCGGATACATGGCCATCCGTAAATCGCAACAGATCGTTGACCGGCACACCGGTGGCGCGGAACGAGACGTCCATTTCCACCGGCGCCTTTCTGGACAGTTGCGCCACGAGTCGACCGGCGACTTGTCCGTGAGCAGATTCACCGGAAATACGATCGACATCGAGCACCCCGTCTTGAATGTTCACGCGCGCCGACAACCCGCCGAACTTCATGTGTTTGTAATGACCGCGCGCGATTGCCGCAGACACCGTCACCCGGCTCGTCGCCGCCAAGTCTTCAAGAAATTCCCGCACGACCGACCGGTCCCCCTTGGGGATCAGCAGATTCAGATCCAGCTGATTCGACTCGATCTTGCCGGTGATCACCGGCTTGGCCGTCCAGTTTTTAACCGTAGCCTCCAAGGCCACATCGCTGTCGTGGAGCTTGAACGACAATCGTTTGATCTCGGCGCCATTACGCACCAGCTTGACACGGGCATAGAGATCCTGAATCGGCCCTTCGGCGCCACCAGCCATCAAACCGTTTGTCAACGCCATCCACCCGGTAATCCGCCAGGCTTGCCAATCCTTGCCCTTGCCCTTCACGTCAAGTGAGACTTCGATATTCCCGGCCTCAAAACCACTTTTCGAAATCCACTCCGGCACTCGAGACAAGGACAAGGCCCCGCTCGTCACTGAGACATCAAGACTGAATGGATCACCGAACTGCAGACTGCCCTTGGCTGGAATCCGGATCGACGGCAGAATCAGCTCCACACGGTTCACCGTCAGGGCATCGGCCTTGGTCACCTCGCCCTCGAATGCGATGGTCGCCGGTGCGCCGATGGGTTTTTCACCCAAGACCGGCAGAATGAACGTCGATTCATCGAAGACCACAGTACCGCGGAGGTGAGGCGCCGCCGTTGAGCCGGACAGTGTGACGGCCGCGCCGATAATGCCTTCAAATGAACCAGGCGACGTAGCGCCTCCTGACACCAGGCGCACCAGTTGTGCGGCATCCCCTCGCGCGTGAACAGCCACATCTTGAAATACGCTCGCGCTTCCACCGGTAATCGTCCCGTGAACCTGCACCGCCACATCGCCGAGGTCGCCGGTCACGTCTTCAAGTTGCGTTGCTCCCTCGGCCAGGATAAATCGCCCTTGCAGCCCCGTCAGCCGCTCCGGCAGGGCCGAATGCGTCAGACTCACGGATTGCACCCGAATCTCTCCTCCGGCAAAGGTAATGCCTCCTGGCTGAGTCAACGCGCCGACGAGACGGAAGGTCGGCTGGGCCATGCCTTCCACATCCCGCACACCGGCCATCACCTGCGTCAATCGTTCCACCTTCATCGTCCGGGCTAGGAAATCCACCAGATGTGCTGCCGTCATCTCGCCCGCCACTTCCAGTTCAAGCCAGGGACCTGCCTCAAGAAACGAGACGACTGCCTTTCCCTCCGTCAACCGAATCGTGCCATAGCTCCCCGTCACACCGGTAATGCGCATACGTCCGGGCTCCACAGACACCACCGCAGCCAGATCGCTGGCCGCAACACGGTCCTGGCCGATCAGGCCCTGTGCCTCCTGGATACGGAACTCTCCCGTCACTGAAAGCGCCGCCTCGGCCGAAGCAGTCCCCGTCAAAGTCGCATTCATCACTTGCACTTTGCCGTCGACCTGCCGATCGGCCAACCACGCAGACATCTGTGGATCGATCCACGCAGTCGGCACGGTATTGAGCAATTGCGCCAACGACACCAGCGAACTGCTGAGTGTGATCGCAAACGTGGGTTGCAACGTCATGAGGCCGGCAAGATTCGCTTTGCCGGTCAGCGCCATCTCGTTCAAACGCGCCGAGAGATCAGATAAGACCAGATCGTATCCGGCGACGCCGGGCATGACGTGAACAGAACTTTGAAGCGTCAGCGCTCCCTGAAGACGATCCGGAATGGGCTGAGAGCCGAGGAACTCAACTGCGTCACGAATGTTCACCGTCTTGGCATCCAGACGGCCGTCGAACTGGAACAGCAGCGGCGGCTCAGCCGGCGCCTGCCCGGTCAACGACACGGGTTTCTCCGAGCGCCGAATCTTCCCATCCAACGACACCATCGCCGGCCCTCGTTCTCCCGGAGGAGCGGCCGAGACATGGAGATCCGCAACCCCGCGCTCCGGATGAATCAGGAGTGTGGCATTCACCTGTCCCAGCGTGAGAGAGCGGATGCCATCCGGCCTGGCTGAATCAACCAGAGTCAGAGCGCCGTTGACGAGCTTGACCTCACGGATCATGAGTATCCTGGCCATCGCCCCCACCGTCTGCTGATCCGCCTCCGCCTGATCGCTCACACCCTCCAACACATTCCACTGGCCGGCTTCATTGCGCCGGAGCGTGAGATTCGGTTCTTCAATCAGCAGCCGTTTCCCCACGATTTGTTTGCGGAACAGCGGCAGCAGACGCACAACCAAATCAATTCGCTTGGCAGTCAGCATGACGGCATCAGAATGGTGATCGTGAATCGTGACTTCCGACAATTCCACGCGGATGCTGGGAAACACCACGAGCTTCACATGGCGCACGTCGATCTTCCGCCCGAGGCTCTCCTCAAGCTGGTCCAACACAAATTCTTTGAGATAGTTTTCGCCGGTTAGTTGCTTGGAAAACAGCAGAAAAGCGGCAGCACAGACGACTAGGGCGAGAAGAACAAGGAGTCCAAGACGAAGACGGGACACACCACCCCCTCACACACCATGCAGTCTACAGTACACAGAAATCTCCAGGCATCTTACCGGAAGCACGGGGTGAAATCTAGAAACTCTGCGTCTTATAAGGGATTTCTCGGCTAACTCTCTTTGAAGAATTTGCGGGCTTGCACATCTTCCCAAACCCTGTAGAGTTGCACTGTGTCGGAGCACGAGGTCCATCTAACAGGGGCTGGAAGTCTTTTCTTAGATCAGCGAGTGACCTCTGCGTAGCCACGAGATGGGGGGGACAGGTGAATTGCCCGGAGATGGCGGCGGAGCTAGCAGCCCTGCGCACCAGGACATCTGATCTCAATGGAAACCTGGCATTGGATGCTTTCTTGCTTGCCAACGACCTAACTTCTATGGGCTTTGTTTGAATGATTATCTGACAAGGAGTCTTGTGATGGGCATTCCCCCTGTTGACGAGACCATTGAAAGAATGGTCTTTGAAGTTCTCAAGGAGCGATGGGCTCCTCGCATTCTCGAGTCGCTGAAAGAGCGCTTCTTGGGTAAGCCACATCAAGAGTTGAAGAAGACAGCCAAGCTTGTCGGAGACGTATGGGAAGACAGTGACGATGCCACTTATTTTGTTGAAGCGGTAGAGAAACGGATAGGTGTTCCTGTTCCAATTGATGAATGGAAGCAGGTATTCACAATTCAAGACGTGATTGATCTATTCAAACGGCATCGTGATCGTCTTGCCAGTTGATCGCCATTTAATTACCAAACTTATAAGAATAAAGGGGTCAGATTGAGGTGGCCCGGATTTCGTGGACACCAGGTTACGCCTCATCGAGGGTGAGAAGATGAGTTGTCAGGGTCAGTTGACAGCACCTCCGTTCTGGACTACATCTTTGCCATGGCCATTCATCCATTGGCTGGGAAGCCGGCCCCTGCTGTGACACTCGTCGATCTCCACAAATTACTGACCGCTTATCTGACAGAGAAACCGGACCCGGCCATTCGCGCGCAACGAGTCTCGTTCGGCACATCCGGGCATCGCGGCTCCTCTCTGAAGCGCAGTTTCAATGAGCGGCATATTCTCGCCGTCACCCAAGCGATCTGTGACTATCGACGCAGCCAGGCGACAACAGGACCACTGTATCTCGGTATTGATACCCATGCGCTGTCGCAACCGGCCTGCGCCTCGGCTCTGGAAGTCCTGGCCGCCAACGGCGTGGACGTGATGATCGATCGAGACAACGGCTACACGCCGACACCGGTCATCTCACATGCCATCCTCACCTATAACCGTGGCCGAACATCGGGCTTGGCCGACGGCATCGTCATCACTCCGTCGCACAATCCACCGGAAGACGGCGGCATCAAGTACAACCCTATAACCGTGGCCGAACATCGGGCTTGGCCGACGGCATCGTCATCACTCCGTCGCACAATCCACCGGAAGACGGCGGCATCAAGTACAACCCGCCCCAGGGTGGACCGGCGGATACGCAGGTCACCAAGTGGATCGAAGAACGTGCCAATGCCCTCCTGGCCGCTGACCTCCAAGGCGTCACGCGGCTTCCCCTCGATCAAGCCAGGCGCGCCTCGACCACACATCGGCACGACTATATCGACGCCTATGTCAGCGATCTCGGCAACGTGATCGACATGGAGGCGATCAAAGTGGCCAAGTTGAAACTTGGGATCGATCCCCTCGGCGGTTCCGGGATCGCCTACTGGCAACCGATCGCTGAACGGTATGGGTTGAACATTGAGATCGTGAATCCGACCGTCGATCCAACCTTTCGCTTCATGCCGCTGGATTGGGACGGAAAGATCCGTATGGACTGTTCCTCTCCCTTTGCCATGGCAAACCTGATCGCACTCAAAGACCGGTTCGATGTGGCCTTCGGCAACGACGCCGACAACGACCGGCACGGCATCGTCACGCGCTCCGCCGGATTGATGAACCCGAATCACTATCTTGCCGTCTCGATCTTCTATCTGTTTTCCCATCGCCATGGATGGAGCCCCGCTGCCGGCATCGGCAAAACCCTGGTCAGCAGCAGTCTCATTGATCGCGTTGCCGGGAAGATCCGGAGAAAGCTGGTTGAAGTGCCTGTCGGCTTCAAATGGTTCGTCAGCGGCCTGCTGGATGGCTCCCTCGGGTTTGGCGGAGAAGAAAGCGCAGGCGCGTCGTTTTTGCGGCAGGACGGCACCGTCTGGTCCACCGACAAGGACGGCATCATCATGAATCTGTTGGCCGCAGAGATGATGGCCAAGACCGGCAAGGATCCGGCGCAGCTCTATCGCGACCTGACGAAGGAATTGGGCGAGCCGGTCTATGAACGTATCGACGCACCGGCCACCACGGAGCAGAAAACCATTCTGTCGAAGCTTTCGCCAGACCAAGTACAAGCGACCGAATTAGCCGGCGACAGAATTGTCGCGATGCAAACGACTGCACCGGGCAATGGTACTGCCATCGGTGGGCTCAAAGTGGTGACGAACCAGGGCTGGTTCGCCGCCAGACCGTCAGGGACCGAGGATGTGTACAAGCTCTACGCGGAAAGCTTCAAAGGGAAAGACCATCTGAAGCGGATTCAGGAAGAAGCACAGGCACTCGTGGCCAACGCTCTAAAGGCCGCTAGATAAACGTACCCTACCCGTTGTTGACGCGCATCACCTCTCTTCATACTTGAGATCGGCAACACGGCAGTCCTGATGTGAAGAGACGTGAATGAACGAGCGCCTAAGTTTATTGGGCGGGATGATTGGCGGCCAGCAGTATCGGCTGCGTCGCCGGACCTTTGCGAACACCAGACCATAGGATGCTGGGTGCTGTTAATGCCTCATAGGCCTGTCTGACTGAACTCACAGTAAACACCTGCGTAACCTCCGGGGCTCTCGCCTTTCTGTTATCCACTGACGGTACAAGAACCATCTGAAGGCCGGCCTGCCGGGCTGCCGATACTTTCAATCCTACTCCACCGACCGGTCCGATATGACCGTCAGAGGTGATCGTGCCCGTGATCACACGATTCCGGGGAATCGAATCCCCCTTCGCCATGGCCGCGACTGCGAGACCAACCATAGCTGAGAGACTGGGACCATCGATGATGAGGCCCGGTTCAAGTGCTCCCAGTCCCACACTCCAAGAATCACTCGATAGGCCAAGCGCCCGCGCTGTGTTCATAATTGCCTGTTTCGTCGCAGTTTGGGTCATCATCGAGAACCGGCCTGGCCCAACCGTAAAATGAACATCGAGCCCGTCGGCGTCGTTCCGCGTCGCAAAGACCACCATGACATAGATGACCTTCCCGCTATACGTGACCTTCCCCGTGGGTGCCTCCTCCATCAGGACACACAACAGCGGAATATACTGTTCGCGCGGATCGGCATCGGGGCCGGCTGCATCCGTAAAGCCCGTGAGGCACACGACACTCAGCAGCAAAACCACGCACCCGATCGATACACCATCGATCCCATAACGAAACCATTGGCGGACTCGGCTCCAACTGATTGCCCGGCTGTTCATGACCCGCTCCTCTTAATACCGCTGCCTACCCTTATCGGCAGACTGGTCTTCCGGCATAAGAGGCAGCCTGATGGTGATCTCCGCAAGGAAAGCAGTTGGATGACTGAACGGTGTGACGGGTGCAGCAGGACAGAATAGAGACGAGAGAACGTGCGTGCTGTGGGAGGTGTCCTACAATCCAGGGTGACAGCCATTCGGGCTGCAACGGAACTGCATACTACACTGGGGACGTTTGACGATGGTACAGCCTATGAGGGCGATATAATGATGCACGCTGGGCACAGCAGTGATGTTCAGCTCGAACGAGGTGTCATTGCAAACTGTCGGAAGAATTCCGAATAGGCGCCGGATGGCAGTCACGTTCTTCATCCAACGTATACACTTCTGTCGGCTACACGCGGGTAAGGAAATCGACCGGCTTGACTACAGTGCCACCCATCCCAATTTCCATGTCATCCGGGTGGGCGCTGGCAATGACGACCGTGTGCTTCATCATCCAGCCCTACGGTTCCGAAGCAACCTGCTGTTCGGCATGATAGGAGCTGCGGACTAACGGGCCAGATTCCACATGACTGAAGCCCATCGCAAAGCCTTCGTCTTTCAGTACAGCGAACTCAGCCGGATCGTAATAACGCGCCACGGGCAGATGCTCCCTTGTCGGCTGAAGATACTGGCCGATCGTGATGATGTCGCACTTGACGGTCCGCAAATCGCGCATGACCTCCCGCGCTTCGTCCAACGTCTCTCCCATCCCCAGAATCAATCCAGACTTGGTCGTCATGCCGAGCTGTTT
>JABMDH010000082.1:19417-30809 GCA_015904075.1 Nitrospira sp.
GGACAGCGCGCTTCTTCGCAGATGGTATGGAGATTGAGCCGTTCCATCGTCTGCTTGATGTCCAGATAGTCCGGACCGGTTGTGGCTTCAACTTTGAACCAGGAAGGAAGGCGCGGACGGCTGATGTGCGCTGAAGGGCTGAGGACCGAAGGCTCGCCTCGCTGAGCAGGCGAAGCGGGCTGAGGACTCCGGGTGGGAGAAGAATCGGAAGAATCCCTGGCTGAAGCTGATCGGAGATGATCGAGGGGAATAAAGCTCATGAGGGGCTGTTCCTGTGCGAACCCTGACGGCACCAGCTAAGTATCCTGGCCAGAAATCCTGGCCGCTCCGGCTCAGCTTCCGGTGGATCGGGATATTCCACCCAGAGTTCCTGCGAACCAAGATACAGACCGTTACTGAAACTCTTCTGCGTTTTAAGTTGCCGATAACCCCGGTTCTGCAAAGTCTGGATCATGTCCAGCAATGCAGCATCCTGGGTCGGAAACAGCTCTGTCTCGACACGGACCGTTTCATAGCGCAGCAACGCCCGGTAACTCTCCCCCGCCCGTTCGAACTCGACCGGCCGGCTAAACCCTCTCACTCGATCGTCGAGTCCGGCCAGCTGATGCTTATCACAGCCCGCTACGCTCATACGTCATGCCAGCGCGCGAAACACCGCCACAAGATCGCTCAAGGCAATGGTCTTATTGCGAAGTACTGCGCGTTCCGCCTGAATCGCATCGCGCAACGTCTGATCCGCCGAACCGGATTTCACACAGGAGACGCCCAGCGCCAGAATACGGTCGCACTCGTCAGTAAGTTTCTGTTTGACGACGGGATTCACGGCAAGAATGTCCATGAGTTGCCGTCTGGTTTCGGCGAGATGCGATTGCAGTTCCTCCTCCGGATAACCAGCGCGGGCAGCTGCATCGGAACAGCGGTCGAGATACTGGGTTAAAAACACATAGAGCCGCACAAGCGCAGCAGCGAGATCCGTTTGATCGTTGGCGGTAACAGCCATGATGGACCTCCCTATCAAAACCTTATCGTTGTCTGTCTCGTTGCTACCCAGTCTTTCTGGTCTGTCTGGTATCGGACAAGACAGACCAAAGAGACCGAAAAGACCAGATAGACGAGCGATGCCTTACGAACTACAGCAGCGCCTTGACATCGCTGCCCTCGACCTTCACCTGATAGACCGCCACTTTGCTCGATGGATTGTTCACACAGGCGCCGGTCGCCACATTGAATTGCCATCCATGCCAAGGACAGGTCACCACGCCCCCCTCAACCTCTCCTTCCCCAAGCGGCCCGCCGCGATGGCAACAGGTATTGTCGACCACGTGAAACGCCCCGTCTACATTGAACACTGCCACGGTCTTGCCGTTCACTTCGGCAACCATGCCGTGGCCCGATTGCACATCGGCTGTTCCTACTACCCGCACAAACTCCGCCATGACCGTCCTCCCCCTCGCGTTGATCAGTTCGTCGTAAACGGCTGCTTGATTTTCTTGAGCAAACTGTCGATGGACGACCCGCTCTTTTCGGCTCCACCGACTGCGCCCATGACCTTCTTCGCGAGCTCCCTGAAAGCCGCAGCTTGAGGGGACGACGGATCGGCCGTGACGATTGGATGCCCGCTATCGCCGCCGTCGCGGATGGCCGGATCGATCGGAATGCGCCCGAGAAAGGGCACCCCAAGTTTTTCAGCCGCCCGCTCTCCGCCCCCGTGCGAAAAAATATCCGTGCGCTCGCCGCAATGCCCGCATTGAAAGAAACTCATATTTTCAATGATGCCCAACAGCGGTACATTCACCTTCTGAAACATAGCCATGCCCTTGCGCACATCATAGAGCGCCACTTCCTGCGGCGTCGTCACGGTAATCGCGCCGGCCAACGGCACCATTTGAGAAAGTGACAGCTGCACATCGCCGGTGCCGGGCGGCAAATCGATCAGCAGATAATCCAGCTCGCCCCACAGCACATCCCGAAAAAACGCCTGGAGATATTGATGGACCATCGGACCGCGCCAGACAAGCGGGGCCTCTTCCGGCACCAGAAATGCCATCGAGATGAGTTTGACCCCGTAATTTTCAACCGGCACGATTTTGCCGTCCTGCTGTTCCGGTCCCTTGGTACTCCCCATCATCATCGGAATATTGGGTCCATACAGATCGGCATCCAACAGTCCCACCTTCGCACCGGCCAGTGCAAGTGCGCAGGCGAGATTCGATGCGACGGTCGATTTACCGACACCGCCTTTGCCGCTGCTGACTGCGATCACATGCTTCACGTCCGGAATCAAATTAGCGGTCCCCTGCGGCGATGGTCCGCCGTGGGTATGTTCTTCTGCCATAACCTATTCCTCCCTCGCTCCCGCGTCACGCATTCGGTCGTGACACTGATAGAAACCAGTCTGATTGTACCGACCACGTCATCATAAGCGATGCGGGAATGGAAAGGAAATGGGCCGGTCGGACCATCCTGACAATGGCCCGACCGGGACAAGCCGAACACACAATGACCCCTGGCCGCTCTCCATGTATACTAAATTCATCTCAAGGAACGCGTCTTCCCCCGGAGCACCATGACGATCTCACCTGCTTCGCTCGAACCGGCTATCCATCGCATCGGCGAATACCTTGCGCAACTCTCCGCCGGCCATTCCCCAACGATCTTCGAGGGACGCTGGTGGTCCCAATCGGCCATCAATCTGGCCATGAAAGACGAGGCATTCAAGGCGCAACTGTTGCTGATGGCATATAGCACGTGATCGGACCAACGCATTGGTTCGCTTCGATTTGCACTCCGGGCCCGTGCCATAAGCAATACGCCATAGGCTCTTTCCGCCGACCACGCTGCACGAGATACGCGCGACGCAACACTCCAGACTTGTAATCGATGACCGATTACGATGCTCCATGTATACTGACGGTATTCGAATGGTTCGTTTGTTCCGGGAGCGCCCATGACGATTTCGCCTGCCTCGCTCGAACCGGCCGTTCTTCGCATCGGCGAATATCTCGCGCAACTCTCCGCCGGCCATTCCCCGACGATCTTCGAGGGACGCTGGTGGTCCCAATCGGCAATCAATCTGGCGATGAAGGACGACGCCTTCAAGGCGCAGCTGTTTCGTTTCATCGACGTCCTGCCGGTGATCGCCGACGATGAGCGGGTCGTCTCGCTGGCCGAGGAGTATTTCGGCGGATTGAGCAGCGAGCTATTCGGGCTCCAGTGGGGCTTGAAGGCGATGGCCGCCACAGGCCTGGGCGCGCGATTGACCGGCAAGTCGATCAGAAACCAGGTTGAGCAGATGGCCAGGACCTTCATCGCAGGCGCCTCGGTTGCAGACGCGGCTCCGGTGTTGTCGCGTTTATGGACAGACGGCCGGGCTTGGTCTGTCGACCTGTTGGGAGAGGCGACGATCAGCGAGTGGGAAGCCGATCGCTACCGCGACCATTGTCTGGACACATTGACGGAGTTAGAACGTATCTCGTCCGCCTGGCCTTCCGCTGCGCTGTTGGAAGAGGATCATCTTGGCCCGCTGCCTCGCGTGCAACTCTCGCTCAAGATTTCGGCGCTCTCCTCGCGGCTGGACCCAATCGACCCTGACGGGAGTTATCAATCGGTGGCGGCGCGTCTCCGGCCGTTGGTCGATCGCGCCCTGTCGCTGCCTGCCGGATTGATTTTCGATATGGAACAGGCGGAGACGAAACCGCTCCTCTTGGATATTTTCAAACGGCTGTTTGCCGAGCCGCCCTATCGCGCCTATCCATACGCCGGTCTCGCGCTGCAAGCCTACCACCGGGACACCGGACAAGACGTTGAAGACTTGCTCGCCTGGTCCCGTGCGCGCGGCACGCCCGTCACTATTCGACTGGTGAAAGGGGCTTACTGGGATTCCGACACGGTCCGGTATCGCCAAGCCGGGTGGCCGATTCCGCTGTTCGAGCAGAAATCGGAGACAGACGCCAACTACGAACGATTGATCCGCACACTGTTCGACCATGCCGACCTCATCCGCCCGGCCTTCGGCACACACAATTTGCGGACTCTGGCCGTGATTGAGGCCGTAGCAGATGCCTGTGGATTGCCGCCGAATGCACGGGAGTACCAAATGATCTACGGCATGGCCGAGCCTTTTCAGCAGGCCATGGTAAAACTTGGCCGTCGCGTCAGACTGTACGCCCCTGTCGGCCTCCTATTACCCGGCATGGCCTATCTGGTGAGACGTCTGCTGGAAAACACCTCGAATGAATCGTTTCTCAGAAAAGAGTATGTCGAGTCTCAACCGCTGGCGCGACTCCTCGCTCCACCTGCAGCTCTGGCACCGTCCGCCGTTACCCAACCCTCCAATGGCACGCACGGTTTCATGAACGAACCCCACAGCGATTTTTCCCAAGAGTCCGTCCGCCGTGCCATGCAGGAAGGAATTTCCTCTGTTCAATCTCAATTAGGACGGCAGTGGGACAGGGACTCCCAGTTGCCATCGCTCACCGGTCCCTGGCTGACCTCCCATAATCCATGTCGACCCGATCAGATCGTCGCCTCAGTGCGAGGCGCGGCGCAATCGGACCTCGACCAGGCAATCCAACAGGCACACGCCCACGCCGACAGTTGGCGTCGTCGATCCGCCGATGAACGTGCGGCGATCTTGCGGCAGGCCGCAGCCGACATGAACCGCCGCCGATTCGAACTCGCCGCATGGGAAGTGCTTGAGGTGGGAAAACCCTGGCGGGATGCAGACGCCGACGTCGCCGAGGCCATCGACTTTCTTCGCTATTATGGAGACGAGATCTGCCGCCTTTCCCGGCCGGCACGGCTCGGAAACCGCCCGGGAGAGCTGAACCATCGCGTCTATGGTCCGCGCGGAGTAACGGCTGTCATCGCGCCATGGAACTTTCCACTCGCCATCCCGACCGGGATGGTTGCGGCAGCCCTGGCAGCAGGCAACACTGTACTCTTCAAACCGTCGGAACGTTCCTCCCGGCTGGGGCTCCTGCTCACGCAGATGTTGGTCGCAGCCGGGGTGCCGCCAGGCGTGGTGCGCTGCCTTCCCGGAGGACCGGAGATCGGCCAGGCCCTCGTTGCGCATCCACAGATTGCGACGATCGCATTTACCGGATCGAAATCCGTGGGGCTCCGCATTCTGACTGACGCCGCTCACGTACATCCGGACCAGCCAATGGTTAAACGAATAATCGCCGAGATGGGTGGGAAGAACGCCATCATCGTCGATGAGACGGCGGATCTCGATGAGGCGATCGTTGGGATCGTCACCTCGTTTACAGGCTATGCGGGACAGAAATGCTCGGCTTGTTCACGGGCCATCGTGCATCGCGCGGTCTATGACCAGTTTATCGCCAGGTTGCGAGATGCCGTGTTGAGTCTGGAGGTCGGCGATCCGGCCGAGCCCGGCACTAGAATGGGCCCGGTCATCGACGCGCGCGCGCAAGCTGCGATTCAGCAATTCATTGCCGAGGGCCGTCAGGAAAGCCGGCTCCTCGTCGAGCGATCAATCGAGCAAGCCGGATACTTCGTCGGCCCGGTGGTATTTGTCGACGTCGCGCCTCATCACCGTCTGGCTCAAGAAGAAATCTTTGGTCCGGTATTGGCAGTCATGAAGGCAGAAAGTTTTGCCGATGCCCTTCGAATAGCGAACGGAACGTCCTATGCACTCACAGGAGGCGTCTATTCCAGAAGCCCGGCCAACCTCGCACTGGCCAGAGACCAATTCGATGTAGGAAACCTGTACTTGAACCGGCCGATTACCGGCGCGCTGGTGGGCCGCCAACCGTTCGGCGGACATCGATACTCAGGGGTAGGTGCGAAAGCCGGCGGGGAGGACTACCTCGCGCAGTTCATGATTGCCCGCGTGATCAGCGAAAATACTCTCCGGCGTGGATTCGAGTCGGCTGAGTGAGCCTTTCGCAGGTTTCACCTCATAGCTTTCGAGCTCTTCGGTGATTTCCGTCACAACACCGCGATCCTCTTTCACGGCCGACAGCTCCTGCCGCTCCGAATACTTGATCAGCCCGACTCCCTTTGCAAACCAGGCCGTCATCACATCCAATCCGGCGATTGTACGTCGGCTGGCTGAGAGATGTATCCGCATGGTCATTTTGGCTTCAACCTTGATAGCGTCTTGGAACGTCCCGGCCGGCACCGTGATCGCCTCGCGACTGATGAGCCCGCTCCATCCACGCACATCGACTTTCTCGTCGGTGCCGTCACGATCCATATCCGTGCCAAAGTCGAGGCCGGTCCGATCGAACTGCTGGAACGACGACGGGATCACGAGCGGAAAGCGAAAAATCTGGTAGGGAATAATTTGCTTTTCAAGCGGCGTGCCGGGATCAGCCCCGTAATACACAATGCCGACGGGATCTCGCCGGTAATAACTCTCCGACGGGCCATGATTGCCCGGATTTGTATCCTGAAATACTGTAACCGACACACCCTTGATCGTCTTGGTCCCTGTCACTTTCGAAACATTGGCAAAGAATTTATTCTCGACTGTCTGAAGCGGCCCATCCGTGATCTGGCCTTTGTAGGTCCATCGGCTCCCGAGAGAGTCGGGAAAGTAGTCGGCGGACTGAGAAATCGTGACCGGCTCTTCGGCGCCGAGGAACGTGGGATCGAGACCCACCCCAAGGAGAAGGCCCGCCACTCCCGCGAAAAACACCCGCCGTATCGGTCTTTCTCCGAATATCATATCGCTCCTTCAGTGATGGGCAGATCGGAAACAAACGGTACCATAGGAATCCCGACAGCGGCAAGCAAACGTCTGTTCCCTCCGTGAATACATGCGAATCCAGCTGGAGGCACATGCCCCGTGAAGCGTATCTCGTGAAGCGTGAAGCACAAGACGGAATGAATGCGTCCGCACCTTTGTTTGCGAGATACGCGTCCCGAGTTACGAGCGGCGCGATGTGCTTGCCTTCGCACGTCGGTCCTCTCATAATCCAGACTTGCATGACCAGCTCAGCCTCGAAGACACGGACTGCCACGAGTAGACCCAATCGATCAAACACCAACCCGGCCGTCTTGATCACCGGCGCATCCGGCGGAATCGGCCGGGCCATCAGTCTTGCCTTCGGCAGGATCGGATGGTATGTCGGCATCCACTATGGCCACAACAAACACGCCGCGGATACGACACTCCGGGGAGTTCTCGCTGCAGGCGGCACGGGAGATCTCTACCAAGCCAACATCTGTGAGTCCGAATCGGTACAACGGATGGTCGATACCTGGCGCTGCCGCGTCTCCAATCCATCGGCATTGGTCTGCAACGCGGGAATCGGGGCGAGCGGATTGCTCGTGCGTCATCGAGATCAAGTCTGGAACGATGTAATCGCGACGAACCTGACGGGAACGTTTCACTGCCTCCGGGCCATGGCGCCCGTGCTGATCGCACATCGAGGCGGGTCCATCGTGGTGATCGGTTCTCACACAGGATTTCATGGCGCCACCGGCCAGGCAGCCTATGCGACATCCAAAGCCGGCTTGATTGGATTGGTCAAGACTGCGGCGCTGGAGTGGGGGCCCCATAACATCCGAGTGAATCTTCTGCTACCCGGATGGCAGAAAACGAACTTAACTAAAGGCATCTTTCCTGAAGGCAGCGGGTGGCTCGACCATGCACTACACCGCCCCCCCTCGCTAGACGAATCGGCACAGACCGTTGTGCATCTGACGCAGCTCACCGGTGTCTCAGGGCAAGTCTGGAACTGTGACAGCAGAAACCTCTAGCAAGAGCAGATGGCGAATGGCCAATGGCAAAAGACGAATTCGGTGATGACATAAAACATTCTTTTTCCTGCGCTACCGCTTATCGGTTCTTCTCAGGCCATTTGCTATCAGCTATCAGCTGTCAGCCATCAGCTCTTCTCGCTTTATGAACCACGGCATCTTCATAACCGGCACCGATACCGGCGTCGGCAAAACATTGGTCGCCGCTGCCGTCGCCTTGGCATTGAAGAAACAGGGCTGCGAGGTGGGTGTAATGAAGCCCATCGAAACCGGTGTCACTCCTTCCAAAACCGGTCAATCCGATGCTGCCAGACTTCGCGCTGTCATCGATGGTGAGGACCAACTCGGAGCGGTCTGCCCCTACCCATTCACCTTGCCGGTCGCACCGCTGGCTGCTGCGCAGGCCGAACGGCAAACAATCAATCTGAAGGTCATCAAAAAGATCTACCGCCTGCTCTCCGACCGGTATGACTATATGGTCATTGAAGGTGTCGGCGGAGTATCGGTACCGATCACACCGGACAGCGATGTCATGGACCTAATGGCGCAACTAAAACTGCCGGCGGTGATTGTAGGACGATCCGGGCTTGGCGGAATCAACCATGCGCTGTTGACGATTGAGGCCCTGCGGCGAAGGAAGATTCCGATCATCGCGCTGATCTTGAACCAAACACACCCGACCAAGTCAAAGATGATGCGCATTCAAGAGCGCACCACCATCGATCTGTTGCTGAAACAGGCAAAGGTACCGGTGCTCGGCCCACTTCCCTATCGATCGGGGTTATCGAAACGATTTCGACCGTCTGCCATTCACCTCTCCCGATCCGCAGCGATCACGAAGCTGGTGAAGCTGGTCCTCTCATTCGGCCAACGAAGCCGCTGACGGCCCGCCTGACATCAGGCGCATCGAGGATTGCGGAGATCACCGCCACACCGTGGGCTCCTGCCGTCATCACCTCTCCCACATTCTCCACTGTGATCCCTCCGATGGCAAAGATCGGCAGCGCCGTGAGCGAACGAACGGCATACAATCCTTCGATCCCGACAACCGGGTCATGATCCTGCTTGGAACCGGGTTTGAAGATTGGCCCGAAACCGATGTAGTCCGGCTTGAGCATCTCAGCCTCTTTGACCTGGTCCCTATTATGAGTCGAGAGCCCAATCAATTTCGTCGGCCCCATGACTTGTCGGGCATAACTATACGGCACATCTCCCTGCCCAAGATGCACGCCGTCCGCATCGACCGCCAGAGCCAGATCGCAACGATCATTCACGATAAATGTTACACCCAGCTCGGACGCAACTTTCCGTAGCGCCGACGCATCGGCATAGGCCTCTTTCATGGAGGCCGTCTTGTTGCGGTATTGAAAGATCTTGGCTCCTGCTTCAGCGGAAGCCTTCAGCGTGTCGGTAAGCGGCCGATCAGGCCGGATCGATGGGTCGAGAATCACGTAGAGACCAGACAGTGCCATAGTACGTCAGCTCATCTTATCGGAATGAACAGAATATTGTTTCTCAGCAGAATAGGCTCACATCCGCATACTATTTCCCAGCCCGTTCCAGCGCCTTTTGTTTCACGATACGAAAGTGGGCTTCCAACTCCTGCCGCATGACGACGGCAATCAACCAATCAGGGGTCAGCGAATCGACTTCGACGGTCAGTTCAAAATCGGCGCTGGTCTGATTGCCTTCCCCGGCAGGCCGAAGCTTCCAGACGCGGCGATACCGCTTAAAGTCACCGCCTTTGAGATCCGTTACGAGGCCGCCATCCGGCAACATCCGCGAGTCTGTAACCAGCCGATGCTCACCGGGCATCAGCCCATGCGTGATACGAAGATCAACCGTGGCAACCCCTTCATGAATCTTGAGATCGGCCACTCGCATGTGTACTTCAAACAGTTCCGGCCAACGTGGATAGTCCGCCAAAAGCGACTGCATAACTTCTGGCTTTGCCGGAAACAGCACACGCGCCGTCGCACGAACTCCCCCGCCCGACTCCACCTTGACGTCCAGGCTCTCCGCATCCGATGCCGCCCGGACATCCCACGACCACAGCGTCGTAACGAGGGCACTCACGAACACGAGTAACAAGATACGGGGCACTGCGGCCGTAGCCCTACTCACGAATGGAATCAATGGTGGCACATGACTCCGTCGCACAACCGCCGCTCCGCCCGTCGAACAGTACATTGGATTAGATCGCTCTGAATGAGGCTGGATTCTACGCGGACCACTCGGTGGCCGCAAGAAAGGAGACTATGCTACCTTGACGTTCACCTATGCCGCCTATGTCCCTCTCTGAATCGATCAGACAAGAAGCCCGCGCGTTGGGATTCGACGCCGTCGGTATCGCCCGAGTCGACGCCCCAGCCCCACCCCTCCAGCACGGGCTCTTCACCAGACTGACCCACTGGCTCACCCGCGGCTTCCACGGCGCGATGGCCTGGATGGAACGGACACCAGAGAAACGAACTGATCCTAGGCTCGTCCTTCCGGGATGCCGATCGATCATTTCGGTTGGAGTCAACTACTTGACCGACCATCGCCCCGATGAACGGCCCGGCCACGGCCGCATCGCGCGGTATGCCTGGGGCAGGGACTACCACAAGGTGCTCAGCGATCGGCTGAAGCAACTTGAACAGCGTCTGCACATCTTGGCTCCTGATGCCAAGACCCTGGTCTATGTCGATACCGGTCCTATAATGGAGAAAGCCTGGGCGGAACGGGCGGGATTGGGATGGATCGGCAAACACTCCAACCTGGTGTCAGCCGAACACGGCTCCTGGCTCCTGCTGGGAGAAATCCTCACGACGTTAGATCTGGAACCGGACGAGCCGGCCACCGATCTCTGCGGCAGCTGCACCCTCTGCATTCAAGCCTGCCCGACCAAGGCCATCGTCGAACCCTATGTGGTTGATGCCACCCGCTGTATTTCGTATCTAACGATCGAACTGCGTGGAGACCACAGCACCATCCCGGATGAATTACAGTCGGGCATGGGTAACAAAATCTTTGGATGCGACGATTGTCTCGATGTCTGTCCATTTAATTTGCGAGCTGAGCCGAGCCAGGAACCGGCCTTCCAACCGAGAGCGGTGACCCTCGCCCCACGATTGGATGATTTGACGAAGCTCGACGAACCGGCCTTTGCAACTCTGTTTCAAGGTAGCCCGATCAAACGCGCCAAATACTCGGGCCTTTTGCGTAACGTCTCAATCGCACAGAAGAATCAGCAGCGCTCCTAACCCCTCACCCTTTACCCCTCACACCCTACCTCCCCCCTTCCCTTCCCACCATGGGAAGAGTAGGCTATACCCAGTTCTCAGACGGTTCGACAGGAGTCCTGAATAAGGAGCTCTCCGATGAACCTGCAGAACTTTCTGCTCATCTCGAAAGACCCCGAGACCATACGACTCCTCGAAACCGCTGTGCCCCCACACACAACGATTCACAGGGCACCTACTATTTCCGAGGGGCTCCGCCTCTGGCAAGAAACGTCCCCCACTCTGGTCATCTGCGAAGGCAGTCCTTACGGCCTCGCTCCCCTGTTCGAGTACGCCCGACAAACCCCTGTATCCACTCCGGTCCTTGCCATCGGGGAACGCCATTCCGTGAAAGATGCCGTCGACATCATGCGGGCCGGCGCATCGGATTATCTGAC
>JABMDH010000083.1:0-3291 GCA_015904075.1 Nitrospira sp.
GTCTTTCTGCTTGTCGCAATCTTAATCCTCATGTTCCAGGGCATTCGCTCTCACTATCGAGCCGTATCGGAACAAATCACCCTGGACCGCAGAGGATCTCGGCCTCCGCTGCCTCGACGCAATATCGTGGTCATTCCAGTTAGCGGCGTAAATCGTGCTGTGGTCCGCGCCCTGGACTACGCGAGAAGCCGCCCCGGTGAGATTCGCGCCGTGTATATCGATCTCGACCCGGAAGAAAGTGCCAAAGTCAAAATACAATGGGCTCAATGGGGAGGCGGCATCAATCTCATCGCCCTGCCATCTCCCTATCGTTCAGTCCTGGGATCCCTGCTCGAGTACATCGAAGAAATTCTCGAAAAAGAGCCGGACGTCTGGGTCACCGTCGTGATCCCGGAAATTCTACCGGCCCGCTGGTGGCAAAACATTCTGCACAATCAACGGGCCCTGATGCTCAAGGGTGCGCTCCTCTTTAAGGAACGGGTGATCCTCATGGATGTGCCGTTCCATCTGACGCGATGATCAGGGATCGTGACACGTCTCTCGTGAAGCCCGCGTCGCTGACTCCCCGAGGCGCGCGTATCTCGCAGATTCGAACTGCGTACTTAGCTCTGGTTGCCTCGTGCATGGCCGTAGCTGCTCCTGCCTATGCGTTCAAGATCGTCGAGCCGGTAGAAGAAGCCGCCCTCGCTGCCGGAAGCACCGTCACTGCCCGTGTGGATGTGGGGAAAGATCATGGCATTGTCACAGTCCGCTACTACTGGTATGGCGGGCAGGATGAGGCGCTGGTCGAACAGGATGACACCACCGCCACCGGCTCCATCGTTGCACCCGTTGCCTCGATCGGACTAGCCGAACACACCCCACCCTTCGGCAGCCGTCTGTTGATCCCCAAGGACGGCATCGGACCCATGCGACTTCTGGCCGTCGCTGACATCTCGCGTGGACGTCTCGGTACACGCTCCGTCTTTGACGAAGTGATGGTACAGGTTGAACCCAAGGCTGCCCTGACCACAATCGACTTTGCAACCGACAAGCCGCTCCAGCTCGGACGGGCCGGACAATCCTCCGCCTTTGGCCACGTGGATTCCCTGGGAAAAATTTTTGAGTTGCCGGTGGTCGGTGAGTTCGCCGACGGCATAGTCCGCCGGATCAGTGCTCCGGAGACCGGAACCACCTACGAGTCTTCAAGCCCGAACGTCATTAAAGTCTTGGCCGGCGGACTCCTCCAGATCGTAGGCAACGGCAAGACGGTGTTGACCGTGACCAACCGCGGCAAGCAGGCACAACTTGATGTGGATGTGAACGTCAACGATGAACCCAACGTACCACCGGTCGCCGATGCGGGGATAAGCAAAACCGTGAAGGCCGGATCAAAAGTGAAATTGAGCGGGCTGAAGAGCCGCGACCCGGAAGGCGAAGCCCTGTACTATACCTGGAGCCAACTGCGCGGCAGCAAAGTGTCGCTGCTCGACGCAAACAACGCCGACGCCTCCTTCCTCGCCCCAACCGTGTCAGAGCCGAGAACCTACCGATTCAAGCTGCGCGTGACGGACAAGAAAGGGGCGGATAGCTTACCGGCATTTGTGAATGTGACGGTGGAGCCATAGATCCGTGAACGGTTCGGACCGCTGAAAGTTGGCCTCCCTGGCATCACCGACTATGCCCGCTTGACGAAGAAACACCTGGAGACACGTAACCCTTCATGGTTGCAGAATAATCCAGCCTCAATCCGCTCACTATGAACTGGCGATACTGACGCCTACACTTCGCTCAATCGCATCGGTCCGTAGGTCGTGCGGGATTTCTTCAGTTTGTCGACGTGTCTCCGCAGAGCCGGGCCAAACGTAGAGCGTGACACCGCTATACGATGAGGCTCGATACGGCGCTCGATCTGCTCGATCGCCTCTGCCAATTGGCTGACCATGCGGCGGCCCGAGCCGGTGAGCCAGCCGAGGTGACGGTCGGCATAGTGCAGATCCTGGAGTGAGTAGCGGACAGACTCGACTTCTTCCAGACATCGAAAGCGGGCTCGCTGGAGATCACGTGGGGTCAGCCCTGCGTGCTTCCATCGCGCTGATCCACCAGGCCCTGATGCCCACGTCAAAAGCCGCTCAAACAGCATAGCGCCCATCGTGAAGGTAAACGTCGCGTGGAGAATCCCGCGGAGCGGGCGGAGGCTCCGGCGCCAGGGCGAATAGAAAATCTGCTGATGATGGTCGCCGTGATACATCACATATTTGCGCAGCAGAAGATTCAGATGGTGATGGCTGTTCTCATGGATCAAGTCGTCGATCAGATCCAGATTGTCACGGTCAAAACAGTTGATGAACGACAGTCCCGGTCGATGGCGATAGCTGAAACTCACCACACCCTTTGCCTTGAGCGGCACAATCCGTGAGGTCAGTAAGGCCAGCACCCCAGACCCTTCAGGCCAGGCTGCTTGGATCGTCTGCCAAGCCAGGCTGATCCGTTCCGCCTGCTTCTGCTCTGCTCGGACAATCGCCCGAGGCTGCCGGTCTTTTCCATAGACTAACGTCGGACCGATCGTCACCGGACACTGTCCAGCCTCCAGCGCCGCCTCTGTCGCCTGAGATGTCCAACTCCATTCACCCTGCCCTCCCCATGCAGTCCATAACTCAAAGGTCTTTCGACCGATGCGCACCGAAATCCCACTCGTCCCGATCAGAAACGTCGCCTGGCCAGAGGCTCGTTTCAGACAGCGGCGCACCTCGGCAGGAGCCTCCCGCCGATCTCCGGCAATTCCGACCGAGAGACCATTCCCTGCTTCCGCCCGCTCGAAGTTGGCATTGAGTATTGCCGATGCTTCCCACCGCGACACCGTGCACTGTTTGCACCACTTCACGGCGAGTCCCGGATCGAGCAGAATCGATTCCTGCGTCAATTCACGCGCCAGCCTCCGGCACAAGCCTGTGAGCCGCTTCTCAAGCCCAGCCGCACGAGGACGGCCCAGAGGAAACAGATCGTGGACGTAACTGTTCTCAAAAAACTTCTCCTGGCATTCCGTAAAGAGTTGCTGCGTGAATTCGGCCCGGTCCGGCTCTCGTTCCCATTGCTGGAGAATGTCCAAAAAATAGACGAGATCGTTGAGCGATTCGATCCAACCGGCCACCTTCCAGTTGGAATAGCTTTCGACTGCAAGCGATCGGCCGAGGATCTGAAACAATCCGACCGGAAGGCCATACCGAGAGGAAAGATCCGGATAATCGGTTTGAAGCTCTCGACAGAGATCCTGTAACAGCCGCTGCATCGAGAGACGAAACTCATCGGTCA
>JABMDH010000083.1:3391-20734 GCA_015904075.1 Nitrospira sp.
AGGGCAGCTCCGACGCTCTCAAAATCTGCACAGAACACAAGGGGCCGATCGATCTTCTGCTCACCGATCTCATCTTGCCCCCGCCCGGTTTTCACCTCGCCTCCGGTTCAAATCCGTTCCCTCATGTGCATGGCCTGGAGTTGGCCATCCGAGCAGCCGCAATCCGCAAAGGCCTCCACGTCATTCTGATGTCCGGCAACCCGGAAAAGGACCTGGCAAGTCATGGAATCAAACGAGGAACGCTGCCCTTTTTGGCAAAACCGTTTGAACAAGACCGCTTGATCCACCTGGTTCAGGACGTACTGGCGCAACCGGCCTCGTCCCTTGATGTCTCAGGACATGGGAAAGCCGTCAACGATGTCGATTGGTTCAGGTGAACCACAAGAGCCGATTACGGATGAGGAACCCCTCGGACTTTCCCGCTCAACCTTAGCCTCAACCTTGTCCTGACTAGGCCTGCTCGGTCATAAACCAGCCGGCGATCGACAGACGCCGGTGTTCCCCGGCCATTGGATCTACACGGCATACCCGATGGAAGCGAGGCACAGTAAACATGACAAGCGATCCGGGACGAGGTTCAATGCAATGGGTCGGGATGAGATCGGTCTGGCTGGCGCTCTGTGTGGTCCGTGGGGCATAAAGAATCAGCTCCCCACCCCAATCAGGCCGCCATTCTTCATGGAAATAGGTGACGACGGCAATCCGACGCAGCGGCGCCGGCCGCCCCCCTATGGGATGCCCCTGATCCGTATCGTCATGAGCCGGCAGACAATCCCCTGCGGCGTATGAATAGTAACTAAATCCCATATGCCGGCCAATGAGGTTGGGGAACGACTCGATATATTCGTGAATACAGGGCAGTTGCAGCCTCGAGAGAAACCGTTGGCCCTGGGAATGAGAGATGTCGGCCTTGGCCCAATTCCCTGCAGCCGGGAAATCCTCACGCACAGCTGACAATGCTTGCATACTGTTCCAAGACGCCGTTGCCATCGCGTCCCGAAAATACTGCCGCTCTTCAAACGACCAGAAATTCTCAACCACCAGCACGGGACTCGTATGGAAAGAACACGAGGACAGATCCGCCGATGCCACAATCGATTGGAGCAGACCCGCTTGGCTCTTCACCGCCCCCTCCTCCTGGTGTAGAAACCGGCTGTCCGAGTGAGTTTCTTACCACCGCACTGGCGTGATTGACAAGAGATCTGACCGGCCCACAAAAAGACGGAGGGGCTGTCGTTCGAGAACGACAGCCCCTCCATCACTGCATCGAAACGATCAATTACCAGCGATCGCGCTTTCCACCCGCGCCGCTTCTGGCGCCGCCGCCACCACCACCGAATCCACCGGCGCCGCCGCCACCACCACCGAATCCACCGCGGCCACCGCCACCGCCACCAGCGCGCGGCTCTTGAGGACGCGCTTCATTGACAGTCAAAGTCCGGCCACCCATTTCAGCCCCATTCAGCGCTGTGATCGCTGCTTGGGCTTCCGAATCCGAGGACATTTCCACAAAGCCGAATCCACGGGATTGGCCGGTGAATTTATCTGTGATGATCCGCGCCGACGCCACGGCGCCGTGGGCTGCAAACAAATCACTCAATTGCTGCTCGGTCGCCGAATAGGGCAACCCACCGACATAGATCTTTGAACCCATCGGGGTTCCTCCTTTAGATGATGATATTGTCTTGAGCGCGAGGAACGGGGGAAGGAGCGGGCCGAAGACGCGAACCGAGCAGCGACTTAGGTCTGACTTCCGACAAGATTCCCGGACAAGGCAACATCGACGTTGTGGGTCTGCACTATTAAGTCGCGCTATCGCGAGACCCGTACGATAGAGTGGACGTACCGTAACACAGGAGTCCAGCCAATTACAACATTACTCGCCAATCCGAACAAGCAGCCCTTGGTCCTTGCAATAGGCAAAGGTTCGATAAAACCATCCCACAGCGGCAACCAGCAACAACCCGTTGAGGCCCACAGCCCAGGCAAGGCTCATACTAGGATCGCCCTCTCCCCCCAATACAGCCCGCATCCCCTCGAAAATATGGGCTGCCGGGTTGGCCAAGGCCACCGGCTTCAGCCAGCCCGGCAATACGTCCATCGGATAAAATACACAGGAGATCGGCTGAAAAAGAAAGACCATACTCCAGGCTAAGACCTCCGCTTCCTGCCCAAACCGCATAATGAGCGACGTGGTAAACACACCGATCACCCAGCCGGTCAGAACCAGATTCAGGACAAAGGGGATCAGCCAGAGCCCGATCATAAACACGTTGTAGGAATAAAAGAGCAGCGCGCACAGGGTCATGATAATCGACACACAGGTGACTTTGAAAATGCTCATCGCCATGGTCGCCGCCAGAAATTCACTGGGCTTGAGCGGACTGGCGAAGAGATTCATCAAATTTCTCGCCCAGAGTTCTTCAAGGAATGAGATCGTAATGCCTTGCTGGGCCCGAAACAGCATGTCCCACAGAATGAGCGCCCCCAGGAAGAACGTAATAAATCCAGGAATCTGACTCTGATACCGGGCGAGGTAGATCGTGATGAATCCCCAAATCACGAGATCCAAAAACGGCCAATAAAAGATCTCCATAATACGGGGCAAACTGCGCCGATACAGATACAGATGCCTGGCAAGCAGAGCGAGAATACGATGCAGTTTCACCCGCAGCCTCCGGACCCCGAACCATGCCCATCACCACAGCCTCCGCACGTCTGGTGTTTGCCGAGCAGTTTGTCCATCAAATGCCGCACGCCTCCAAGCATGTGGATGCCGGCCAGCCTCCCGTCAGGAGCCCGGCGTAGTCCGAATGCGACCACCACCAGCGGCATAATGCTGAACCCTCCGGCAAATGCGAGCCCTGGCACCTCGGTGGAATCTCTCAACCATACAAGCAGCCCCATCAGCAGGAGTGGGATCCCCGACGCAACCAGGCTGTTGAGCAAAACAGGCCAGCTGCACGTGCCACGCATCCATCCGATACTCCCGATCACGAACCAAAACAATCCCCAGCAGACGCTCAAACCAAGCCCGCCTGCCAACAGCCCCGTTCCAAAATCAATCCACGGCTGAGTCATCGTCATCCTTCTCCTCAACTGCGCGAATCGCGCGCAAGCTTTAGAAAGACCTCTTCTAAATCGGCTTGGCCGAAACGCGTCACGATTTGCTGGGCTGTCCCTTCTGCGACGATCTTGCCGCGCTGCAAAAAGATGATGCGGTCGGACATTTCCTCCATCTCCCGCATGTTATGCGACGTGTACAGAATGCTCAACCCTGAGGACCGGCGCTCCTCATTCAGGAATCCCCGAATCTTTTCAGCAATATCGGGGTCGAGGCTGGCGGTCGGCTCATCCAGAAACAGAATCTTGGGTTCCGTAAGAAACGCTTTCGCCAGGGTCAGTCGCGTCATTTGGCCGGACGACAGCTTCCTGGTCACTTTGGAGCGAAACTCCTCCATCTCTAACTTCTTCACGATGTCACCCACACGCCGAGAAATATCAGTCAGGCCATACAGTCTCGCGACAACCCAGAGATTTTCTTCGACCGTCAGCGACTGCGGCATCGAGATATACGTCGATGAAAAATTGACTTGCTGGAGGATCGCTTCCCGATGCGTCGAAAGGTCCAGCCCGAACATCTGGATCGAGCCGGTCGTCGGAGTGACCAATCCGAGCAACATTTGGATCGTCGTTGTTTTCCCGGCTCCGTTCGGACCGAGCAGGCCAAGGATTTCTCCCGGCTCGATTGAAAAGGAGATGCCGTCCACGGCGGTAAAATCGCCGAACCGCTTACTCAAATTCGTGGCCTGAAGGACCGGGGCGGACATCGTCATACACCCTGTGTCGCGTTAAAATGACAGCAGATCTTTGATCTTTTCAGGGAGATGGCAGACCTCGCACTTTCGTTCGACCACCTTGCCTTGATACTCAGTCTTTCCATCATGGCATCGGAAACAATCGTTGAGCGCCCTGGTTCGGAGGGAAGACCCTTCCGGATGATCCGGATACCAGGGTTTGCTGTCGGAGGACACATGTCCTCTCGGAATCACGATGGGATAGCCCTTGATCGGCCGGTCGTGGACCACGCCGGCATGGCACGTCAGACACCCTTCTCCCTGTTGTCCGGCCTCAAACGCCTTCATATGCTTTCGATGGTTCATGACGAGACCGACCTCTTTCACCGGCAACGGCAAATCACGCGGTGCAATCTCGGAGACTCGAAGGATGTTGCGATGACAGCTCAGACAAAGGCTGGAATCGACCTGTGCTTTCAGATTATGGGCATCGGCCGGAGCCCCGAATACGGAACGCACCACGTCTCTGGTCCCCACCCACACCTTGTCATGCATCCAGCCTTGGACTCCCGGCCTCACATGGCAGGCAACACAGGGCACATCCTTGTGCGAGGAAGCGGCCCAACTGTCGTAGGACGGCGCAATGACATGGCAGCTGGCACAGAATTCCGGACGATCGGTGAGAGGAACCGCAATGCCGCCGAGCGCGAGCACTCCGGCCACAAACCCCAGTAGAATCGTTCCGCTACGCTTCAAGCTCATGCTCTGATCGAGCACGCCGGGGGAAATGCTTCATGATGAGCGCGGCGACTCCGGGCACATCGTCCAGGCCGAACAGCGGGACAGTGAGATTGACCGGTTTGTCAGACACGACCGCCAACAATCCTTCCGGCGAGATCGGGACTTCACCGAGTTGATCGCGAACGATGACGATCTTGGGATATCCTTCGTGTTTCCATCCCTCCGCAATGATTAAGTCGTATGTGCCGTCGAGAAACCGATCCCGCACATCTTCAACCTTCAGTTGATCCGACACATCGGCAAAGACCGCCATGCTCCCCTTGGACAGAATGACGACACTGCTGGCCCCCGCCATTGGAATGGACATGTGTGACCGTTGAGTTTCTTGTTCAGCAACAGGAGAGACGATGTTCCGCAGAACGTGTATGTTCCGTGGCGCTCGGCCACGCCTCGCCGCTCAACAGCTGCACCGTCACCCGGTCGCCGGGATTCAGCCGCTCGACCTCTGTAGGAACATCGATCAGGCAATTGGCCTTGACCATCGAGGTGAGAATCCCAGACCCTTGATCGCCGGTCGTCCGGACTTTGAACACACCGTCTTCATGGGTGAGCACGCCGCGCAGAAAATGGCGCCGATCAGTCCGCTTTGAAAACTTCTCCTGGAATACCGCATCCACGAGGGGACGGCCATAACTTCGACGCCCGCCCATCTTGAGCATGGCAGGCCGGACCAATTGTTCGAACGTGACCATCGATGAGACGGGGTTTCCAGGCAAGCCGAACGCCAGCTTACCCTGAATTTTCCCAAAGGCCAACGGCTGCCCCGGCCTGATCGCTAACTTCCAGAAGTTCATCTCCGCACCGATCTCCCGAAACACCGCTTTCGTAAAGTCGTAGTCGCCCATCGAGACCCCGCCGGACAACACCAGAATATCGGCATTCAATCCCTGCGAGATCTTTTCTTTCAGCGATGCCTGCGTATCCCTCGCAATACCAAGCAGCACTGGAATGCCGCCGGCCTCCTGCACTGCCGCGGCAATCCCATAGCTGTTCGAATTGATGATTTTCTCTTCGCTGAACCGTTCGTCGAGATCGGCCAACTCGTCTCCCGTCGAAAGGATCGCCACACGAGGCCGTTGATACACAAACACGAAGGACCGGGCCAGCACGGCCAGCATGCCCGCTTCTCCGGGGCGAATCTGGGTGCCTCTCGCGATGATGCGCTCACCCTTCTTGACATCTTCCCCACACGGACGGATGTTGGACCCGCGAGGCTCCGGCTTGAACACACGGACCGTATCGGGCGTATGCTCCGTATCTTCTACTTTTAAGACCGTATCGGCCCCGTGCGGAACCGGCGCGCCGGTCATAATCCGAATGGCCTGTCCGGCGCCGACCGTTCTGGAAGGCATTCTGCCGGCCGGCACGTCTTCGATCACGGCCAATGTGACGGGCTTCTGAATCGCATGGTCCTGCGCAATATCCTCCCACCGCACCGCAAACCCATCCATGGCGCTGTTGTTCCATGGCGGATTGTCCCGCTCGGCCACAATATCTTCACCCAGCGTCCGTCCGAGCGTGTCGAGAATGGACACTTTTTCAAGCCCCAGCACGGCCGTCGCATCAAGCACGATCTTCTGCGCATCGTGAAGGGGCGTTAATCCTTGCATCATGTTCATCGGCGGCAACCGGTACTCGCCGTCAGCCTTTCCGTGAAGCGGCTCTCTGCAGCGAGCCGCTCTTCTTGCAGAACGTCTCAACTTGATTGGCAATGTTGTGGTACGCCTCCGCGGTCGGCGTATCAGAGTTAAAGAGCGCGAACGGCTCGCCCAAATCAGATTGCGTCACCACATCGGGGTCCAGCGGAATACGGCCCAAGAACGGCACACCCATATCGAGCGCGGAGGCCTCGCCGCCGCCTTTCCGGAACACGTCAATATGATTGTGGCAATGCGGACACTCCAACCCGCTCATATTTTCAATGATACCGATAATCGGCACTTCGCTATCCCGGCAAAACGTAACGGACTTGCGCGAATCCAGCAGCGCCACCTCTTGCGGGGTGGTCACAATAACGGCGCCGCTGACTTTTCCCAACAAATCGATCGTCGTGACCGACTCATTACCGGTCCCCGGCGGGAGATCGATGAGGAGAAAGTTCAGGTCCTGCCACTCGACACCGCCGAGCAATTGATTGATGAATTCGTATTTATAGGCATCGCGCCAGATAATGGGATCGTCGGAGTTCTGGAGGAGAAACGACATCGAGGCAATCCTGAGATTGTAGGCTTGAAAAGGGATGATCCCGCCGGACGTACTGATCTTGAGTTTTTGTCCTTCGGCGCCCACCATTTTGGGAATGTTCGGACCATGGATGTCCATGTCGCAGATGCCGACGTGCCAGCCCTTAAGCGCGAGACTGACGGCAATATTCGTCGTGCAGGTGCTCTTCCCCACCCCGCCCTTGTTGCTCATCACGAGCACGGTGTGCTCAATCCGCTCCATCCGTTTCATGACGAGCCAGCGGCTATGCCCTTCCTTGTCTTTCTGGCATCGCTCGTTCTCGTCACAAATGGCACAGGCCCACATGTAGGTGCAGACGTCACTGCCCCCGTTACTGATCACATTGAGTTCACGCGCCATGACATTCCCTTCCGACAGAGGCACTACGGAGCCTCAATTGCTAACGACCCCGTCCCCCGGGCACTCCGACATAGTCCTCGCCCGAAGACTTCGGAGCCGACATGCCCGCTGCACCGGCTCCCGCGACCGCCATGGCAACCGGCGACACACCGGCCTGCCCGGATTCGACCGGCTTTTTTTTACCGAAACATTTGGCGCCGAAAATGCCGACCCAGTAGAGCAGAAACATCGGGCCGGCCATCAGGCACTGATTGAACGGATCGGGAGTCGGCGTGAGAATCGCGGCAATGATGAACGACCCCAGTAACGCCCACTTCCAGTACCGGATCAAAAACGGCGCATCAACCCACCCCAGCTTGGCCATGAGCGTCAGCGCCAGCGGCACTTCGAAAATCAGTCCGAACACCAGCAAGAACCACAGGGAAAACCCGACATATTGCGCAATCGAGATTTGCGGGACAAATCCGGCATTCACCCCGTAGGAAATCAGGAAATTCAACGCAAACGGGAGCACGAAGAAAAACGAAAATGCCGCCCCCGTGTAAAACGCCGCCCCACTGACAAAGACAAACGGCCCTACAAACCGCCGCTCCTGGGCATGCAATCCGGGCACGACAAACCGCCAGACCTCATGCAGGATGTAGGGAGCCGCCAGGACGACGGCAAACAATCCCGCAACCTTGACGTTCTGCCACAACGCCTCGGCCGGCGCGAGAAAGACGAACGGCACGGTCGGCAGATCCGTCGGCTCCCAGGATAACGTACTGGGAACAAACATATTCTGCAGGGGCACGCGGAGCCATTTGACCAGGGCATCGGCATAGAAAAATGTCCCCACAAACACAACCGCCGTAACAATCACCGCACGGGTCAGCCGCACCTGGAATTCCACCAGGTGCTCCATGACCGGCATCTTTTTGTCTTCCAGTGGCTTGAACACCGAATCTTGCAGCCACTGGGTCACCTTGTTCAGCACAGGCCCTCACAAGATACAATCCACCGGTCTGACATCTCACCGAACCCGCACGACCAAGAGGCACGCGATGCGCCCGCCCTCCTATTTCGGATTGACGGCGACGAACAAACTGTTGCCCTGCCGATTGACCAGCAGCACAGCCAGCTCCTCTTTTTTGATCTTGCTGACGGCCTTCTGATAGTCGTCCAGCGTTTTAACCGGCTCGCGATTCACTTCCTGAATCACGTCGCCACGCTGCAATCCGGCCGCTTCCGCCTGTCCACCCGGCTCCACCGAAGTGATGACAACTCCGGTCGTTTTGGCGGAAATATTCAGCTGGCTCATCACCGCGTTGTCCAGGGCTTGCACACGGAGCGATGCCAAGACATTGTCCGGCGGCTTGACCGTTTCACCCTGCTCTTTGGGCGGCGCAGGCTCTTTCTTCGCCAGCAGCTCATCCGACGGCCGTTCAGCGACCTTCACCGCAAGCATCTGTTCCTTGCCGTCGCGCAGCACTTTCACCTGCGCCTCTTTGCCGACGATCGTCCGGGCGACAAGATTACGAAGCTGGCTGACACTGAGAATCTCTTTGCCGTTGAACGCCACCACCACATCACCGCGCTTGACCCCGGCAGCATGGGAGGGCCCGTTTTCATTGACATCGCTGATTAAAACGCCCTTCCGATCTTCCGGTAACTTGAACGACTTGGCCAACGCCGGAGTAATCTCCTGAATGGCGACGCCCATCCATCCACGCACGACCTTCCCCGTCCGCTGCAGACTATCCACGATATCGAGGGCGATGCTGCTGGGAATGGCAAACCCCACGCCTTCAGACCCTCCCGTCCTCGAGAATATGGCGGTATTGATGCCGATGAGATCGCCGTTCATGTTGACCAGCGCCCCGCCGGAATTTCCGGGATTAATGGCGGCATCGGTCTGGATGAAATCTTCATAGTCTGCGATCCCAACATTCCCGCGCCCCAGCGCGCTGATAATGCCGAGCGTGACGGTCGAGCTCAGCCCGAACGGGCTGCCGACGGCCAGCACCAGATCGCCCACTTGCAGCTTCTCGTACTCAGCCCACTTCAGCGACGGCAGATTCTTCGCCTCGATCTTGATCACGGCCAAATCGGTCTTGGGATCGGTGCCGATGATCTTGGCGGAAAACTCGCGCCGATCGTTCAACGTGACCGTAATCTGAGTCGCCCCTTCCACCACGTGATTGTTCGTCACGATAAAACCGTTCGAATCGAACACGACACCGGACCCCGCGCTCTGCTCCTGACGGCCATGCGGCGCAGGGGGGTTATGAGGCATCGGCGGCGGAGTTGGCCCGTCCTCTCCACCCGGTTCTTCACCCGGAGCCGGAGGCTTGCCGAAGGGCCCCGGAGGAAGTCCTCCCCCACGACGGCGCCCTCCCTCTCCTCCACCGGTCACTGCAATATTCACAACAGCCGGAGTCGTTTTCTTGACGATATCTGAAAAGCCTTGGGCAAAGGCCGGAGGGACTCCTGCGGCTAACGCCGACGTCCCGCCGTCAAGGCCGGCGCAGGCGCAGAGCGCCAACAACAACCCGCCACCGATTGACCATGTGCCCATGTGCTGCATCCGATTGCCCATAACTGGGTTCCTCCAGAAGGTTGGTCTTATTTCACCGAACACAGACGGCACCGGCAACAGCCGGCCCCGCTCCCACAAGATCGTACCACATCGAGATCGGTCCGCACTCGCGGCAAACGATCGCCTGCTCGAACGGTGTATCTTACACTAACCTTTCCTTGGGCTTCAAAGAGGAAAAGTCCCCGCCAATGCCTGCACCACCCGCCGTGGCCAGGCGCGCTCCGGTTGCTTTCACCCGATATTTCCAGTACGGTGACGGCCGTACACCCAAGAGTTGCCCAATAGGCCCAGCATTGATCCTCTCCGGAAAGAAATCGGCCGGTCGAATCCGGCATGCCGCCTGCCTATCCCTCATCGGATGCGCCGTGCTCATGATCGCCGGATGCACCCGCCACCTCCAATTTCCCCCAATGGGAGACCCGCTGCCCTCTACGGTACACCTGGTGTTGCCTCCCTCGCTCAAGGAGCAGTTGCTTCGCTACACCGATTCATGCGGACAGCCCGAAGAAATTCCGTTCGGCCGCCAAGTCGAAGAGGCGTTGCTCGAAGGAGCCCATCGAACCTTCCAAACGGTGGTCTATGCAGGTATACCCAACAAAGTCGCGACCCCGGATCATGTCGTAAAAATCGATTTTTTCGACTGGTCGTTCGATCTCAACAAAGATGCGCTCTATGACCGGGCTCCCGCCACCTTACAGATGAACGCGATGGCACGGGTCTATGACAAGGCCGGCGTCTTACTGCGGGAAACCGAAATTAAAGTCTCCAGGCGGGAGCGGCTGCGGCTCGAACAACTCGCCAGAAATTGCGATTACATTATCGATCCCTTCATTCGCGACACAGTCATCGAATTCGCGTCGAAGACCTTTCTGGACACACGAGTCGCACTCGGAGAAGCGCTCCCCTCTCCTCCTGCAGCCCAGGCCTCCCCACCCGATCCGCCGGTCCTTTCATCCAAGAGTTCCCCTTCCACGCCGATGGGAACGCTCTCGACGTCGAAGCTTCAGTTCAAAGCCCTGCTGCTTGACGAGAACGGCAACTTGGTATTGGAAGGTGGCGAGCACGTACGCGTGCGGGTAGACATCATCAACACCGGCATGAATCCGATTCAGAATGCCTCGGCCACACTGACGGGGACACCGTCGCTCATCGGGCAATTCCCCGCGACAACCTTATCGATCCCGCCTCTGCAACCGGGGCAAACAAAATCTTTGGAGTTCATGGCGACCCTGCCCCCGACAACCAAACCGCAACAGGCCGAGATTCGCGTAGCCGTGACTGAATCAGGAGGAGCGGCCGCGCCGCCCCAATCGCTTGCACTGACGATTCAGCCGGCAGGCGCCGGAGCAGACGATGTGGATCAGATACCCACCCGACGATCAGGCTTTCTACAACCCCATACCTACCTGGTCTCGATCGGAGTCGGCACCTATCGCGATCCCAAACTCACGCCCCGCCGCTACGCCGCGATGGATGCGGAGGCGGTGGCCAACTATTTCCAATCGCTCGGCGGCCTGCCCTCCTCCAACGTCAAGCTGCTCCAAAACTCGAAAGCGCTCCATACCGACATCGACGACGTGTTGTTCGACTGGCTCCCGCTTCATATGGCCGAGAATGCTGTGGTGATCATCTATTTTTCAGGACAGGCCTTAGTCACGCCAACCGGCGACGTGCTCCTGGCCCCCTACGACGGAAGCCTCGCTGCAACAGCACGGCTCTACTCGCTGAAAGATGTCGAGTCGGCCCTGGCCAGGCTCAAGGCCAAACAGGCCCTGTTCCTGTTCGACGGCATGGTATCCAGGCTTCGGGGAGATGCCAAGGGAAAGACCGCGTCACCCCGCTGGGAACTAGGTGGCGGAAATGTCGTCGGACTGATCGGAGGCACTGACTTCACCAAAGGAGTGGAAGACGACCGGCACCGCCACGGCCTGTTTACCTACTATCTCTTGAAGGGGCTGCGAGGAGATGCAGACACCAATCGCGACGGCTCAGTCACACTCGGCGAAACCAGCGATTATGTGCGTCAGAAAGTCACCTGGGCGGCGAAAACACAGTTCAACTCAGATCAACATCCTCAAATGTTTCCCCTCCTGAAACCAGAGAGCACCGCTGCATCCCTCGTACTCTCCAAACCCGCCGCCATGACCGGCGTGGAAGCACCCTGACCCGCACGATTCACGACAACTCACACATCGAGAATTGAACCTGGTTTGTCTACCAGCGGGCCGTTGACAAACTATTTGAGGCATCGCTCTCTGCATGAGAGTCGAGTGGCTGCAACGATCATCAGATGCCCAGCAGGATGGTCAAAATGGCCACTGGTCTCACCCGCTCACCCCGGTGCGCCAAGACGCCCCGTTCCACGGGCAAGGCCGCAGCGAGCGAAGGGGCGAATCGTACTCCGCGCCGTACGTTGAGCCTCTGAGCGATGCGAGAACAAAGCTGGCGGACTTTTTCAACATCCTGCTACTGGATAACCAGTTGCTTTCGCCCTATAGGTCCAGTACGGTGGCGTGAAACTGTCGCAACAGGTTCCGTCGTGACCCCTTACAGAACGACACCGTCACTCCGATCATTCTCCGCCGCACCTCTGATCCTGGCCGGATGTACCGTCCTGCTAAGCCCCGGATGCGCCTGGCACCTGGACGTTCCTCCCAAGGGAGACGCACTGCCCTCTACGGTCACCCGCGAGGCAGCTCCTTCCATACCCACCTCTGCGTCGCCGTCGAAACTTCGCTTCAAAGCCCTGCTGCTCGACGAGAACGGCAATTTATTTCTGGAGAGCGGTGAACGGATTCGGATACGCGTGGATGTCGTCAATCCCGGCTCAAGCCCGATTCAGAATGCCTCGGCCTCCCTCACCGGCACACCATCGGTCATCGAACAGTTCCTGTCGACGACGCTGACGATTCCCCCGCTGCAACCGGGAGAAACCACGTTCCTGGAGTTCGTGGCAACCTTGCCCTCGAGCCATCAACCGCAACAGGTCGAGATCCGTGTGTCTGTCACCGAATCCGGGGGAGCCACTGCACGACCTCAAGCGCTGCTGTTCATCATTCAGCCGGCTGGCGCCGGAGCAGACAATGCAGACCAGACTCCAGTTTGAGTTTCAGATTTTCACCAACCCCCAACCTGCATAGTCTCCATGTAGCCAATTACTTCCGGTTCCTCGTCGGTGTGCCGCCCTCTAATATCCGATTGCTCCAGAGTTTCAAGGCAGGCCGAGCAGATCTCCACAAAGTACTGTCCAGCTGGCCGCAATTGTATGTAGCCAAGCAAGCGATTATGATCGTCTATTATTCAGGACAGGTCTTACTCACACCAACCGGTAACGTACTCTTGGCTCCTTACGAAGGCAGCCTAGCCGCAATGGTGCGGCTCTACCCGTTCAGCGATATCGAGTCGGACGTGGCCAGACTCAAGGCCAAACAGCCCCTCCCTCCACGAAGACCTTTGGTTTTGACGTAACTACTCTTTATTCACCCGCCTACACAGAAAGCCACGGTTGATGCACTGGTTGAGTACCATCCCCGTCATCGCTCCGTGCAAAACAAAAGAGGGTGGGGAGTTACATCCCCACCCTCTTTCGATTTGGACCGGTCCCGGTAGAGGCAATGACGCCTCTCTCCCGACGCTCGGTTTCTATGGAGTCGTCACCTGCAGGCTGAGCTTACCGGTGGCGGGCGCCATTGGACTGACCGTGATCGTATAGAGATCCGGTGTGAGCAGTGTCACAGGAGGCAATGCAAAGCCCGCCTCCGATCTCGTCACCTCTGTCTGCAAGATGCCGCTTCGGGTATAGAGGCTCACCGTTAAACCGCTAAACGTATTGCCCGAAACCTTCACCGTGACCTGTTGATTCCCAGGTCCGGCCAGCGTATAGCGGGCATTCTGGCCTGGTCGGCTGATGGTCACCGGAGTGGGAGCGGTATTGATCGTCACGGAACCCGCGACTTCCGTCGACGGGGTCACGGTAATGGTCCCGGTGTGGTTACTCGTGGGATCAACCACAATGGTATAGGTACCGGTGGCCGGCAAGGGGCTCGATGCTTTCAACCCTCCACCGCCCCTGCCTACGCTGGTCGAGGCTAAGACCGTCCCATCCTGGTTAAGGAGTGTGATCGTGCTCGAGGTGACTGTGACAGACGAAAACCCGAAATTCACCCATTGTCCGGCGGCACCGCTAAACGTATAGCGCGCCGTGCTGCCCGGCTTGGCAAAATTGATGGACGTCGGGGGGCCGTCCAATGAGACGGTGCCAACGAGCGGGGACGTGAGTGTCAACGCCATACTACCCGTGTTGTAACCGACCGGATCGACCGCGATCGTGTAGGCTCCCGATGCGGGCAACATCGTCGCCGGATCAAGACTGCCGCCGCTGGGGCCGACCGTCGTCGAAACCAAGGTGGTGCCATCAGGATTCAGCATCGACACGACGCTCGAAGCCGTTGTGACCGAGGTTAATCCGAGATTCACCCATTGTCCGGCTGTGCCGTTGAACGTATAGCGGGCCCGCTGGCCTGGCACGGTCAACGTCGACGTCACAGGTGCTTCGTTGATCATGATGGTGCCGGAAATATCCGGGGTGTTGTAGAGCGCGAGCGTGGCATGCCCCAGATCGATATGTCCTGGATCGATCAGCACGGCATAGGTTCCGGTTGTTGGAAGCACCTGCGTGTCGATCACCGCACCCTGTGATCCGAACGAAGTCGGTGTACCCAGAAGGCCTCCATCCGGCTTCAGAATGGAGAGATACCCGCTTTCGACTGAGACTCCGCTCAACTGCAGACTCACCGTCTGGCCGGTGGTGCCGGCAAAAGTATACCGGGCATTCTGCCCGAACCGTCCAAAGGCAATCGGCACCGCAGCGCCTTGAGGGGTAATGTCGCCCGTCAATTCCGTCGACACGGTGACAGTGACATCGCCGGTATAGTTTTCACCTGGACTGAGCACGATCATATAGGTGCCGGACGACGGGAGTGCCGGCAAATCAAGGCTGCCGCCCTTGGGTGAGAATGATGCAGACTTCGTGGCCATGGCATCAGCAGCCGGCTTATAGGCTGTCCAATAGTAGTGCGTTACGGGAGAGGCGACAATGGCCATGACCTCGCCGTCCGGCCGATACACCGATGCACGCCCCTGCGTCAGTGTTGCGCCGCTGAAGCCGATGTTAATCCGCTGACCGGCCACACCGTCAAATGCTATCACGCCATTCTTTTTAGGAGTCTTAATCGATGCGGTAACGGAGGGACCATCTACGGTGATGCGGCCTGTATATTCGACACTCGCTGCTACGATACCAGGGGGTGGAGTAATATCGCCGGCATAACTGATGTCTGCGACGATACTGGGGAGGAGTCCTGCACACACAATCCCGAGCGCTGCTGTTGCTGCTCGCGCCCGGCACTTCACCCTCTGCCACAAGCTGCGCATAGTCGCTCTCCTATTCGTTAAGCATGATATCCACCGGTTCCCTACACCACACGCTGGCGTGCCCACTGACATGGGTACACGTCCTCACGCGGATCTGTACGGGCGACTCTATACGCTTTTTTGGTGCGAGACGCAATCCCTGAATGTTTGTGAGGGGGACCAGATTGCTCCCCTCATTGGAGGGAGTACCGACTCGAAATGCATCAGGACATGCTGCCTAGATATGCACAAGTGTCTGCAAAAGCAGGAAGATCCTGTAGGCGACAACACACGATGAATAGGAATCTGCAGCCGTTCCGTAGCGCTAAAAAAAAGAGGGTAGGAAGTTGCCTTCCCACCCTCTTTTACAGCCACAGGGCTGAATCGATTACTCGCCCTTGCAGAAGCTCCGCTCGTAGTTGATGATGTGCCAGGCTTCTTCTTCCGTCACCGCAGCCGGAATCAAGGACACCATACCGGTGCCCGGGCTGCCGTTCTTGATGACCCACATCAACTCACCGTCTTTCCGCTTCTTGTGGAATTTGCAGTTGGTGAAATCACGCGGGCTCGGATTCAGCATGGCGCCGGCAGGACCATTGCCCTTGCCTTCCTTGCCATGGCAATTGAAGCAAGTGCCCTTGCCTTCGTAGTAGGCCTTTCCCTTGGCGATGCTATCCGCGGTTGCCTCGATAGGATTCTTCACGGCCTTTGCGTCAGCCATCTGTTCAGCCGGAACACGCGGCTTGGTCGGATCTCTTTCTTCCGCTCCGACGATTGAGACCGACAACAGCATCAGCGCTGCACTGACTCCCACAAACTTAGACAGATACCCCATCACTTATCCTCCTTTATGTTGAACCCACCGCACATGACTTCGGCATAATGCCGCTGGCTGAATGATTCGTCTCGTAAAAATCAGGCAAAACGGACGGACTATACCAACGCCTTTTAATTCCTGTCAAGAAATCGTCCTCCGTCATTTTTCAATCCATCCTTCCACTCGGTCATAAGGAAGATCAAACGTCGTGCCAGCGTCTGCAGAATAAGATTCGTGGCAATCCAATCACTTACAAACAGGGTACCACACACGGCTTCACTTCCGTGACACCTTTGCGCCTCAGTCCTATCCTCCATGCCTCATGGTTCGAGGCAAATCACCGTGACGACCGGAAAAGGCTTGGGGATAATCGGAAGGAAGAGAGAAACACGAACTCCTGGCACGATGAGCCACGTTACCGTTTAAGGAGAATTTCCCGCGCGACTTTCCCACTGGGGCCGAATGGCTTCTGCGGCTTTCCATTTAATTCAGCTTTGACCCCGCCGGCATTACCAAGGGTCAAGACAAACTGGTCTCGCCCCTTCCATTGCGCTTTCTCACCAGGACGAAGCAGCGACTCTTGTGGGCTACCATTGTCGATTTGCACGACGACCCAGCTCAATTCGGTCGCCTCCAAATCCAGCACCAGCTGGGTATCCGCCATCGCGCCGGCCGCTTCCAGCGAAATTCCACTCAATGGACCATCCGTCCCAACTGAAACCGCTGATACGGTTTCAGCTTCCGGTTTCGAAGCCGCAATCGGCGGCGGGGTGGGCTCAGACCGGCGAGCCTCCGGCACTGAAGTTGGTGCCGCTGCACCTATCGCGTTCGGCTTCGCCGATTCGGCAGCTGGTTCAGGCTCCTTCATCGCGGCTGCAACGGGTACCTCCTTAACCGTCTGGGTGCTCTGTTTGGGAAAGGCCGGCTCCGGCTCCGCCCGCTTCAGCACCGTCGACTGTTCCCGGCTCAAAAGGAAAATCAATGTCAGGACGGCAATGCCGATCGCAACGGCCACCGCTTTTCGATTGGACTGGCGCTTGCGTTCCTCTTCGGCCTGACGGACTTTCAGCCGTTCCCGTTCATCCTGCTTCTCATAAAAGGTGCCGGCAGACTTGGCAAACCGCTGGATCGCATCTTCCTCATCCAATCCAAGCGACCGCGCGTACGAACGGACGAATCCACGGGCAAACACCTGATCGGGCAGTTTGGAGAAATTGCCGTCCTCGAGCGCCTTGACGAAGTCGGACCGGATCCGTGTCTTCGACGACACCTCATCGACGGTCAACCCCTTGGTCTCCCGGACTTGTTTGAAAAATTCTCCGATCGATTCCATAACGCCCTTACTATTTCAACTG
>JABMDH010000084.1:0-5639 GCA_015904075.1 Nitrospira sp.
GTGAATACTGGCAAGAGGTAAGTCTGTCAAAACAATGTCGTCCGTCACACGCCCCAGGCGGACAAGTACCTCCTCGACCCATCCAAGCGTTCGTTCAACCGAGAATCCATAGAGGATGTCATTTCCGACATCCGTCACGAGTCCTCTGGTAGCCGTTGGCGGACGCCGCTCCAATTCAGCCCACAAGCCCGATTTGATGATGCCGGGTAAGGTGCGAAAGAGAAACCGGCTGGGAGCACCATAGGATCGCCCATGGCCGAGAGCCGCCAGCACTTCGACATCGGCCCCCCATGCAGATCGAGCAGACGAAACGACGGTCTGGAATCCGCGTGTCAGATTGCTGGCGCCAAGAGCCACGACGCAGGCGATATCAGTGGACATCACCAGCTCTCAGCCGACGCTCTGCATGACAGCGTTCTACTCGATGAGAATCTGCCCCTGTCCGTTCGCACCCAATCTGACAACTACTGCCGCAACATCCTCTCTGCACCGATATTGCCGTACCGTGGGATCGGTGCTGCTCAGAATGGCGCAGCGAGACTCCATCTCCCCTATGTCCCCTGGCTGAAACCTGAATCGCACCGTCACAATCCCTCCACTGACTCGATGCGTTTCATCAATGTCATAGGAGGAGCTGGGAATGACATGCGAGACCCAGCCTTGTGTCATGAGCTCGGACTCCTTCAACTTCTGATAGGTGTCATGGTGAGCCTCGAACGTCTGCGCATTATCCACAAGCCAGACTGCGCCAAAAAGCACTGCCCCGATAATCAAGAGACTGCCGCCGATCTTTTTCATAACTCAACACGCACGGAACGATTAGACAGCCGGCGGACAGATAGTCTGTCTCGTATCACAGCCCGGCCCTGCGGTGATCTCGATCCGTCCCACACTTTTTACGTTTGCACACAAATCGCCCAATCCCGGTGTGATAAGCCGAAAGGGGCCACCCTTTCCATCCGGCAAAGGTTCACCATCCAGCTCATACACAAGAGCTCCAAAGTCACGGGCCTGCTGAAGGGTGAGCGCCGCGGCATACTTGCCATCCAACGAATAAAACGTCACATGATCGGCATCGATGTTCAACGCCGGCACATCCAGCAATCCCCTCACGGCGATTGCGCGTCCCTTCATGCCCGGCATCACGGTGCTGACATCGGCGATCTGATGTTCATCCGGCAATTGCTGCATCGCCTTGCAGTCGAATGAAACCGGCTGTACGACCGCCCCGTCGATCTTCACGATGCCGGGACCGACCTTTTCCTTTTCCGTCATCGCCTTGATCATGGCCGTCAGGGCTTCATTGACCGGCGTGGGAATGCCGAGCTCTCGCCCCTTCTCTACGATATATCCATTTAAGTACGCAATTTCCGTTGGACGGCCCGCTTTCCAATCGTCATACATCGAGGTATGAATGTCTCGGATCTCCTGTGTCGCCTTCACAACTCGTTCCGGCATATCCAGCGGCAACGGGACCTTGACCGCAGCCGAAACCGCCGTCACTTCTCCGACAATTTGCTTGATCACGGTCAGGAGCTCAGGATGATCGAGCGCGCGTGCGACACAGTCGTTGATGAGCACAGTGATGGGATTGAACACACAGTTCCAACACATCTTCTCCCATTTGCTGCGCCGGATATCCTTGGACAGTTGGCAGGGAATTCCCGCCGCGGCAAAGAGATCCTTGATCGCAAGCAACCGTTCACTCTCATGCCCCATCAGCTCGCCGATCGCTATGGCGCCTTTCTTGTAATGGTCGATGACGCCGGGTGCGGCAATTTTTGAATAAATATAGGCTACCCCGCCCACAACACAATCGCGCTTGAATCGCGCAATCAGACGATCTTCGTTATCAATCCCGTTTTGCAGTGTCAACAGCACTGTCTTCGCCGAGACCACGGGCTCGATCTGATCCATGACTTCGTCGAGGTTATACGCTTTGACCCCAAGAATGATGAGGTCCGGCTTGGGAAGTTGCCGCGCGTCCGACGCCGCGTGAGGCCAGACTGTAAAGGTTCCCCCGGCACTGCGGATCGTCAACCCGTTCTGCATCACGGCGGCGAGCGTGTTCGGCCTGAGCAGGAACGACACATTGGGATTCCCCTTGGCCAAATGCGCCCCGAAGAATCCACCCACCGACCCTGCACCGACGACTAAGATCTGTTTCATACTCATCTCCACCTCTTCCACACATTGCACAGAACGCAGCGGTACTATAGCATGCGACTACGCACAGACGCAGCGGCCTTCCCTCTCGCTCAATATGAATGATGTCTGGTTCTGATTTCGGCATTCTAAAAGAACGGCTCGCCGCCGCACAATCGATTGCGGTCCTCACCGGCGCCGGCATTTCTGCCGCCAGTGGTGTGCCGGCCTTTCGAGGAGCAGAGGGCCTATGGCGGAACGTCCGGGCGGAAGACCTGGCAACACCGGAAGCCTTCGAGCGAGACCCCCGGCTGGTGTGGGAATGGTATAACTGGCGACGCGAGTTGATCGCGACCAAGAAACCCAATCCTGCCCATACGGCCATCGCGGAGTTAGAACGGCGATGCGAGCAGTTCTGGCTGATCACCCAAAACGTCGATGGATTGCACCGGATGGCAGGATCACAACGGCTATCCGAGATTCACGGTAACATCTGGATGGTGCGCTGCACGGGATGCGGACAGGTTACCGAGAATCGGGATGTGCCGATCCGAATCCTGCCAGCCTGCAAAGATTGCCGGAATCTTCTACGCCCCCATATCGTCTGGTTCGGAGAATCCCTGGCTGAGCAGGACCTCCAGCGTAGCTACACTGCGCTTCAGGCCAGTGATCTATGCCTCGTCATCGGCACGTCCGGTGTGGTGTATCCGGCTGCTGGATTTGCATCGATCGCGAAAGAGGCCGGCGCGTTCGTGGCGGAAATCAATCTCGACAGGACCTCACAGTCTGACTTGATCGATCTTTCATTGCAGGGACGGGCGAAGGACATCGTACCGCTGCTTCTTGAGCCGTGACGCGTGATACGGTGAGCGGTACCAGAGACGGAGGGCTCGGCAGTGCTCCACTCTGACATGTCACGTTCTGTCAGTTGCCGGCCAGCCGTTTGATCAGCGGCATCAATTCATCGAGGGATTGAATCGTCCGGACTCCCGCACGCGGTGACGTGCCCTGACGATCGAGCAGTACCGCATGAAGTCCCGCTTTCCCCGCACCCTCGACATCGTCCCGCAGGCTGTCGCCGACATGCAGCGCCTCCTCCGGATCGACGGCATGTTTGTCCAGCGCGAGCTGAAAAATCTTAGCCGCCGGTTTGGCCGCCTGTGCCAGACTGGAAATCGTAATCGTATCGAACAGATCGGCAATGCCCAACCCGCGCATTACCGGAAATAGACGCGAGTCGAAGTTGGAAATAATCCCTAATTCCATGCCCGAGGCCTTGAGGTTGGAGACAGTCGAGAGCGTCTCGGGAAACAGACTCCATGAACCGGCATCTTCAAATACCTCGAAGACCCGGTCGAAAAAGTCATCGAACCGTTCGAACATTCCGACACGATAGAATACATTGTGGACGATATCGAACCACCAGAGTCGCTCGCTCTGCTTGAGCTGCGCCGGCTCCCCCGACGCAAAGATCGGGGGCGGTGCCTCTCGAAAGGCCCGGCTAAATGCCTGTTTGATCGCTGATAACGACTCCGGGGTTTGTAAAAACCCGTATTGCACCGCATGCTCAAGATAAATCTCCGCGACCGACCCCTTCACATGAAAGAGCGTGTCAGCAGCGTCAAAAAATACGACTCGTATCGATACACCGGTCTCCATCATCTCGCCGCGGCTCCGAAGGGATTGGCCATGATCTTCACTGAGGAACACCTCCACTCACTAAACAGTCGTTTTCTTGACAAAGAATACCCTCGCTGATAGCTTCGTAAAACCTAATACATCTGGAGACTTCGATGCCTTCTTCCATCTTTGTGGTCGATAGCAGCCCTGCTGTACGTCGCTTGGTTGAACAGACCTCGGCTCCCGAAGGATTTGACGTTATGGGATTCAACGACGGTCCGGCAGCTCTCGCTGCAGCAAAACAGGGCAACCCCGCCCTGATCATTGTGGACTACTATCTCGAAAATATGACCTTTTCCTGTTTTTGCAAAGAGATCAACAAGCTCGACAACTTGACTGAAACCTACCTGATCTCGCTGGTCAATCAGGCAGACAATCTGGATGAAAATCTGTTCCGGTCGCTGGGTGTGAAAGGTTTCCTTAAAAAGCCGTTTCATCCTGATGAACTACTCACAATTATCAAGTACATCCAGCAAAAACAGCAGAAACCTGAACAGGTCACTAAACCTAAACGTCGGGCTTGGCCACCATCTGCGGCCGATGACGACACCGACGAAGAAGCAGGCTCCGCTCAGGTTGCAACGGTTGCCCCCAGTCTCTCTCCCGATCCCTCGCTCGGTGTCGCACTCAGTGCCGCGCTCAACGCCACACCAAGCCCTGCAACCAAACCGGTAGAACCAGCCATCACACGACCCAGTACGTCAATGCCCACTGCCCCCGTGACACGCACAGCAGCGGCAAATCCCGAAGACTCGACGAAGAACATCTTCGACCAGCTCATGCAGTCGATGACACACCAGGCCGAACAACGATTGGCCGACGTATTGCCGAAGGTCATCGAAGAAAAGCTGGCGAGCCAGGTCCAGCCCATCGTCCACAAAGAATTATGGGCGCAACTCGGCGATGTGCTTTCTGAGGAACGTCTCGCCGCGATCATACAACCCATCTTGTCGCGGGAACTGCCGTCCTTGCTGGGAAAAGAAATCGCAAGCCATGAGCCCATCATTCGGCAAACCGTCTCCGACTTGATCGGCACGGTGGTCAAGGCAAAACTCGACATCTGGGTGCAGGAGCAGGCCGAGTCCGGCCTCCGACAACACCTATCCGGCATCATTCGGGAACAGATCGGTTCGATCGATCAGATCGTGAAGGATGAGGTGCAGGCTACCGTGCACAAACTTGCGCCGCCGATTTTGGATGAAACCGTACGGACTGCCTCTGAGCGCGCCATCGAACAAGCCGTACAGCACATCGTCCCGGAGCTTGCCGTACAGCACATCACCGCCGAACTGAAACGCCTGACTGCCTCCAGCTGACGGAAATACCGCTCTCCCTGCCCTATCCTTTTTTCCCGCGCTTGGCGGCGGCTCGTCGGGTTTTCACCAGCGTCTTCATCCGCTTCACGTTCTTCCGATGCTTCCGTCTCGTCTTCCGATCTTTCTCACGTCCTCGTGGCATACCGACTCCCTACGATAAAAGTGATGGGCCCCTGCCTGACCGCGATGGTATAACACAGCCTTGGCAGGGTCACAAGCTGTGCGGTCATACCATTTGCTGTGCAGCACAGACATGTTAAGATGCCCGCCTGTTCGATCGGCAACCAGTCCATGACCACACCGCAACTCGACAAATCCTACGACCCCAAAGCCGTCGAATCCCGCTGGTATCAGCTCTGGAATGAGCGGGGCTACTTTCATGCGTCCCCCGATCACGCCGGCGACTCCTATTGCATCGTCATTCCTCCGCCGAATGTGACCGGCTCCCTCCACGTCGGCCATGCGTTGAACCATTCGCTCCAGGACATCCTGATCCGG
>JABMDH010000084.1:5739-9355 GCA_015904075.1 Nitrospira sp.
CTATGCAGCACATCAAGTCGGGCTATCCATCGAGTCGCTCTCCTTCCTGCCGGGCTATGGATTCGCCATTGCTGCTGCCACGATGGTGGGACAGAGTATCGGAGCCGGAAAATACACCCGCGCGAAGCTGGAGAACTGGGAGGCCAATCGCCTCGCACTCGTTATCATGGCCGGCATGGGGATCGTCTTTTTCTTTTTCCCCTACCTGCTGCTACGCGCATTTACCACCGACGAGGCAGTCATCGTACTTGGGACTATGTTCTTAAAGATCGTCGCGCTGCTCCAGATTCCCCTGGCCCTCACGATGGTCTTGGCTGGCTCGCTGCGAGGTGCGGGGGACACCCGCTTCATCATGGGCGCCACCACTGTCGGCATGTGGGGCGTGCGGGTGCCGATGGCGCTCATTGTCACCCTCTGGCTGCACCTCTCGGTCTATTACGTGTGGATGGCGATGATCGCCGACTGGACGGTACGGATGGCGCTCCTACTGTGGCGGTATCAATCGGAGCGTTGGCGGGCGATTCAGGTCATTCGCTAACGTCATAATTCACGCAGCTCGCGGCACAATCGCTCAAACGCACATGTCCGTGAAGCGTGACGCGCTGGGCAGAAAGAATATCGGTCACATCAGTGTTTGCGTGACACGAGCGATGGTTACGATTTCTTCCGCACTTCCGACCAGACATACACTGCCCCAAAACAGGCGCCAGCAACAGCGGCGAATACGAATTGTTCGGTCGCTCGAACGGCAATGGCCCACCAGACAATGGCCGTCAGAAGACCTGCTACCGCGCCAAGTACGGTCTTGCCCCCCGCAAGTTGAAAGCGATCGGCCAGCACCACCAATAACGACATATACAAAGCCCCCGCAACAACCGCCGCGACGAAATGGGCAAGGTCATGATTGAAGACCCATAGTTCGATCATTCCGGCGATCGTTCCAAGAACAAGACCCGTGATCGCTCTTCGGATTAAGACAGAAGAGAGTAACGCTGTAACAGCCACTCCAGCCCCCAACGTTAAAAAGTAAATGTGTATGCGTCTAGAATCATGCAGTGGTGACAAGTCTCACTAGCTCAACGGACGGGCATAGTACGCTCAGGCCACTCACAACTCAATCTCGCTTTTAGAACCCCTTAATACAGCCACACCTGCCCGCCAGCTCGCAGCGCAACACCGGACTGTGGAGCACATTGCTCGATCCCCAACATCCAGCGGCGTTCGGGACGGAGACAATACAATTTCACGCTCTCAACCATCGATCCTTGAGTAGACTTTGTCTGATCGTGAACTCCGAGAATCTGTCGCCAGGCAGGCCGCCAGAGCGACGGGCGTACATGGATAGGATCGAAACCATACCAGGCAGGATCAAGCCGAACCAGCTTCGTGCCGTACGTCGCGGATAACTTTTCGATTCCTTGGCACACGAGTTCCGATCTGTCGATAACCTGAGACAGAGACAGCCGGCAGGACGGAACCAGGGCAGACCGAAACGCCAGAAACTTCAGATTCGACAGGCGGTGAATGCTGGCAAGCGGTAAGTCTGTCAGAACAATATCATTCGTCACACGACTGAGGCGGACGAGTACCTCTTCAACCCATCCAAGCGTTCGTTCAACCGAGAAGCCATAGAGGATGTCATTCCCGACATCCGTCACAAGTCCCCTGGTGATCGTTGGAGGACGCCGCTCCAATTCAGCCCACAAACCCGATTTGAGAATGCCGGGTAACGTGCGAAAGAGAAACCGGCTCGGAGCGCCATAGGATCGCCCATGGCCGAGGGCCGCCAGTACTTTGACATCGGCCCCCCAGGCACATCGAGCAGATGAGACGACGGTCTGGAACCCGCGTGTCAGATTGCTGGCGCCAAGAGCCACGACGCGCGCGATATCAAAATGGGCTGTCGCGCTCGGCGGCGGCGTGAATCACCGGATGTCGCTGGGAGACGGGATGTTGATCAAAGACAATCATCTGGCGCTTCTCAAGCAAGGCCCGCAAACTGTGCGCGCGGCATGCCGGCTCGCCAAATCCTACAAACCCGGCACAATGCCGGTCATCGTCGAAGCAGAATCCTTCTCCGAAGTTCGGCAGGCTCTTGCTGGAAAATCCGACATTATTCTCCTGGATAACATGACGCCCGCCATGGTGCGCCGCGCAGTCGCGCTCATCAAGGGCCGCGCGTCAATCGAGGTCTCCGGCGGCATTACCATGAAGAATGTCCGGGCCATGGCGGCTACGGGAATCGACCGGATCTCGATCGGCGCGCTGACCCACTCTGCACCGGCGGTGGCGTTGAGTCTGGTCTTGACCCGAACCGGCCGGCCGCGCTGATCCATGCCGCTCTCTGCTCCGCTCACACTCGATAATATTCGCAGCACCTTGGCGACCACTGCTCTGGGACAGTGCCTCTACCTGCATCAGGAAGTCCCCTCGACCAATTCCGAAGCCTTGGCACTGGCTCACGCCGGCGCTGCCCACGGAACCGTTGTCTTAGCCGAAAGTCAAACAGCTGGAAAAGGCCGGCGCACACGCACCTGGCACTCTCCTCCCGGTACAAATATCTATTGTTCTGTCGTTGTCCGCGGAATCGGGACGGCGTGTGTGCTGGCTGAATGGCTGTCATGGGTCCCGCTGACCAGCGCCCTAGCAGTGGCGGAAGCAGTCCAAACCGTCACGTCGCTGCCGCTCTCTTTAAAGTGGCCGAACGACCTGCTGTTACATGAGCGAAAAGTCGGGGGCCTTCTCTGTGAAAGCTCTCATGTCTCAGCCTCAGACCCGGTTGTCGTGATCGGAATCGGCCTCAATGTGAATATGCCGCAGGAGTCTTTCCCTGACGAACTGCATCCGATCGCGACCTCGTTGTTCGAAGTCTCACGCCATCCAATCGACAGAAACCGGCTCATTGCTCAGCTGTTATTCGAACTTGAACAGGGCTTGAATGAGTTGCGCTCCCACGGATCTGAACGGTTGCGGCGGGCCTACACCGCTCGCTGCAGCACCATCGGCAGGCGCGTGCGTGCGCTCATGGGGCCTGAGCAGGAACTGCTCGGCACGGCTGAATCCATCTCCACCGACGGCGCCCTGCAAATCCGGCCCACGTCCCCGTCTCCGACAGGCTCGCCGCTCATCGGCATTCGCGCAGCTGATGTGATTCATCTCAAAGAGTAGCGAAATCTTCCGTCAGCCAGGTAGAATGCCTCCATGCTGCTAGCCATCGATATCGGCAATACCAACGTCGTCTGGGGAATTTTTGAAGGCCGGACTCTCCTCGCCCATTGGCGATTAGCTACCGACCCCAAGACCACTGCCGATGAGTACGGCATTCTCTGTACTAACCTGCTTGTTCGAAGCGGACGCACGGTGGAGCAGATTACCGGCGCTATTATTTCCAGTGTCGTTCCCGCCCTTACGGGAACATTCGAATCGATGATCGGCACCTACTTCGCCTGCACGCCGCTGATCGTCTCCTCGGACATGGATACGGGACTGACGCTCCGATACCAGAATCCCAAGGAAATCGGGAGCGACCGCATCGTCAACGCAGCCGCCGCACATCATAAATTCCAGCGAGACCTCATCATCGTCGATTTCGGCACGGCTACGACTTTTTGCGCGG
>JABMDH010000084.1:9455-18972 GCA_015904075.1 Nitrospira sp.
AAGGCGCCAACCCGATCGTCTCCAAGACAGCTCCGGCTCGCTGTCCTGCCTGTGACAGCCACCAGCTGCTGCGCGATGCCGACGTGCTCGATACCTGGTTTTCGTCGGCCCTCTGGCCATTTTCGACGCTGGGATGGCCGGATCAGACGCCTGAACTCAAGACCTATTATCCGACCGCCACATTGGTTACCGGCCTCGACATTCTGTTTTTCTGGGTGGCCCGGATGATTATGATGGGTCTGAAGTTTATGGGTGAGGTGCCGTTCAAGGACGTCTACATCCATGCCTTGGTCCGTGATGCCGAGGGCCAGAAGATGAGCAAGTCAAAAGGCAACGTGATCGACCCGCTTCACGTCATGAATCAATTCGGCACCGATGCTCTGCGGTTCACCCTGGCATCAATGGCCTCACCCGGACGCGATATCAAGCTCGCGGAGGAACGGATTGAGGGGTATCGCAACTTCGCCAACAAAATCTGGAATGCCGCACGATTCGGCCTGATGTACCTGGACGGAACACGCACGGCCCTCTCTCCGGCACAACGGACCTTCCCCGACCGGTGGATCCTGAGCCGCCTGAACCACACGATCCGCACCGTGACTTCGGAGATGGAATCATACCGATTTGATCGCGCCACCGGGGCTCTGTACCACTTTATCTGGCACGAGTACTGTGATTGGTATCTGGAATTGATCAAACCCGTCTTGCAAGACCCCGCACATCCCGATGGACCGGGCACAAGACAGACGCTCGTCGAGACACTCGAAACGACAATGCGGCTGCTGCATCCCTTCATGCCGTTCATTACCGAAGAGATCTGGCAGACGATTCCCCATCAGGGAGACAGCATCGTCCTCCAGAATTATCCGGTTTTGAACCACACCTGGTCATCACCCGATACAGAGCGACAGTTTACGCTGCTCGAACAGACTGTTGGGCTCATCCGCACCGGCCGGGTTCTGTTGAATTATCCGCCGGGACAGCACATTCCCTTTTATGTCGACCATGATGACCGGAACAGGCAGGAACAGCTCCATCAGATCCATCAACACCTGGCTCACCTCAGCCGCGGCGAAGCCACGATCACGGCATCGAAGGATTGGCCGTCGGTGAAACTGCTGCGGCTCGTTACGGAAGGCCTTTCTGTTGGAATCACAGTCTCCGGCGATGTCGATCTTCACAAAGCACTCGACCGTTTGGCGAAACAACTTGCGGAGAATGACAAGGAATCTCAACGACTCACCGGCAAACTAAATAATGCGGAGTTCGTATCGAAGGCTCCGCCGGACGTGATCACCGAGCACCAGGAACGGGTGCGGACGATGGCCCGTGACCGTGAGCTTCTAGCCGGCAGTGCCGAGCAATTGCGCACGATGCTGGAAACCTGACCGATGATACCGCTTCCCGCCGCAGACATCCGCCGCGCCGTTCGGCTAGGATTGGAAGAGGACCTCGGACAAGGCGATGTGACTACCGCCGCGCTTTTTCAAAATCCGGTTCCCGCCCGCGCCAAGATCATCGCCCAGCAGCCGATCGTTGTGGCGGGACTGGCTGCAGCCGTGCAAACATTTCTGGCGGTCGACCCGACGCTCACCCTCACGGTCATACGGCGAGACGGCGAACCGGCCAAGACAGGCGAGCCTATCGTCGTGATCGCCGGTGACGGGCGGGCCATCTTACAAGCGGAACGGCTCGCGCTGAATTTTCTCCAGCATCTGTCCGGAATCGCTACGCTGACACAGCAATTCTGCCGTGCAGTCAAGGGCCGTTCCATCAACATCATGGATACCAGAAAAACATTGCCCGGCTGGCGTGCCATTCAAAAATGGGCTGTCGCGCTCGGCGGCGGCGTGAATCACCGGATGTCGCTGGGAGACGGGATGTTGATCAAAGACAATCATCTGGCGCTTCTCAATCGAGGCCCGCAGACGGTTCGCGCGGCATGCCGGCTAGCCAAGACATACAAGCCCGGTACAATGCCGGTCATCGTCGAAGCAGAATCCCTCTCCGAAGTTCGGCAGGCCCTTTCCGGCAAAGCCGATATCATTCTCCTGGATAACATGACGCCCGCCATGTCGACCTAACCCTCAAGCAATTGTCGAGCTCTCTCGCAAAATTCGGTGTTCAGGCAGTGGAAACGATTGGCCAGGCATTCGACCCTGCCACGCACCAGGCAGTCTCGCATCTGCCGTCCACCACAGTACCGCGCGATCATGTGATCGACGAGTTTCAGAAGGGCTACCGGCTGCATGATCGTATTCTCCGGGCTGCCATGGTCAGTGTCTCGGCCGGGCCCACACAGACAGACGGACATGAATCAACTTCGCACTAACGGATTGTCGCTATCGGGAAGGAAGGAGTCTACCAATGGGTAAAGTCATCGGCATCGACCTCGGCACTACCAACTCATGCGTCGCGATTATGAGCGGCGGAGATCCTGTCGTCATCGCCAACGCCGAAGGGAGCCGCACCACTCCATCCGTCGTGGCCATTACCGACAAGGCCGAACGTCTCGTCGGACAAATCGCAAAACGGCAGGCCATTACCAACCATGAAAACACCATCTTCTCGGTCAAGCGCCTTATGGGACGCAAGTTCAAGAGCCGGGAAGTCCAGGAGGCCATGAAGCGGCTTCCCTATAAGGTCGTCGAAGCCGACAACGGCGATGCCCATGTCGAATTGCGCGGCAAACGCTACAGTCCGCCGGAAGTGTCCGCCATGATTCTGCAAAAGATGCGGCAGACTGCAGAAGATTACCTCGGCGAAAAAATCACCGAAGCCGTCGTCACCGTCCCGGCCTATTTTGACGACAGCCAACGGCAAGCGACAAAAGACGCCGGGCAGATTGCCGGTCTGAACGTGCTCCGGATCATCAATGAGCCGACGGCTGCCTCGCTCGCCTACGGGCTCGACAAGAAGAAGGATGAGCGGATCGCGGTCTACGACCTGGGCGGCGGCACATTCGATGTGTCCGTGCTCGAGATCGGCGAAGGCGTGTTCGAGGTGAAATCCACCAACGGCGATACCTACCTCGGCGGAGACGACTTCGATCTGCGCGTGATGGATTGGCTGGTGGATGAATTCAAGAAAGATCAAGGGATCGATCTTCGCAAGGACCGCATGGCGCTCCAACGCCTCAAAGAGGCGGCGGAACGGGCCAAGATCGAACTGTCCTCGTCCCAGGAAACGGAAATCAATCTCCCCTTCATTACAGCAGATGCGAGCGGCCCCAAGCATTTGGTGACCAAGCTCACGCGGGCCAAGCTGGAACAGCTGGTGGACGATTTGATCCAACGCACCATCGAACCCTGCCGGAAGGCCATGTCCGACGCCGGTGTGACCGCCAAGGACATCCAGGAAGTCGTGTTGGTCGGCGGCATGACCCGCATGCCCAAAGTCATTCAGGTCGTCAAAGAGTTTTTCGGAAGAGAGCCGCACAGGGGCGTGAATCCCGACGAAGTCGTCGCCATTGGCGCCGGCGTTCAAGGCGGCGTACTTAAGGGCGAAGTCAAGGATGTGCTGCTGCTCGACGTGACACCGCTCTCACTCGGCATTGAAACGCTCGGCGGCGTGTTCACCAAACTCATCGAGCGCAACACGACTGTTCCCACGAAGAAGAGCCAGACCTTCTCGACCGCCGCAGACAATCAAACTGCAGTGACGATCCGGGTCTTCCAGGGCGAACGAGAAATGGCCAATGACAACAAGCTGCTCGGCCAGTTCGACCTGGTCGGCATTCCCATGGCTCCACGCGGCATGCCGCAGATCGAGGTCTCCTTCGACATCGACGCCAACGGGATCGTTCATGTGGCGGCCAAGGATATGGCCACCCAGAAAGAGCAGTCGATCCGGATCACAGCCTCGAGCGGACTGAGCAAGGACGAAGTCGAAAAACTCGTCAAGGATGCCCAGTCTCACACTGAAGATGACAAGAAGCGGCGCAAACTCGCCGAAGCGAAGAACCAGGCCGATACTCTGGTCTATCAAACAGAAAAAAACATCACGGAGTACGGCGACAACATAACAGCGGAAGAAAAAACACAGATTCAAGATGCCATCGCGGCGCTGAAGAAAGCGCTCGAAGGGACGGACGCCGAGGCCATCGAGTCGGCAACGCAAACGCTCACCACGGCCTCGCATAAGCTGGCCGAAGCCATGTATAAGAAAGCCTCGGCCACAGCCGGCGCCCAGAGCACCGCTCCGGGAGGAGAAGGGGCAGCGGGAGACGACGCCTCTTCTACCAAGACCGATGAAAAGGTGGTCGACGCAGAGTTTGAAGAAGTGGACAAGGACAAGAAGTAGCCTACAATACGTCTCAGAGAGGCCGAGGCACCGTCAATGACGTGACACCTCGGCCTCTCTGTATAACGTGAGTACTGATATCCGTGAGCAAACGCGATTACTACGATCTCCTCGGCGTCGAGAGAACCGCATCCGACGACGAACTCAAGAAGGCCTACCGAAGGATGGCCCGCCAGCACCATCCTGACTTGCAAACCGGCGACCAGCAGAAAAAAGCCGCCGAAGAGAAGTTCAAGGAAATCAACGAAGCCTACGAAACCCTCAGCGACCAGGACAAACGGAATCGGTACGACATGTTCGGACATGCCGGAGCGCAACAGGGTGCCGGCGGCTCCGACGGATTCGATTTCAACCGCGGTGGATTCGGCGACGTCTTCAACGACATCTTCGAAGATTTCTTCGGACAGTCCCGTGGGGGCGGCCGCACCGAACGGGGAAGCGACCTTCAATACAATCTCGAGTTGTCGTTCGAAGAGGCCGTCTACGGAAAAGACGCGAAGCTCAAGATTCCCCGCTGGGAAGGCTGTGTCGACTGCAACGGCACCGGAGCCAAATCGGCATCATCCATCAGAACCTGCCCCAGCTGCAAAGGCGCAGGACAGCTTCGTTTTCAACAAGGTTTTTTCAGCGTCAGCCGGCCCTGCGGCCAATGTAACGGCGCCGGACAAATCGTGACGGAACCCTGTCCGGTCTGCCAAGGCCGCCAGCGCGTCTACAAAGAACGGACGATCGCCGTCCATATTCCCGCCGGTATCGAAACCGGCATGCGGCTCAGACTCTCCAACGAAGGCGAGCACGGCGCCAATTCTGGTCCCCCCGGAGACCTGTACGTGGCGATCACCGTCAAGCCTCATCCTGTTTTTCACCGGAAAGGCCTCGACATCCTGTGTGACGTGCCGATCAATCTCGTGACGGCTGTGCTCGGTGGAAAAGTGGAAGTGCCGACGCTCAAAGGCGATACCGTCATCAAGATTCCGCCGGGAACCCAGCACGACAAGATCATGCGCCTGAAGGGGCTCGGAATACCCAGCCTCAAAGGAAACCAGACCGGCGATCAACTCTATGTCATCAAGGTCCAGATCCCGACCAAGCTCACGGCGCGCCAGAAAGAGCTCCTGACCGAATTTGCGAAGGAAAGCGGCATGGTCATGGAGGCCGACGGGGATGGATTCTTCGATAAGATGAAGACGTTTTTCGAATAGCCTCCCCCGACAAACCCTGTCTCCGGCCGACTGAGTTCCCATGCCGATCTTTTTTCTTCCCGCTCACGCCATCACCCCGCCTTCCATCACCGTGCCCCAGGGACTGCTGGCCCATCTCCGCAACAGCCTGCGCATCGAAGCGGGTGAGGAAATCATCTTTGCCGATGGCCAGGGTACACGCTATCGTACAGAGATCACGCAGAGCTCCAAACAGGGTGTGTCCGGCCGCATCCTTGAAACGATGAGTCAAGGATCTGCTGCTGCTCGACGTCACGCCGCTCTCGCTCGGCATTGAAACACTCGGCGGCGTGTTCACCAAACTCATCGAGCGCAACACGACTGTTCCCACGAAGAAGAGCCAGACCTTCTCGACCGCCGCAGACAATCAAACTGCGGTGACGATCCGGGTCTTCCAGGGCGAACGGGAAATGGCCAATGACAACAAGCTGCTCGGCCAATTTGATTTAGTCGGCATTCCCACGGCTCCACGGGGTATGCCGCAGATCGAGGTGTCCTTCGACATCGACGCCAACGGCATCGTCCATGTGGCGGCCAAGGACTTGGCCACCCAGAAAGAGCAGTCGATCCGGATCACGGCCTCGAGCGGCCTGAGCAAGGACGAGGTCGAAAAGCTCGTGAAGGATGCCCAGTCTCATACCGAGGACGACAAGAAGCGGCGGAAGCTCGCAGAAGCCAAGAACCAAGCCGACAATCTCGTCTATCAAACCGAAAAAAACATCACGGAATACGGCGACTCTGTGACGGCAGAGGAAAAAACACAGATTCAGGACGCCATCGCAGCGCTGAAAAAAGCGCTCGAAGGGACGGATGCCGACGCCATCGAGTCTGCGACGCAAACGCTCACCACCGCCTCGCATAAACTGGCTGAGGCCATGTATAAGAAAGCCTCCGCAACGGCCGGTCCCCAGGCCACAGCGCCGGAGGGAGACGGGGCCGCGTCGGCGAAGACCGATGAAAAGGTCGTCGACGCAGAATTCGAAGAAGTGGACAAGGACAAGAAGTAATCTGGAATATACCTCAGAGAGGCCGAGGATCGCGTCATCGATGCGGCCTCGGCCTGTCTGTATCTTGTGAGTACCGGCATCCGTGAGCAAACGCGATTATTACGACATCCTCGGCGTCGAGAAAACCGCATCTGACGACGAACTCAAGAAGGCCTATCGAAAGATGGCCCGCCAGCACCATCCTGACCTGCAGACCGGTGACCATCAGAAAAAAGCCGCCGAAGAGAAGTTCAAAGAAGTCAACGAGGCCTACGAAACCCTCAGCAATGAGGACAAACGGAAGCGCTACGACATGTTCGGGCATGCCGGAGGGCAACAGGGTCCCGACGGTTTCGATTTCAACCGTGGCGGGTTCGGCGACGTCTTTAACGATATCTTCGAAGATTTCTTCGGACAGTCCCGTGGAGGCGGCCGCACGGAACGAGGCAGCGACCTGCAATACAATCTCGAGTTGTCGTTTGAAGAAGCCGTCTACGGTAAAGAGGCAAAGCTCAAGATTCCCCGCTGGGAAGGCTGTGTTGACTGCAACGGTACCGGAGCCAAATCGGCGGCATCAATCAGAACCTGCCCCAGCTGCAAAGGCGCAGGACAACTTCGTTTCCAGCAAGGCTTTTTCAGCGTCAGCCGTCCCTGCGGCCAATGTAACGGCGCCGGACAAATCGTGACGGAACCCTGTCCGGTCTGCCAAGGCCGCCAGCGCGTCTATAAAGAGCGGACGATCGCCGTCCATATTCCGGCCGGTATCGAAACCGGCATGCGGCTCAGGTTATCCAACGAAGGTGAGCACGGCGCCAATTCTGGTCCTCCCGGAGACCTGTATGTGGCGATCAGCGTCAAGCCCCACCCTATTTTTCAGCGCAAAGGCCTCGACATCCTGTGCGACGTGCCGATCAATCTGGTTACAGCCGTGCTCGGCGGAAAAGTAGAGGTTCCCACGCTCAAAGGCGATACTGTCATCAAGGTCCCACCGGGGACCCAGCAGGACAAGGTGCTCAAGATCAAGGGCCTTGGCATTCCCAGCCTCAAAGGCGGAGCCACCGGCGATCAGCTGTACACGATTAAAATACAAATCCCCACCAAATTGACCGCCAGACAGAAAGAGCTGCTCACGGAATTTGCCAAAGAAGGCGGCATGTCGATGGAAGCCGACGGCGATGGCTTCTTCGACAAGATGAAGACGTTTTTCGAGTAGACTGGGACAGCCCATTCATACCCGGATCCCCAGAGTGCCCCATGCCCGTCTTTTTTGTATCTCCTAACTGCATCGCGTCACCGACTATCTCAATTACCGGCGACCTGCTGACTCATCTTCGGGATAGCCTCCGCATCGACGTCGGCGAAATCGTTCAGTTCGGTGACGGAGCAGGCCATCGATACCGAGCTGAAATCACCGACATATCCAAACAGGCCATCACCGCACGCATTCTCGAGGTAGTCCAGGAACCACCCCGCCAGACTCCCCGGCTTATCCTCGGCCAATCGCTGCTCAAGGGCGAAAAGATGGATTGGGTAATTCAGAAGGCCGTTGAGCTGGGGGTGGATGAGCTCGTGCCGGTTGAAAGCCGACACAGTGTGGTACAGATCAAAGCCGATCGCATCGACTCGCAGATCGCCAGGTGGCACCGCATCGCCCTGGAAGCCGCGCAGCAATCTGAACAGTGGCGTCTCCCGACCATCGCTCCGCCACAATCTCTTGCCACACTTCTGAGAATCCGCGCGACAGTTACAGCAACCCTCATGCTCGCCGAACGACTAAAAGGTAAGAGTCTACAAACAGTCGAACTCCCGCAAGACGCCACCGGCTCCGTGCTAATCTTGATCGGACCAGAGGGAGGCTGGAGCAAGGATGAAATCGTAGCCGCTGAGCAAGCTAACGCGGTACCCATTACTCTTGGTCAGCAGATTTTAAGAGCCGAAACAGCCGCTATCGCCACCATCAGCATTCTCCAATCCCGTCTCGGCCAGCTGGTGTGAACGGTAGAAAGGCCGACGGGAAGAACAGACGCGCGACACCTCAGTACTCAAGCTTGGACCCATGTGTCGTGCGCATGTATTACACCCAATTTTCTAGCCGGAGACCGGGAACATGCCGAAACTCACGGAGATTATTGCTGACGAGCTTGGCCCCCAGACTCAACGCATGTGCGGCGATAAGCATATCCATCGAACCAATTGGAGTTCCCTTAGCCTCAAGTAGCTGACGCAAGCGACCATATGACCAGGCAGCTACCTGGTCAAACGCAGCGACCTGAAGCGGGACAAGAAACTGCTCAAGGGCATGGCGATTTTTAGACGAATGCCGGCTCTTGCTGACTCCGTAAGCCAATTCGGCTGCCGTGATGCTGGAAATCCCGATATCGCCGACAGGGTGCGACTGAAAACGTTCAATAATGGAAGGCGGCTGCTGTTTGATGAGGTAGATGCAGATATTGGTATCCAGCATCAACTTCATGCAAAAGGGCGCTTTCTTTTCTGGATCGGAGGCTGTTCCCTGTTTCCCTCCATGAAATCGTCTGTAAACATGGCGAGACTCTCGGTGAGCGACTGCCACGTCTCTTTCTTTGGTCGGATGACGAGCGTATTGCCTCGCCGCTGAATCTCGACCTCGTCACCCTCCAACTGAAATTCGCGCGGGATTCGCACAGCCTGACTGTTGCCGCTCATAAACAGCTTTGTATTCTTCCTCGCCGCCACCGCCATCCTCCATCAAATGTATATACGGAATGATATACGGATGGCCATTCTCTGTCAACGGAGAGTCGGGAGAGAATCGGTGCGAGCGAAACCAGAACAACTGAGCGCAGACGGGCATATTACCCGCATGGCTACCATCAGCATTCTCCAATCCCGTTTCGGCAAGCTGGGAAACAAAGAATAAAACAAAGAATAGTGTCAGCAACTGTCTTGCGAGTTAAGCATGGTGGGCCTCCACCACTCGCCAGGGTGTCCGATGCTTCAGCATCGCGTTGAGGATCGTGAGCAGTTTCC
>JABMDH010000085.1:0-6582 GCA_015904075.1 Nitrospira sp.
AGCGGGTTACGTTGGGCGATCAAACAAGAGCAGCTCACCTTGTTTTTTCGCCTGGGCAGGTTAACACCGTTGCCGGTTTTACCGGTTGTAACCGTTTAACGGGCAGCTTTGAATTACTCACCGATAATATGATTAAATTTTCACCACTTGCCGTTACAAAAATGGCTTGTATGAATAGTGGCGATGCAGAATCAAATTTTTTGTCTGCACTTAATAAAACCAGTAAGTGGATCATCCGCAACCGGGAACTTTATTTTTATGAAGAAGATAAACTGTTGGTGAAGTTTGCATCTGTTGATGCAGCTGTTGCCAAGCTGGAAGGTAACTGGGAGTTGAATTATATTTCGGGCAGCCGAATTGCATTTGATGGTTTGTACAAAGAAAAGATGCTACTTGGATTTGCAAATAATGAATTTAGAGTGCTAATAACAAAGACTAAGATTGCACAGTTTGGATTAAATTATCAAAACTGTCGTAATCAAATATTTGAAGTTCGCGGGGTTACCTCGTTAAATACAACGAATCTACAAGGAGTCGCTTTTGATTGGCGACATTACGGGGGTCCCTTAGCAATACTCCGTCTGTGTCGTTACGTCCGCTTTGAGATTCTTAAAGATACAAAACAAACTAGGAAGCGAATCCCAATCCCGAAGACTATCTACCAACTGCAAGGCGGCCTCATCCTGAAACAAGCAAGGAAATCCAAGAAAGACAAATGAAGATTAATTCGCTAGAGAGTCATGAGATGCAAGTGGTTGATTCAGAAAAGGGAGGCCTATGCAAACAGTCTTGTTGCTCACCATCTCCAACATCTTCATGACCTTTGCCTGGTATGGGCATCTGAAGTACAAAGATTCGCCCTTGTGGATCGTGATTTTGGCCAGCTGGGGGATCGCGTTTTTCGAATATTGTCTGCAAGTGCCGGCAAATCGGATCGGGCACAGCCCTGGTGATTAATGGCGATTCGTTATGAAATCACGCAGACACGGCGTGAGGGAAGGAGGCGTACTCTATTGGAGTACGTTGACTGACTGAGCGGCGAGCCCGCCAGCCGCAGCAGTGTATCCGTGATTGCAGTAGAAGCGTTCATGGGTCATCAGGGCGGAGAATTCACGGCGGCCCAATTGAAAACAATCCAGGAAGTGATTACCCTAGTCGTGTTTTGCATCTTCTCGGTCTGGTATCTCAAAGAGCCACTGAAATGGAACTATCTCGTCGGCTTTGGCATGATGGCCGGCGCCGTCTTCATAATCTTCAAAGAATGGTGAGCTAAGCACGTCATGCGTCATTCGTCAAACGTCAATCGGGGATGATTCATCGAGAATGGAACTGATCAAGTCGTTTGAGGATCTCGATGTGTGGAAGGTCGGGAGAGAAGTCAGGCAGGATCTGTATCGGCTGGCCAAGCAACTTCCCAAACACGAGCAGTACTGCCTAGGTCAGCAAGTCCGCACAGCAGGAGTCTCTCTCACTGCCAACATTGCTGAAGGATACGGGCGCTTCCATTTTAAAGAAAATGTGCAGTTCTGCCGGATCGCGCGAGGGTCAGCCTATGAGTTGCTCGACCACTTAATAACCTGTCACGATCAGGGCTATACGGATGAGAAGTGCCATCAAGAGCTTCGTGGGAAACTGGTTCGATTTATTCAGCTTGTAAACGGCTATATTCGGAGCATCGGACAATCTGGCATGGGAAAGACGGGTTGTTCCGTTGCGAATGACGATTGACGCATGACGAGTGACGAGACAGCCAGGGAGGGGCAGTAATATGCCAAAGGCGAAAAAGACGGTAGCGCCAACACAATCTTCCGCGGAAGACTTTGAAAAGCTCGGCGTCTTTTACATGGGCCGGCCCTATGATCTGGCGGCCAAACAGGCCAAGCCGGGCTGGCTCCTGTACGATTCGAAAGATCTGGTGACGCATGCGGTCTGTGTCGGCATGACCGGCAGCGGCAAGACCGGCCTGTGTCTGGCCTTGCTTGAAGAGGCGGCGATCGACAACATTCCCGCCATCATCATCGATCCGAAGGGCGACCTTGGCAATTTGATGCTCACATTTCCTTCTCTCACAGGCGAAGACTTCCAGCCCTGGATCAACGAAGACGATGCACGGAAGAAAGGGTTGGCTCCTGCCGATTATGCCAGGGCGCAGGCTGAACTCTGGGCAAAAGGTCTGGCGGGTTGGCAACAGGATGGTGCCCGCATCCAGCGGCTTCGGGATGCAGCGGATGTGGTGATCTACACGCCCGGGAGCAGTGCCGGATTACCGGTTTCTATTCTCAAATCGTTTGCCGCACCGGCCGCCGATGTGCGTGAAGATGCAGAATTGCTGCGCGAACGCATCAGCACGACCGTGACGAGTTTGTTCGGGTTACTCGGGATCGAGGCCGATCCGATCCAAAGCCGCGAGCATATTCTCATGTCGACGATTCTCGATCAGACCTGGAGGAAAGAGGAAGATCTTGATCTGGCGACATTGATCCACGCGATTCAATCGCCGCCTGTGTCGAAGATCGGCGTGATGGATGTGGAGTCCTTCTTCCCCTCGAAAGACCGATTTGCCCTCGCGATGAAGCTGAATAATCTGCTGGCTGCTCCAGGGTTTCAGGCCTGGTTGGAAGGCGAGGCGCTGGACATCCAGTCGTTGCTCTATACATCGGCAGGAAAGCCGCGACATGCGATTTTTTCCATCGCCCATTTGAATGATGCCGAGCGGATGTTCTTTGTCACCCTGTTGCTCAGTCAGATGGTCGGGTGGATGAGGGCGCAATCGGGCACAACCAGCCTGCGCGCACTCCTCTATATGGATGAGATCTTCGGGTATTTCCCTCCGGTCTCGAATCCGCCTTCAAAGTTGCCGTTGATGACCTTGCTGAAACAAGCGCGTGCATTCGGGCTCGGCGTCGTCCTGGCTACGCAGAATCCCGTCGATCTCGACTACAAGGGGCTGGCCAACACCGGGACCTGGTTCATCGGGCGCTTGCAAACGGAACGGGACAAGGCTCGTGTACTCGAAGGGTTGGAGGGGGCCTCCTCTAGTGCCGGGAAGAAGTTTGACAAGGGACGGATGGAACAGACGCTAGCCGGTCTCGGCAACCGCATTTTTCTGATGAACAACGTGCATGAGGATGAACCAGTCGTGTTTGAGACCCGCTGGTGTCTGTCCTACCTCCGTGGCCCTCTCACCAGGACGCAGATCAAAACACTCATGGAGCCGGTGAGGCGTCAAGCGTCAAGCGTCAAGCGTCAAGCGGACGGAATAGGTGCATCAACTTCTTCACGAATGACGAATGACGGTTCACGATTGACGTCCGCTCGCCCGATGTTGCCTCCAGACGTTCCGCAATATTTTGTACCGTTGCGTGGGAGTCAGCCGGGGGGAAGTGAATTGGTCTATGCCCCGATGCTGCTAGGCTCGTCGCAGATTCGCTTTTCTGATTCAAAGAGCGGGATTGATAGCACGCAGGACCTTGCGGTGTTGGCAGCCATGACAGACGGTCCTGTCGTCGTCGACTGGGAGCGGTCGATAGCGACGGAGTTGGCCGTAGATGATTTGGAACAGAATCCAGAAGGCGGAGCGCAGTTTCTTGCGCTCCCGGCGAGCGCCGGCAAGGCCAGGAGTTATGCCGATTGGAGCAAGGATTTTGGTGGCTGGTTGTTCAGGACACAGAAGGTGGAGTTGTTCAAGAGTCCCAGCACGAAGGACGTCTCCACACCGGATGAGTCCGAGCAGGATTTCCGTGTGCGGTTACAGCAGACCGGGCGGGAACAGCGAGATAAGGGCGCCGAGATGCTTCGCCAGAAATATGCTTCGAAGATGACGACACTTCAAGAACGTATCAGACGAGCAACGCTGGCAAAGGAAAAACAGCAGGCGGAATCCCGTTCCAGCCAAGTGCAGGCAGCGATCTCTGTCGGAGCCTCCATCCTCGGCGCGTTTCTCGGACGGAAGGCGATTAGCGTCTCGAACATCGGGCGTGCCACGACCGCGGTTCGGAGCGCAGGCCGGGTCATGAAGGAGTCGCAGGATGTCGGGGCGGCGGAAGAAAATGTGGCGGTGCTTCAACAGCAGCTGGCCGATCTCGAAGCACAATTCAAGTCGGAGAGTGACGCATTGGCGGCGGCAACCGATCCGTTGAACGAAAATCTCGACACTATTTCAATCAAGCCTACCAAGGCCAACATTGCCGTCAAACTCGTGGCGCTGGTCTGGACCCCTCACTGGCGCGATGCAGGTGGAGCAACGACACCAGCCTGGTCCTAGCCTGCATGATTCATGAGCGCTTCTGCTGCTTCGAGGAATGGAGTTGCGAGTTTCGAGTTTCATGTTTCGTCACAAAACGTCATGAATAATACGGGCTAACCCGATCGGGAATAGGGCCATTCTTCCCTATAGTATTGTCTCTGCCAAATTGAGTACCTTAGCCTACTTTCCACTAGTCGATGGGGGGGGCGTGACGCCAATACCTTCATGCGAATCCGCAAGGCTCGAAGCGCTCGATCGCTACGAGATTCTCGGTACCGAATCAGATTCCGCGTTTGACGATCTGGCGCGCCTCGCTTCCTATCTCTGCCGTACACCCATCGCAGCGATTTCCTTCGTCGATGCTGAGCGCCAATGGTTCAAGTCCTCCGTGGGATTGGACCACAAGGAAGCCCCGAGGGAAGGGGCGTTCTGCGCCCATACCATTGTAGGATGTGCCGCAACACTTCGTGCCGCTACGTGGCAGTAAGCCGGACGGAAGCGAATTGGTTTACGTGCCGATGTTGTTGGGGGCCTCACAGATTCGCTTCTCCGATGCAAAGAGTGGAATCGACAGCACGCAGGATGTGACGGTCTTGGCGCCGATGGCGGACGGTCCTGTGGCCGTCGACTGGGATTGGTCGACAGCGACGGATCTCGTCGTGGCCGATCTGGAACAGAATCCAGAGGAGGATGCGCAGTTTCTTGCACTGCCGGCCAGTGCCGGCAAGGCCAAGAGCTACGCCGATTGGAACAAGGATTTCGGTGGGTGGCTTTTTAGAACGCAAAAAGTCGAGTTATTCAGAAGCCCGAGCACCAAGGATGTCTCAACACCGGACGAGTCCGAGCGGGACTTTCGCGTGCGGTTACAGCAGACCGGACGGGAACAACGAGATAAGGGTGCCGAGATGCTCCGCCAGAAGTATGCTTCGAAGATGACGACGCTTCAAGAACGCATCAGGCGGGCAGCGCTGGCAAAGGAAAAACAGCAGGCTGAATCCCGCTCCAGCCAAGTGCAAGCGGCGATTTCTGTCGGAGCCTCCATCCTGGGGGCGTTTCTCGGGCGGAAGACAATCAGCGCCTCGAACATCGGGCGCGCCACCACGGCGATCAGGAGCGCAGGACGGGTCATGAAGGAGTCGCAGGATGTCGGGGCGGCGGAAGAAAATGTGACTGCGCTCCAACAGCAGCTAGCCGATCTTGAAGCGCAATTCAAGTCGGAGAGTGATGCACTGGCTGCGGCAACGGATCCGTTGAACGAAAAACTCGAAACTGTTTCTATCAAACCCACCAAGGCCAACATTGCCGTCAAACTTGTGGCGTTGGTCTGGACTCCTCACTGGCGGAATCGCAATGGGCAGCTCATTCAGGCCTGGCAGTAAGTATTGGCCATCATGCGCTCCACGGCATGTGTCAACCGGCAAGGAGGAATCAGGGGCCTCTTAATCCGGAGAATGACGATCGGCGGTTGACGACGTGTGTCCCCCAGTCAGTGCTTCTTATCCTTTTGCATGATCTTGTCGGTCCAGGCCAGCAGAATGGCAGAGGCAAGGAACGTCATGTGAATGAAAATCTTCCATTTGATGTGCTCGGGGTCTTCATGGGCCACGTCCACGAATGCTTTCAGCAGATGAATGCTGGAGATGCCGATGAGCGAGGCCGCGAGCTTAATCTTGATCGTGCCGGGATCAACGTGGGTCAGCCAGTCTGGCCGGTCCGGATGCTGGTCTAGGTCCAGCTTGCTGACGAACGTGGCATAGCCGCCGATGATGACCATGGTCAGCAGATTGGCCACCATCGTGACGTCGATCAATCCTAAGACGCCCAGCATGAAGACGGTTTCATCCATCTTATTGATGTGGAGCACCATCTCCCAGAGCTCGACTAAAAACTTATAGGCATAGAGCAGCTCCGCCACAATAAGGCCCCCATACAGCGGGGCTTGAATCCACCGGCTGGCGAATACTGCGTATTCGAAGGTCCGTTCGATGGCATTGCCGGATGGCTGTAAGACTTTGGAAGCGGGCATGGACGACGACGGATGTTCGGACATGATTCCTCCTGAACAGGATACGCAACTTGAGCGGATTGGTATGAACGTCTGTGCGGGGCATGACCCGTACCGGTGCACACCCGATCGTATCCTAGTTCCTGCTCGCAGGACTGTCAATTTGAAGAGAGCTTCGCAGCTGCCTATGCAGCCTGTGGTGCGATGTTCGTGGCGCCCGTTTGAAGGAGCGGGGTCGACTCGTGGGGAGTTCGCAGTTCCTGCACCAGGTCCGCAGCCCGTTTCCCGGATAGTTTGATCCGTTCGGCGCAGGCCCGCGCCGGGTCGTTTG
>JABMDH010000085.1:6682-12097 GCA_015904075.1 Nitrospira sp.
GGGGATGCCTGGGATACCCCGGCACGAATCCAGTGTAACGCATACTGGGTAATGCGAGGGTCGAGGTAGCCACGGCCTGCTGCAACCGTACGGATGGCCTGAGCGAGATCATCGAGTTTCACGTCTTTCAGAATATAGCCATGGGCGCCGCTTTTGATGGCAGCGGCAACGATGGTGGATTCAGCATGACCGGTCAGGACCAGGACTCGTAGATCAGGTGCAGCAGCAAGAAGTTGCCAGCAGGATTCCATGCCGGAGACATCGGGTAATTTCATGTCAAGTAGCAGCAGATGAGGATGAAGACGCGCCACAAGCGGCAGTGCATCCGCCAAGGTCCCTGCTTCTCCCACCACCCGCAGGCCCGGTTCACGGTCGAGAAAGGTGCGAAGCCCCTTCCGGACCAGTTCGTGATCGTCAAGAATGAGAATGCGAGTAGGACGTGTCATACGGGCGTCAGAATAGGCTCCAACAAGAATTCCGCAATGATATCCGTGCCTCGGCCTTCCTCGGATTGAATGCGCAATGTTCCGCCGATCTTCTTTGCGCGGGCCGTCATATTTGCAAGGCCATAGCCCTGTGGACGGCCATCTCCCATAGCGAAGCCTCGTCCGTCGTCGCTGACCTGCACGCGGATTCTGTCGCCGCGTTTGCGGATTGAAATCGCGGCATGGGTAGCCTTGGCATGGCGAACACAGTTGCTAAGGGCTTCCCGTGCAATGCTGAGAATCTCACGTTCTTCTTCCTTGGTTAGAACCTCAATGGCATCAGGGTGAAGATCGAAACTGATCCGCAGGTGGCCAATCTGATCGTAGGCTGATTTCAGCGTCTGGAGTTCTGTTCTCAGGTCGAATTCCTGCAGGACACCCTCGTCGAGTCCGTGAATCATCTGGCGTATGTCGTGAATGAGCCGATTGATTTGCTGAATGGTGTGGGCGTGAGTCTGCTCCGATTCCGGACTCGTATGCCGGTACCCTCGCCATTCGGTCTCAATATTCAAGCCGATTGCATAGAGCGATTGGAGGATGCAGTCGTGAAGGTCGCGTCCGATATGGGTACGGTCTTCCAGCAAGGCTGACAGTCGTTGTTCCATCGCCCGGAGTGTATCCATCGGATCCTCCATCCTCGGGTTTTCACGGTAGCTGGACGAGCTTGCCGTGTGCTGTGAAGGCTCTGACGCGTGATTCAGACGCGCATTGAGTGTGGAATGACGAAACCCGTTCAGAAGACGGAAGCCTTTCTTGTCCTGCAGCATGATGTGCCACCTCCCCTACGAGCCTGTTTTAGTGCTGTCCAAACGTATCGCCACAACAGGCCAAACTCATACCGAATTGCCATGTCTTTCGTCACCTGGCGGATCCGCCAGGTGACGAAAGAGCGGAATTTTGAGAATCACCATGCACCTATGAGCGAGCGCCACATCCGAATATCGAGGTGAGGTTGCTGTTTTAATAAAGGAGGCATCCGATGCGTGAGTTGAAACACATTGAGTTTCAGGAAGGTGAATTTCTGGTGGCGACTCTGCAAGGTACTCAACTCAAACAATCCTATCGGTTTAGGCACAAAGTGTTTGCGGAAGCGCTGCACTGGGTTCCCGCTTCAGCAGACCGCGAAGAGGTCGATATTTATGATCTGTGGCGCTGCACGGTCGGGGCTTTTCATAATGATGGAACATTGCTGGGAATGGCGCGACTCCTGCCTTCGTCGGGACAGTTTATGCTGGAGAAGGACTTGCACGTATCCAGGGATTGCGCGCTGGCAGGGGCGGTACGCAATAGCGCCAGGTGGACATGGTACCCGAAGTATTCTACGAGAGGCATATATCGCGTCGCATCGACCGTGTCATTTGAGGCAAACGAGCAGAACGTTGCTACTCCGCACCTAAGATCGGCAGATCCGGTTGTAATTCCATCGACCAGGCCAAACTTTCGTGCTGTTTCCACAAACTCGCGTTGTTTCTCCGAGTCAGAGTAGGTCTTCTGATAGGTTGTTTGCCAATGCTGCGAGCCTGGCTGCTGTAGCGCTGTCTGAAAGACGGGATCGACCTCGAAGTAGCCATTCTGCCAATAAAGGCGAATCCACTCTTCGGGGTAACTTACGTTGATGACGTTCGTAAATCCGTCAAAGGCGCCCTTGGGATTCAATCGGGCGAGACCGCCGATCACTCGTGAAAAGGGGAACAGATTCTGGAACTGCATGAGGGCATCCTTAACATCACTCGTGGTTTCCGCTTCGGTGGTGTAATGGATCGCCTCAATAAAGCTCTGGCAGTCGCTTTTTGAAAGCTGTTCAAAGATGTGTTTGGGGAAGGCGCGTCTCTTCAGAGTATGTGCCATGGAAACTCCTCCTACTAGACGTCTACCATTGAGATTAGCATACATAATATGCGAAAAACGAGAGGGGGCATTAGGACCTAATGTATAGGTCCTAATGGATCTATATGAATAGCAGGTACTAAGTCACTATTCTGGAGGGGACTGTTATTCCATGGAAGCGAGGTTTGCAGTGAGTGGTCTGCATGTTAAGAGTTGAATGGTTCGGCGGATGTTTTGCGGGTACGGTAGCGCTCGGTATCGTATTGTTCCTCACCCCCTCGCTTGTGGGAGCGCAAGCACTCCGGTTTCAGCCTCAAGGAGTGGCGGCCGCAGGTCAAGGGAACGCGTTTGCGGCCCAGGCTGACGACCCCTCAGCCATTCAGTATAATCCCGCAGCACTGAGTCGGCTCGACGGCGTGCAGACGTCGTTTGGAATGACGTTAATGGGCGGGTCGATCAGGGCCACGAATCAGCCGGCCGGTGGGACGCAGGGAGACTTCGGAGGGGCGCTTGCGTTCCCTCCTCCCGGGCATACGTACATCACGGCCAACGTCGGGGCACTCGGAGCGCCCCGCTTTTCTTCGGTTACCATCGGCGTCGGCTTGAATACGCCGTTTGGCTTAAAAACCCGGTATCCGGAGAACGGTCCATTCAATACGGCTGCCACCTAGGCTGCGTTGCCGCTCATCGCCATCAAGCCGGCCATTGCCTATAAAATAACGGAGGACTTATCGCTGGGTGTGAGCGCCGATATCTATACGTTCGCAAGTTTTCTTGGCGAGGGGCATGCGGAGCAGCGGCAAGTAAGCGCCGGGGGCCTTGGCATTCCAGCCGGTGCATCAGTCGAGCTCAATGGCAGCGGGACTGGAGCAGGCGTCACGGTGAGTGCGTTGTATACACCGCTGAAGAATAATGAGGGTAAACCCACTCTTTCCCTAGGGCTTGTGTATCGCAGCCAGGCGGTGTTGCCGTTGAGTGGATCGCTCATGGTCAATGGGGCAAAGATCGCCGATGCCTCCGCCGATCTTGTGCTGCCGCAAATGGTTACCGGAGCCGTCGCTGTCTGGCCGGTTCGTACGAGTGAACGGGAATGGAAGGTCGAGGTTGACGTTGAGTATGTCGGGTGGAATTCTTATAGAAATCCCGATGTGCGTCTTGCGAATGGAACCACGATTCCACAGCCCCAAGATTGGAAACCTGTTCCGGTGATCGCAGTCGGGACTGAATATAAATGGCTGAAGCCGGCGTGGTTTACGGAATGGGATCTCGCCGTGCGATCCGGCTACACCAGGACAGAGAATCCTGTGCCCGATGCCACCTTCAATCCTGCGACGATTTCCCTCTCATCCCACACACTGTCTGTCGGTGTGGGATTCTTGTGCAAAGGCCAAGGGAAAATTTTGGGGATATTGCCCTGTTCGGGCGAATCGGTCTTATGGCCTAAAGGCATAGGACTGGATCTGGCCTATCAGGAATGGTTCTATGAGCCACGCACGGTTGTTGGCAATATAAATCCCACCGTCAACGGGACCTACCACGCCTTTGTGCATCTCGGGACGTTCAGCTTTCGGTACCTGTTCTAGCAGGGTGCTGCAAAAGTCCGCCAGCGGCGTTCCCGCATCGTTCAGAGACTCGACGTATATGCCAAACGAAGGCAAGGAACCTATCCGCTCGCATCTGATTGAAGCGAGCGGTTCAAGCGAAGCTTGGTATGTACCTCCTCGCCTCCTCACTCGCTGCGGCCTTGCCTGTGGAACGGGGCGTCTCAGCGCACCGGGGTGGGCGGGTGAAAACAGAGGCCATTTTGAGCATCCTGCCTGACGAGTTCGTATTGTCTCGATCCGCAGTGCCTATGGTGGCCACAGAAGTCAAAACGTGTTTTCCGCAGCTTGCTAGCCCGCAGTACTCATGAGCGCTTCTGCTGCTTCGTGGAATGGAGTTGCGAGTTTCGGGTTTCCCGTTTCGCGTTACCAGCGGACACGATTCTCATATTCGAAACTTGAACTCGAACCCCGAAACATCCTATGGGGACATGTTTCGCGACTAACGATCATGAATCATGCGGACGGATTGCCGAGGGTCTTGCGGAGGGTTGTGACCGTTTCATCATTCAGCCCTGCTTCGTGGAGAGCTTCGTCGCTGGCTTCTGCCAGCCGGTCCAGACTCCCAAACTGATTCAAGAGGCGATTGCGTTTGATCTCGCCGATGCCGATGATCTGGTCCAGTTGTGAGGCGAGCAAGGCTTTGCCGCGCAGCTTTCGATGATAGCTGAGGGCGAACCGGTGGGCTTCATCGCGGATGCGCTGGACTAAATGTGTAGCCGGAGCCGTGGGCCTCAGGACGATCGGGTTCTTTCGGCCCGGGATGAAAATGCGCTCTTCCTTTTCGCCTCGAGCCTTGGCCAAGCCGATAATGGCGTGGTCGTGGTGGCCGGCGTGCTTCAGTCCTTCCATTGCGGCGGCGAGTTGCCCGAGTCCGCCGTCGATCAGGATCAGATCAGGCCGGGCCAGGTGTTCGGACTGGCCATACCGTCTGGCTACGACTTCCTGCATGCTCGCGAAGTCGTTCGCGCCCGTGATTGTCTGGATTTTGAACCGGCGGTAGTCCGCTTTCTTCATCCGGCCGTCTTCCCAGACGACCATCGATGCTACTGATTGATTGCCCATTGTATTGGAGATGTCGAATCCTTCAATGCGACGGGGGGCTCGCTCAAGACGCAGCATTCGCTTCAAGTCTTCCACCGCTTGCCGGTCGAGTTCTTCATCACGTAGGTGGTTCGCCACCGCCGCGGCTGCATTTTCTTCAGCCAGGAGGACCAGCTGGTGTTTGGTGCCTCGTTCAGGCGCCAGGACGCGAACGGACTCTCCGCGCTTATCGGACAGCCACTGCTCGATCAGGACGGTGTTTTCCAACTCAGTCGGCACCAGCACTTCTTTTGGAGGCTGGCCGTCTTTATTGTAAAACTGCTCGATCGCAGACCGGACGAGTTCCTCATCCGGCGTATCTGCCGATTGAGGCCAGAAGAAGTCCTTACGTCCGATCAACAGCCCGCCCCGTACGAACAGAATCTGGAGATCCACCGCCGTGCCTTGCCGCGCCAGAC
>JABMDH010000085.1:12197-15269 GCA_015904075.1 Nitrospira sp.
GTGGACGATGCACCCACCGTTGGGCGCGGTGATGGGCGGGCACCGCACGATAGGTCGTCGGGTTGGTGTGGTGCCGAGCGAGTTCACGTGATAGCGTACTCGGCGCGCGTTGCAGGGCCTGAGCCGTCGCCCGGAGACTATACCCGGCGGCTAACATGCGACTCAGTTCTTCCCGTTCCATAAGAGTCAATCGGCGATAGGATCCCATATACAACTCCTTCGCTCCTGGAAGCTCCAGGATACAGGTGTTGCACTAGGATCTTGAACCCACACAGACACGTGCGAGTGATGTGGATCAAACGAGGGGAACTCATGCCGGGCGTTCGATCAGTTCAATTTCATAGCCATCCGGGGCGTCGATGAAGATAAAGCGACTGCCGGAAGACGTCTTTGTCGGACCATCGGTGATGGTGATCCCCTGCGCATGGAGTGATGCGATTGTCAGGTCGAGACTTTCAACTTGAAAAGCCAGATGGACCAGATCCTCCTGGACTTTTACCGGCCCACTGGGAGGAAAGCTGGTCAGCTCGATGAGTTCATCGCTGTTGGGGACCCTTAAGAAGGCGAGTTGTGATCCGCGCGGCGAGGTCTTATGTTCGATCACTTCCAGCCCCAGCACGCTGGTATAGAATTGGATCGTCTGATCCAGGTCGCTCACGCGCATGCGGGTGTGGAGCAGCTTGATAACCTTCATTGTGATGTCTTTATACTCGTTAAGCGTCAGGCGTCAACCGTCAATCGTAAGAAGACGGACACACCTTGGCATCCCCTCTTCACGTTTGACGTATGACGAGTGACGTTCTCACGTCGATGTTCGGGCGGGTCCCGCCGTCTTGCGCAGGAGTATTTCAGCACTGCCGGGAATCAGAAAGTTCGGCATCGGGCCGATTTCCTGATAGCCCTGTTTCTTGTAAAAGTCCCGTGCCGGTTGGTTGAAGTCCGAGACGCACGCGAAGAGATTTTTCGTTCGTTCGAAGACCAGGTGTTCAACGTGTGTGAGCAGCAGGCTGCCGATTCCTTTGTGGCGGGCCCATTCGGCGACGCCCAGGAGTTCCAGATAGTCACCGAGCAGAAACTTCTGCTTCACAAGGGCGACACCCGCCACGCGTCCGTCCAGTTCAGCCACATAACTGTCCCGTCCTTGCGGCAGGGGGCAGAAAATCCGATTCCAATCGTCTGTCGTGTAGCCCAGCGTCTTCCAAGGATCGGATTCGACTAAGAGGTGAACGACCTCAGTACGGTCTTCGGCCTGCATGGCTTTGATGTGGGCATCGTTCATGGGGCTGGTGGCGCGCAATTTAATAGATCACTCACGGTCATGGGCCGAAGTCCCTTGCGGGGCAGCACGTCGGTCGTCAATCGTTCGATTACCGCCCTGGTCTGTTTCCCCTTCCCATTGGCATGCAGCACTACGATGCTGCCCGGCTTGGCGCGTTGCTTGATGCGGGTCAGGATCTGATCGGCCGACAGAGTGGGGTCCGGGTCGCCGGATTCGATGTTCCATTGGATGAACCGGAGGCCAAGCGCTTTCACAACATCGACGGTCACGTCGTTGTATTCTCCATAGGGAGGGCGAAACAACGTGGCCGTATGGGCATAGTGCTCATGCAGCATGGTAACGGGGCGGAGAATTTCTGTCCGTTGCTCACCGGCATCGTGCATGGGTAAATGCGCATGTACATCGCCGTGAGTCCCGATCTCGAACAAGCCAGTCCCGAGTAGATGCTCCACCTGTTCATGATGTTTGGTTATCCACTTGCCCGACATGAACAATGTGGCAGGAATGCGGTGTTCAATCAGATAGTCCATCAACGCCTGATCGTATCCCGATCCCTTCTTGACGGGGCAGAGGTCGAATGTCAGCGCGATGCCCGGGCAGGCAGGTGGACCGGACTTGATAACTTGGGCTGCGCTCGTGGCCGGAATGCCGAGCGGCAGGCCGCCGATGAGCAGGAGGCTGAGAACCCATATGGAGGATCGCGGAACCATGTGGACTAGTATACCTGAAGCCGGGCTTGGCGCGATAAATTGACCCTCTATTTGTGAACTGTTACGGTGTGTTCATGCAATGGCCCTCCTGGCAAATCGGTCGTGCATTGGGGATTCCTATTCGAGTGCACGCCTCCTGGTTTCTGGTGTTTCTCCTCCTCACGTGGACTTTGTCGACCGGGTATTTGCCGGAGGAGTTGCCGGGGCTCTCGCCCGTGCGCTATTGGGCCATGGGTGGCGTTGCCGCGCTGCTCTTGTTTCTCTCCGTCCTGTTGCACGAACTCGGCCATTCCTATGTGGCGCTACGCTACCGTATTCCCATCGAACGGATCACCCTCTTCATTTTCGGGGGCGTGGCCCATATGCGGAAGGAAGCGCCCACTCCGCGAGCGGAATTTCTCATTGCCGTGGCTGGTCCCCTCGTGAGTTTTGTGCTGGGAGCGGTCTGTTTCGGATTGACCGCGCTCGCTGAATCAATTCAATCGCCGCACGATGTCCAAGGTCTGGTCATGCTTGGGGTTTTCTTGGGAGGGGTGAATCTTCAGCTTGGGCTTTTCAATTTGATTCCGGGATTCCCCTTGGACGGCGGGCGGGTATTACGCGCAGGACTCTGGGCCTGGGGAAAGGATTTCTATCGCGCGACCACACAGGCGGCTGTCGTCGGTCTGGGATTCGGCGCGTTACTTGGTGTGCTGGGGCTGGCAGTGCTTGTCGGCGCGTTGATGGGCAAGTTGGATTCCTCGATGGCATCGAACGGCAGCTGGGTGGTCTTCATCGGGATGTTTCTCTTTGCCGCGGCGCTCGCAAGCCGCCGTCAGGCGGCGTTCCGGCAGACGCTTGCCATGGTCCGGGTGCGGGACTTGATGGTGCGGACGGGCGCGTCGATTCCTGCGCAATGTTCGCTGGATGAGGCGGTGACGCAGTACTTTCAGCCCTACGGGTATGGCAGCTTCCCGGTTGTGGATGGCGGGCAACTTGCGGGGCTGATCACGGTGGCGGAGATCCAGACTGTCCCGTCGGCGATGTGGCCCTGGCGGCAAGTCGGGCAGGTCATGCGCCCGCTGTCACCGTCGTTGATCGTGG
>JABMDH010000085.1:15369-26433 GCA_015904075.1 Nitrospira sp.
CCGAGCGAGGCCAGGGCTGTTGCAAGCTTGCTCCAGATGAACGTGCCCGCGAGCACCATGAACTCGCCGACGAAACTGTTGGTGCCGGGCAGTCCAAGCGAGGAGAGCGCGAAGATGACCAGGAGTGTGGCATAGCGCGGCATCGGTTTGGTCAATCCCGCATTGTCGGTGATCTGGCGACTGTGGGTGCGTTCATAAATCACACCGACGCAGAGGAAGAGGCCACCGGTGGTGATGCCGTGGTTGACCATCTGCATCACGGCGCCTTCGATCCCCTGGATGTTAAACGTGAATAGCCCCAGTGTGACGAATCCCATATGGCTGACACTCGAATAGGCGATGAGCTTTTTCAGGTCGGCCTGGGCCAGCGCCATGTAGGCGCCGTAGATGATGGCAACGATCGAGAGTGTGACCATCAGCGGCGCGAAGGCCTGTGAGGCATCGGGCAACATCGGCAGACTGAACCGGACGAATCCATAGCCTCCCATCTTGAGCAGCACGCTGGCGAGGATCACGCTCCCGGCGGTGGGCGCTTCCACGTGCGCATCAGGCAGCCAGGTATGGAATGGGAACATCGGAACTTTCACGGCAAAGGCGGCGAAGAATGCAAGAAAGAGCCAGAACTGCAATGACGCCGGGACAGCGGTCTGGCTTAATTGAACGATGTCGAAGGTATGGCCGCTCTGGAAGTACAACGCAAGAATCGCGACGAGGAGCAGCACGCTTCCGACCAGGGTGTACAAGAAAAACTTCACTGCGGCGTAGATTCGATTTGGCCCCCCCCACACACCGATCAAGAGATACATGGGAATCAGCATCGCTTCCCAAAACACATAGAACAGTACGAAGTCGAGTGCGGCAAAGACGCCGATCATTGCGCCTTCCATGACCAGCAGCATAGCCATGAAGCTTCTGATCCGCTGGTTGATTGAATGCCAGGAAATCAGCACACAGAGAGGCATCAGCATCGTTGTCATCAGGACGAGCGGCAAACTAATGCCGTCGAGACCCAGCCGGTAGTGAATCGGCGGGGTGGAGATCCATAGCGCCGTCTCGTTGAATTGCATGCCGCCTGATGATGAGTCGAAGAGCCACCAGAGAGGGAATGAGAGCAGCAGATCGGCGGCGGTGATGCCGAGTGCAATCAAGCGGACGCTGCTCTCCTTTACAACACACAGCGCGACCGCTCCGGCCAGCGGGAGGACGATGAGCAGGGTGAGCCAGGGAAAAGAATGTGTCATGCGTTAATTGTCATTCGCCGGAGGCCAAGCGGTTGGTATTCCCATGGTCCAATGACCATCTCCTAAAACAGGATGAGCATCGTGACAAGGACGACGATGCCGCCTGCCATTGCCAATGCGTAATGCTGTGTCTGTCCGCTTTGGACCAGCCGGAGCAGCCATCCGCTCCAGGCGACGCCGCGAGCGACGCCGTTGACGGCGCCGTCGATCACGTCAACGTCGACGCGTTTCCATAATTCAGAGGCCGCCATCATGGTCGGCTTGACGAAGGCGCGATCGTACGCTTCATCGACGTACCACTTGTTCAACGAGCCTTTGTAGAGACTCTCCCACTGCCGGGCGAATCGATCCGGCAGATCCGGATTCAGTACGTAGACGTAGTACGCTCCGGCGATGCCCGCAAGGTGACCGGCAATTTGTCCTTGAGCCCACCCATGCGGCGGATGTCCTGTTCATGGTGTAGCGCCACGATGACGGACCCACAGCCCAGGAACAGTAGGGCTTTGAACGCGCCATGGGTCAGCAAGTGGTACATGCCGGACGCATAGGCGCCGAGACCACAGGCCATGACCATATACCCGAGCTGGCTGACCGTCGAGTAGGCCACCACACGCTTGATGTCCGTTTGAGTCAGTGCAATCGTGGCGCCCACGACCATTGTCGCAGCGCCGACCAGGGCGACGACCTGCATGGCCACCGGGGACAGGTTATAGAGTGGTGCGAGACGTGCGACCATGAACACACCGGCAGTCACCATCGTAGCCGCATGGATCAGGGCCGAAATGGGAGTGGGGCCTTCCATGGCATCGGGCAACCAGACATGCAACGGGACTTGCGCGGATTTGCCGATTGCTCCTGTGAACAGGAGAAGGCCGATGAGGGTGAACAGCGACACGTCCCAGATCCCACCCAGAGGGCTCAAGAGGTTGATCGTCTGATTGGCGGCCTCATGCGCGGCCGGGAAAATGTCGTGATAATTCAGCGAGCCGAAGCTGTACCAGACCAGCAGGAGGCCCAGCAGAAAGCCGAAGTCGCCGACGCGATTGACGAGAAAGGCTTTGGTCGCCGCCGAACAGGCCGACGCGCGTTCATACCAATGCCCAATCAGCAAATAGGAGCAGAGGCCGACGGCTTCCCAGAAGACGAACAGCTGAAGCAGATTGTCGGCCAGCACCAGCATCAACATCGAAAAGGTAAACAGCGCGATATAGCTGAAGAAGCGGGCATATCCCGGCTCGCCGTGCATGTAGCCGATCGTATAAATGTGCACCAGCGAACTCACGATGGTAACGAGCAGAAGCATGACGGCGGTGAGCCGGTCGATATAGAGGCCGATATGCACGTCCAGATTGCCGGATGTGAGCCAGGTGTAGAGCGGAACGGAGATGACGGATCCGGAGGCCACCTCGATAAATGCACCGATGGATAACAGGCATGACAACAGGACGGCTGGAACGGCCACGAGGTGAGCCTGTTCCTTGATGCGCGCTCCACCGAGGCCAAGCACCAGAAACGAGGCCAGCGGAAGAAATGGGATGAGTGTGTAGAGCATGGTGAAAGCCGTCAAACGTCAAACGTTAAACGAAAAATAATATCAACGGCCAATTCTGCGAATCCCACGTATGACGGTTGACGAATGACCATTAACGGATTGATTACCATTTCAGCAAATTGAATTCTTCGATATTGATGCTGTCTTTAGCGCGATGGAGCGCGATGATGATAGCCAGTCCGACGGCCACTTCGGCTGCCGCGACGGTCAGGGCAAAAAATACGAATACCTGTCCGCCCATGTCGTGGAGGTATTCTGAAAATGCGACAAAGTTGATATTCGTCGCATTCAGCATCAGCTCGACCGATAGAAGGATGGCGATAATGTTGCGTCGAATTAGTACTCCGACCACACCCGTCAAAAAGACGATTGCGCTGAGGATGAGGTAATACGAAATAGGAATCGTCATGGCTGCCTCGTGAAACGTGGCGGACAAATAAACACGGTCAGCCGCATGCTCTGTGGGGCTTCGGCACACAGTGGCTGGCTCATGTTTCACCGCCTTCGCCAATGTCCCGCTTAGCAAGGATGATGGCGCCGATCATTGCTACGAGAAGAATCAGGGAGGCGACTTCGAAGGGGAAGAGATAGGTCGTAAACAGCGTCGTGCCGATGGCCATCGTATTGTCGCCCATCGCGGTTGTCTGTTCGGCCGTGAGCGGGCCCGGTTGCGGAGCCACACCGTTGCCGGCCAGCAGCACCAGGAACTCCAGCAGCAAGGGGACGCAGACGAATGTGGCCATCCGCCATTGGTGGTGGTACCGGTCGTCCTGTTTGAGGTTCAGCAGCATGACGACGAACAGATACAACACCAAAATGGCGCCGGCATACACGATGAGTTGGACGGCAGCGAGGAACTCGGCGTGGAGCGTGACGTACAACCCGGCTACATGGAAAAACAAGATCAACAGAGACAGCGCGCTATAGATGGGGTTTCTGAGCGCGACCACGAGCACCGCGGTTAACGCGATGACTCCGGCAAAATATCCAAAAAACAACTGCGCCACGATAGGATCCTCGCTGTCAACAGGAGCGTAACATCACCGGCGCGACTCGGCGGTGCCGGCCGGTCAGTCGATGGTCAATTCTGCTCATCATTCCGGTTTTTGCGGTATGTGCTTGAACGCGACGTTGAAGAAGGCCGTGTTCGGATGCTGCAGCTCCAGACGCTTCTCGCGGACCGGATATGAGCGGTCGCCGATTGCGAGGAGTTGCTCCTTGTTCAAGTGAAGCTGCCGTTTGTCGTAGACCGCCCATTCGAATTCCCGCGTCATGCCCAGTGCATCGACGGGACAGGCGTCCACGCACATGCCGCAGAACAGGCAGCGGGTCATGTCCATGTAATATTCCTTGGAATAACGCTTCGTCGGTTCGCCGGGGACTTCGGCGCTGACCACGCGGATGACGCGTGAGGGACAGGCGGCTTCGCACAGGTCGCAGCCGACGCATTTTTCCGTTCCATCGTCGTAGCGCAGCAGCGCCAGCATGCCGCGATAGTTGTCCGGCAATGCGCGTTTCTCGTGAGGGTATTGCAATGTCACCGGTTTGTAATGGAGCAAGTGCGAGAGCGTCGACTTCATGCCGACGAGAATCTCGTAGAACGTGATGGTCTTGAACCATTCCACCAGGTCCGTACGTTTGGTTGTTGCCGGAGGTGCCATAAGCGGTCTCGCGCGCTACTTCATCTGTTGGTAGAAAAATACTGCAAGCGCCGTCACCACGATATTCGCCAGGGCGATGGGCAGCATGACCTTCCAGCCGAATCGCATCAATTGATCGTACCGCAGCCTTGGCAGCGTGGCGCGGAGCCAGAAAAACAGGAACAGGAACGAGTACGTCTTGACCGCAAACCACATCGTGTTTTCAACCCAGGCAAACGCGGGCAGGCCGAGGTAGCCAATGAGTGTGCCGGGGTACGGCGCGTTCCAGCCGCCGAGGAACATGGCGGCAGCCACACAGGAAACCAGCACCATGTTAGCGTACTCGGCGAGATAGAAGAATGCGAACCGGAGGCCGCTGTACTCGGTAAAGAATCCGGCGACCAGTTCGCTTTCCGCTTCCGGTAAGTCGAAGGGAACACGGTTGGTTTCCGCCACTGCAGAAATCACGTAGACCACGAGGGCAAAAACTTGCGGGGCCGGGAAGGCGAAGACATACCAATTCCAGAACCATCCTGCCTGCGCGTCGGTGATATGCACCAGGCTCAGCGAGCCGGACATGATCAGTACCCCGACGATGGAGAGTCCGACGTTGAGTTCGTAACTGATGACTTGTGCCGCCGAGCGCAATCCGCCGAGCAGGGAATATTTGCTGTTGGACGACCACCCGCCCAGGATGATGCCGTAGGCGCCGATCGAGGCAAAGGCCAAGATATAGAGAATGCCGATATTGATATCGCTGATAATAAACGGCTTGATGGAGAAGCTGCCGACCTCGAAAGACTGGTTTGGCCCCCATGGAATGACGGCGAACCCGATGAGGGCGGGAATCAGGGCCAGAATCGGCGCCATGGTGAACAGAAACTTGTTGGCGCCCGCAGGGACGATGTCTTCCTTGAAGAACAGTTTAATGGCGTCCGCAAACGGCTGAAGAATCCCGTAGGGGCCGACTTCCATCGGACCCATACGGTCCTGCATCCACCCCAGCACCTTTCGTTCGGCGAGGGTGAGGAGGAGCACCGTTACGATCACGATGCACGTGACGGCGGCGATCTGAGTGAAGGACACGGCGAGGCGCAATCCTAATTCTGCCACGATAAGACTCCTGGATAGCGGCACATATCGAATGGTGATGTCATCAGGCAACCTTCATCATCGAAACGGACGTCGTCCGGATGGACGGTGTCCGGGTAACGGGATCGAGTATACAGTCGAACAGATGTGCGGACGTTTGGCTGAAGTGATCGGGGAGCCAGGCCGAGCCTTGGGGGACCCGTTCCCGGATGGTGATGGTCGTGGTCATTTCTCCCTGTACATTGGAGAGGCGGACACGATCTCCGTCCTTCAGCGCGAAGCGCGCCGCATCCTGCGGATTGATTCGCAGCGCACCGCTGCCTTCCACTTCCATCAGCCCCCTGGATCTGGTGGATAGTTTCCCCGAGTGGAACAAACTCTGTACCAATTCCAGCTGCACGATGCCATCGGGCTGAGCGGCTGTAGCGCCGAGTCTATACCGTGTGGTCAGGTCGTGCTGATAGCCGTCGGTCAGGTAGCGGGTGATGACCGTATGATCGACTTTGGTCGGCAGGGGGGCCGGGCCGAGCGATCCGTAGCCGGGAATCAGGCTTCTGATTTCTTTGAGGATGTCCCTGCTGTCAGCATAGTCCAGCGGTGTCCCCATCAGGAATGAGAGGGCGACGAATACTTCCCAGTCCGGGCGGCTTTCTCCGGCCGGTTCAATCGCAGGGCGGACGGTTTGGATGTGCCCCTCAGTGTTGGTAAATGTTCCGCTTTTTTCCATTGACGAGGCGGCCGGCAATACAACATGGGCAAGGGCTGCGGTTTCCGTCAGAAATAGTTCCTGGCAGACCAGCAGATCGAGTTTGCGTAGCGATTCTTCCGCGTGCACCTGCGTTGGGAGGCTTCCCACGGGGTTCTCCCCGACGATAAACATGGCTTTCAAGGCCCCGGATCCGGCCCGGCCTAAGATTTCAACCAAGGAAGCGCCGGTATGCTGAGGGAGTGTGGTCTTCCACAGCGCCGCGATACGGGTACAGCCTTCCCCATCGGTCAGCTCGAACGGGCCCGGCAAGAATTCCGGAGCCGTTCCCATCTCGACAGCGCCCTGGTCATTGTTTTCCTCTGAGAGCGGCGCAAAGCCGCATCCCGGCTGATCCAGTTTCCCGATGAGCAAGAGCAGGTCGAGCAGGTTGAGCGACCCGTGATGGCCGTCTGCGCTTCGCAACAAGCCTTGGCCCGCCAACACGATGACCCGCCGTCCCGCCGCCAGGACCTTCGCCGCATCGGCAAACGCGGCGGCGGTGCTGCCTGTTGCCGCCTGCATGTCCTGCCAAGAGATCTGTCCCAGCCTTTCCGTGACGGCGCGTACGTATGCCGGGTGTTGTGGCGCCAACTCCGGATGCACCAGGTTGTGTTCAATGAGGGCCTTCAAGAGACCGAGCACGGCGTTCCCCATCCGTGGAGACGGAACGCAGAAGTGATGGGAGGATAGATTGGCGATGTTGCTGATCGGTTCGATGGAGGGCTCCAACGCTTCGATGGTGACCAGCCTGGCGCCGCGTTTCTTCACCGCCTCTTTCACTTTGAGGCCGGTGATGGGGTTGGATTCTGTGATGTTCGTGCCGACGAGCAGCACGACGTCGGTGGATGTAATGTCCTCGAAGCTGACAGTCCACCGATGCGTCCCTTGGATGCGCCGCATGGCCTGGATGCCATTCAGATGACCGTAGCGTGCACTGCTGTCGATGTTATTCGTGCCGATCACGACGCGCATGAACTTTTGGAAGAGATACAATTCTTCATTGGTGCATCGGCCAGCAATCAGTCCGCCGAAGCTCTGTCCGCCATGGGCGGCAAGGATTCCCCCGGCTTTCTCCGCCACAAACTCCAGGGCTTCTTCCCACGTGGTCTGTACGAGGGTGCCGTTCCGGCGAATGAGCGGATGGGTGAGCCGTTCCGGATGCTTGGCTGCATGGAATCCGAAAAAACCGCGGGCGCAAAGATCGCCGTTGTTGCGTCCGGCACCGTGTGCCGAATTGACTTCAATCAGCTCCTGTTCCTTCGTCTGGACGGTGATCTGGCACCCGTCTCCGCAGTAGCCGCAGATCGTATCGGCCCGTTTGAGCATCCAGGGCCGGTACTCGTACATTGAGAGCCGGCTGGTGATCGCGCCGACCGGACAGATCTGGACGCACCCGCCGCAAAACTCGCAATTGAGAGGGTGCGGCCCGAAGTGTTTGATCTCGGTCATGGTGCCGCGCCCGGCCGGAGCCAGGGCCTTCACATCCATCACTTCGTCGCAGTAGCGGACGCAGCGGAGACACTGGACGCAGCGGTTCATCTGTGTCTCGATGAGCGGGCTGAAATAGTCCTTTTGGAAAATGCGCTTGGTCTCCACGAACCGGCTGGTGGTCGGTGTGTATTGATGCGAGAAATCCTGGAGGTCGCACCGGCCACCCTGGTCACAGACGGGACAGTCGAGCGGGTGATTGGCCAGTATGAACTCGAGCACGGACTTATGAGCATCGTTGACGACGGTGGTGGCTGTCCGCACGCTCATCCCTTCATCGGCCGGGGTGCTGCACGCGGTCTGAAGTTTGGGCATCTTCTCGATTTCCACGAGGCACATACGGCAATTGGCGTCCGGCTTCAATTTCGGGTGGTAACAAAAATGCGGAATCATGATGCCGATGCGCCGGGCCGCCTCGATCACGAGGGTCCCTTTGGGAACACTGACCGGCGTTCCGTCGATGGTCAGGCGCACGGTTGTTTTTGTGGCGTCAGGCATAGTGGTCGTCTTTGGTGAACCGGGAATCGTTATCCGCCGAATGCCGGCGAATAACGATTCGTGCTCAATGTCGTATTCCCGATGCCTCCGGCATGATGAGGTCGGCTGCTTCTGCTTCGCGAATCAGGGACACGTATTCGTCCCGCCAATATTTCAAGGTGCTCTGAATCGGGGCGACCTCTGCGTCACCAAAAGCGCAGACGGTACGGCCGGCGATGTTTTTGCACAGATCCAGCAAGGTTTCAAGGTCTTCCATCCGCCCTCGTTTGGCCATGATGCGGCGCATCGTCTGAACGAGCCAGGAACTGCCTTCCCGGCAGGGACTGCACTTCCCGCAGGACTCATGGTAGAAAAATTCCATCAGCCTGAGTGCTGCCCAGACCATGCTCGTTCCTTCTTCCATCACGGTGACGCCCCCGGAACCCAGCATCGACCCGGCTGCGGCAACCGATTCGAAGTCCAGTTTGACATCGAGATGATCCGGCGTCAGAAACGGCGCCGACGCTCCGCCGGGGATGAAGGCCTTGATCGGTTTATTCGAGCGCATGCCGCCGGCATGTTCGTACACCAGCTCGCGAAACGTGACGCCCATCGGGACTTCGTAGTTGCCGGGCCGCTTCACATGGCCGCTGACACAAAAGACTCTGGTGCCGGTGCTCTTAGGCGGCGAGCCGATTGCCGCAAACCATTCGGCGCCTTTCGTGAGAATGTGCGGCAGATTGGCGAGCGTCTCGACGTTGTTGACCACGGTGGGTTTGTTGTACAGGCCGTGTGTGGCAGGAAACGGGGGCTTTATACGGGGAAGGCCCCGCTTGCCTTCAAGCGATTCCAGGAGGGCCGTCTCCTCGCCGCAGATATAGGCGCCTGCGCCACGATGGACCCAGACGTCGACATGGGTGCCAGTCCCAAGAATGTTTTTCCCGATATAGCCGGCAGCACGCGCTTCACCGATCGCCCGCTCCAAAATCTTCGAGCCCAGGACCATTTCGCCTCGGATATAAATATAGGCGGATTCCGCGCCGATGGCATAGCAGGCCAGGACGATACCTTCCAATACTTGATGCGGGTCCCGTTCCATCAACTGGCGATCTTTGAATGTTCCGGGTTCGCTTTCATCGGCGTTGCAGCAGAGATAGCGGGGGCCTTGGTAGTCTTTCGGCAGAAAGCCCCACTTCACACCGGTTGGAAAGCCGGCGCCTCCACGGCCCCGCAGACCGGACTTCCGGACTGCAGTGGTGACATCCGCCGGAGCCGTCTTGCCGAGCGTCGCACGCAGGGCCTGATACCCGCCGGTTGCTTCATAGTCCGTCAGCGAGCCCGTATACCCGGGCTGCGACATATTTTTCAATAAGATGAGTTCGTGTTTTGGCATAGCGTCAGCGTGAAACGTATATGGTGAACAGTGAAAAGTTGGAAGCGCGTCGCATCCTGGTTCGTCTCACGAGTTACGTCTCACCTCTCACGGTTACCGGCAAGGGCCACATGTAAGGGCCGCTTTTCAAATCGCTGGTCCCCGTGGTTTTGAGATCTCCCAGAATCTTTTCCACTTTTGCTGCGGTCAGCTGTTCATAATAATCGTCGTTGATCTGCATCATCGGTGCGGTTCCACAGGACGCCAGGCATTCGACTACGCTGAGCGTAAAGAGTCCATCGGACGTCGATTCTCCAGGCCCAATCCCCAGTTTTGTTTTGATCCATCCGATCATCGCATCCGATCCGGCCAGGGCGCACATGAGCGACTTGCACACTTGAATGTGGAACTTGCCAACCGGCTTGAGATTCAGCACCGTGTAAAACGTGATGGTTTCGTATACTTGCGGCGGCGTGAGCTTCAGGAGTTGCGCGATTTCCTTCATCGCCGCCTCGGTGACATAGCCCTGCTCCCGTTGTGCCAGATAGAGGAGCGGAATCAGTGCCGAGCGCCTGACCGGGTAGCGCGAGATGATCTCGTCAATTTCTTTTTGGTATTTCTCTTTCAGCATCCCGTCCTCTTCAACCATCCCTCGTAAGGCGCAAGGGGTGAGGCGTAAGGGGAGTGATAGTTTCTTTTGCCTGACGCCTTACGTTTCACGCCTAACGTCATCTGTCGCATTCCCCCATGACGACATCGTACGTTCCGAAGATCGTAATCACGTCCGAAATCAAGTAGCCGCGCGCCATGTGATCGAACGCGCCCATATGGACGAAGGAGGGCGAGCGAATCTTGAGGCGATAGGGGCGTTGGCTGCCGTCGCTGATGATGAAGAAGCCCAATTCCCCCTTTGGCGCTTCGGTGGCGCAATACGTCTCGGCTTTGGGCGGCTTGAAGCCCTGTGTAAAGATGATGAAGTGGTGGATCAAGCTCTCCATGTCGCGCATGACATTCTGCTTGGGCGGCGGAATGTATTGCGGTATGTCGGCGATGATCGGGCCTTGCGGCAGCTGGTCGAGACATTGCGAGATGATGCGGGCGCTCTGGCGCATTTCTTCCATGCGGACCCAGTAGCGATCGTAGGTGTCGCCGTTTTTCCCGACCGGCACTTCCCAGTCCACTTTATGGTACACGCCGTAGGGTTCCATTTTGCGGACGTCATAGGCCACGCCGGAGCCGCGCAGCGTCGGGCCGGTCAAGCCGTAGTTGATCGCATCCTCACCGGAAATGACCGCGATATGTTTCGTTCGTCCGATCCAGATCCGGTTGGAGGCGATCAGAGCATCATATTCGCTGACTTTTTGCGGGAAGGTCTCCAGAAACGTTTTGAGCCGCTGCACCAGTTCAGGCGTAAAGTCGCTGTCCACGCCGCCGATCCGGTAATAATTCAGCGT
>JABMDH010000086.1:0-4687 GCA_015904075.1 Nitrospira sp.
AAGGACATGATCCTTTCCTCTTCCGGATTCAATGTGTATCCATCAGAAATCGAACAGGTACTGGCACTCCATCCGATGGTGAGCGAATCGGCGGTGATCGGAGTGCGACATAAAGATGGGAGCGAATTGATCAAGGCTGTTGTCGTCCCGAGAGAGGGCGGTGTGTCCGCGGACGATCTCTTGATCCATTGCCGTCGATATTTGGCGTCGTACAAGATGCCCAAGCGGATTGAGTTCCGCCCTGAATTACCCCGCTCTATTCTTGGAAAAACCCTGCATCGGATTTTACGTGTGGAGGAGGAGGCCAAGACCCAGAACCAGCATTCATCGGCGTCGCTGGGCTGAGGGATTTAGAGACGGAAACGTTGTTGGATGCACGGCAGGTCGACCACGTGACGGGCCAGTGCCAGGGAAGCAGAGAGACCGGGTGACTCGATTCCGACGAGGTTGACGAGCGGCGGTTCTGTCCGGTCTGTCGAGACGATGAAATCGCGCTTGCTCCCGTCCGCAGCTACGACGCAGGGACGTATTCCTGCGTACGCCCATCGAAGATCCTGCTCTTCTAATTCAGGCAGGAATTTCCGCGCGGTTTCGAGGAACAGGCCTGGTGGAGTCTTGTTGGACGTATAGTCCATTTTGTCTGTGACAGCCACCTCGTTTGGCCCAATGAGTAATCGCCCATCGGGACGAGGGCTGAAATGAATCCCTTTTCCGGTTGCCTGGGGCGGCAGGGCAGGATAGATAAGTCGTCGAACGAGCGCTCGCTTTTCAAGAGGCACGACCTCGTAGTACTCACCGCGGATGGGTTGAATAGTATAGAGTTTGGAATGACACGCGAGGTTGGCGATGTGGTCGGAATATAGACCGGCTGCATTAATGAGGCACGTGGCGCGGATGGTTTGGCGATCGGTCGAGATGATGTAGGCCCTACCATTGTTCTGGATGTTGCGTACCGGATTGTTGAATGCAAAGACGGAACCGGTTTCTTCGGAATCAGCCTTGAGGGACTGTACGAAAGCCTGAGGGTCTATGACGGAGATGCTCGGAATGACGATGCCGCAGCAGGCGCGGAGGTTCGGTTCCCAGGTATGGAGCCCGGAGGAGGTTACGAATCTGACCCGAGTCCCTGTTTTCCACGCATTGAACCAGAGGCGGCGTAGTGAAGCGGCCTCCTTCCAAAGGCCCCGCCGGATATCTTCCCAGGCAATGGCGATAATCATGCCCGTGTTGAGCAGCGGGATGCCCCGTTCCGTCGCATATGAGACGGCTAGGGCACTGCCTTCGTGGGCCAATCGAGCTTTCAAGGAATGGGGGTTCTCATGGATGCCGCTATGGAGCACTCCGCTATTGCGCCCGCTTGTTTCCATTCCTGCGGCCTGGTTTCGTTCGAGAACGATAATGCGAAGCGGCTTGTCCCACCGCCGCCGACCCAATTCTCTTGCGATGGCGCAACCCACGACACCAGCGCCGACGATACAGATATTATACGTATTCATCGACTCGAGCCTTTCAGCCCAAGGCATGGCTGCAAAGACAGGGGCTTCTCGGAATCCGGCTGTCTGGTGTGAATGGGACGGGCTTTCTGGTCGCAGTGATTCGGAGAATGCACATGCGTGACGACCCTTCGAATAAGTACGGGAAGATTCTCTTCGTCTTCTGTGGAGGCGGGTGCAAGGCGGTATTCCAGGCGGTGGCCGCAACAGAATTGATCAAGGAGGGGTTTACTCCTGATCACATTATGAGCGCCTCTGCCGGAACTTGTAACGCCCTCGGATTTGTCGAACAGCCCGGTGTCGCCGGAGCGGAGAAGACGCTCAGGGTCTGGGAAGAGTACATCAACTCTCCGGATGCGATCTATGAAGTCCATCCATTTCTCCGAGAGCGGTTGACCAACATTCTGGGAGTTGTCCCACAGGCCACGAAAGATTGGGGGCCAAGCAGATCGATTCTGCACGATCTGAGGCGAGCAGTCACGTTTCTACCCCTCGTCATCTCGTTAGGTGTCCGGATGCCGTTTCGAATAGCGGGCCGCGCGGTGGGTCTTGTGTTTCGTCTCATGGACATGTTTGCGTCTCAGCACAAGTCGTTCCGACGAGTGGTGCAAGCGCCTGAAATCCAGGAAATGTTTGATGAACTGGATAAGTATTTTGAATTCAAACGATTGAAGGCGTTCCTCGACCCGTTGCCGCTTCTAGCCAGGCTCGGCGGGGAATTTGATCTGCAAAAAGTACTGGCAAGTCCCATCGTCTGGCATATCCTGTCTGAACGGTATGAAGATGGATCGACCGTTATGTTTTCAAATAGAGACGCCGATGTTTCTATTGATTCGCGTGATAATTCGCGAAGTAAGAAAGAAAAGTTGGATCTCTTTTTTCGACGTATTCGGGCGTCCATGGCTTTGTACCCCCTCTTTGAGATGGTTGAAATGAAAGGCCAACGGTTCCTTGATGCCGATCTTGCCAACCCACTTCCGGTCGAAGAAGCGTTCAGTCTTGGCTGCGATACGATCTTCATGTTTCTCAATGTTCCAAGGCATAGTGTTCGGGCGGAACCAAATCCCCTACGGGATCTGCGAGAATTGAACGATCTCCTGCGGTTAAACGAGCGATACATCCACCACCGTGTCAAGGATGCACAGGCCAAGGCCAAGGAACGAGGAGTGAACCTGTTCATCGTCCGTCCGGATGAGATTCCGCCCGGTCTTGGGTTACTGGAGATCGACAGAAAAGTGATTGAATACGTGAAGATACACGAGCGACAACGGATGAAGGAAATTCTCTGCAATCTTGATGCCCACAATTTGCGAATGGCCTCGCCACTCCCTAGTCCCAGATGCGTGTCTCTCTTTGGCGATGGCTCGAGGGAGGGTCCGTGCACCGGGTATTGAGGATTGGCCATCGTGGGGCTGCCGGCCATGCTCCGGAAAATACATTGGCTGCAATTCAAAAGGGGATTGAACTGGGCGTCGACTTTGTCGAGATCGATTTGCGGCGTACGGCTGACAACGTGCTGGTTGTGCTTCATGATGCAAGCGTGAATAGGACAACCAACGGAAGGGGGCGCATTGATCGATTGTCCTTGAATGAGGTGAAGAAACTGGATGCGGGAAATGGTGAACGTATTCCAACATTTGCGGAAGTGCTCACAGCGGTCTCATCGCGATGCGGGTTGATGTTGGAGATCAAGGTCAAAGGAATTGCTCGGCAGGTTGTCGAAATGGTACAGGCTCTCAGGTTCAGAGGCCCCGCCATCTATGCGTCTTTTCTGCACGACGAGTTGAGGGAGGTTCGAGCAGCCGATCGCAAGGCCCCTCTCATGGTGCTCTTCAGCCGGTTGCCCCGGGTGCCAGTGTCCTTCGCCACGAAATATAAAGCGACGCATGTCGGTCTCAGGCACGACACCGCGACGGGCCGTCTGATTAATGCATTTCACCATGCGGGCCTATTCGTGTGTGTCTATACGGCCAATCATCCTGGAGACATCCAACACGCATTGTCCGTAGGTGTCGACGGGGTGATATCGAATGTGCCTGATCGGATTATTGTTGCGTAGCTCGTGTATCTGTCGAGTCTTCTAAGAATCTGGTTATATTAGGAACACATGATGGAAGTAGGTACACTAATGCCGTACGCCCTGTAAGCCGTTTCCTCTTTCCGGTGTCCTATGGAGAATCATCACCATTCAAGGCGGTTCTTACTACACGGGTGGATGCATGGTATTGCCGTAGCTCTGATCGTCATTTTCATTTCTTTCTTGGGACTGCTCAATGGAATCGACATCCGGGCCTACAAGATGCTTGTGGCTCAGATCGCGAACGAAACTCTTCAAAATCAATTGTCCGTCGCAGCTTCGACAGATGCCCTTGGTACCGTTAGCATTGTTGAGCCGACTCAGTCTCCAAGCACATTCCAACAGATTTCTCCGGTAGTGACGGCAGTACTTCTCACTGTCACGTCGTTTATCGCTGTGTGGATGACCAGACGATTTCAGCTCGCCGTGTCTCTCGGACTTGCTGTTTCGTTTTCAGCTGGGTATGTCCTCGTTGCCGTCGTGATGAGCCTGGCAACCCACTGGGTGTTGCCGTTAAGTGTGGGGGTTCTTGCCTTCACCGTATGCTATGGTGTGATGGCGGCAGACTCTGTCGTGTTGGCCCGTAAGCAGCGCCAATTTACCGGGCAAGTGTTTTCACACCATGTTTCCGAGGATCTTGCTGACAGGATTTGGCAGCAGCGGAAGCAATTTCTTCCCGGTGGTGGTTTGTGTTCACAAAAACTCTCCGCCACCGTGCTATTTGCAGAAATGAACGGCTTTGCTTCTCAATGGAGAGTTTTCGATACCGAGAGCATCACGAAATGGACGGCGGACTATTTGGATACAATGGCCCGACTTGTTGTGGATCATCGGGGCGTAGTCGAGCAATGCTTCGGGGATGCGCTCAAAGCCAACTTCGGCGTACCATTTTCCCGGGCACACTCCGATGAGATTCAGGCGGACGCGTCCCAGGCCGTGGCCTGTGCCGTGGCCATGGGAGAAACGCTACAAGTCTTGAATCGTCGATGGCAGGATCGTGGTTTTCCGCCGATCGATATGCGGGTTGGACTGTCAACCGGTGAGGTCGCGGCTCTGTGTGTCGGGCGCGCAGAACGTCTCAAGTTTACGACTATGGGAGAAGCGGTCCGTTGCGCCG
>JABMDH010000086.1:4787-9474 GCA_015904075.1 Nitrospira sp.
TATCCTGGCTGGGGCTACCACCGCAGTCTATCTGAGTGAGCGATATTGGCTTCATCAGATTGAAACGGGTACTGCTGCGGACAGATCTCAGTCGATTGCAGTCTATCGAGTGTATGGAAAACATGATCGTCCGGACTGTAATAGGGCAGGGGATCTGCGCGTGTCGTTGCGAGCCGAGATCATGACGCCCGTTACTCTGGCATATGGAACATGCACAAATGGCCTGACCAGCAACATCGGTGTGGGAGGTATGGCGGTGTGCCGACTTATCCAGCCACTGCAGATTGGAATGACGACGCTGTTACGATTCGAGGTGCCTGGTCATGCTCAAGCTATCAAAGCTGCCGGGACGGTGGTTTGGACTAAACAGGATAGAGCCGGTATTGCGTTTGGCGCGCTGACTCCTTCCGACCGTGCCGGGCTGGACTCTTTTGTCATTCAAGAAGTTTCAAAGCAATCTCCTGCCGTGTTATGACCACTCGACTCTCCCGGAAGTTGGGGATGTTTCATTTCTTCGGTAGCTGCTTCCAGTAGGATGACAGCCTGCGGTAGTGAAAATGCCCTCTCCTTGTCAGGGCCGCTCGAGCATCGTAAGTCTACGAATATGCAGACAAAAATCATCAATATTTTGATAGGTCCGTTATGGTAGGCTAAATCGTCTGTCAGGAAGGAATGGGGAAGCGAGTGGGTGCCATCGTGAAAGAAAGGAAGAGGCAGTTGCGGATTCCACTCGGTGTGGTGCTTCCATTCGGTTATCGGATTACTGTGAGGCAGCTCTCCGATGTAGAAATGGACAAACGGGATAAGGATGCCGATGGCATTTGGGATGCCGACACAAAGACTATCTATCTGCGCAAACGTCTTCCTGTGACGCGCCGCCGGTATATTCTTGCCCATGAACTTGGCCACGCTTGGTTGGACTGGCAACATCGGTATATGGATGATGGGAAAGCCAGTACCTGATCATTCAGTCCATGGTCTATCGTGCCAAGGATAGGAGGTGTTTCCACTCCAAGGAACTGACCGGCTGAACCGAGAGGCGAGATCCCTTCTGCAAGAGCACCATCCCTTTTAGGGCAGACTCTTTCCGTAATTGATCCAGCGACAGCGGGCATGAAAACTTCCGTACATACTTGATGTCTACCATTTCCCATCTGGGCTGGGCTGGCTTGCTCTCCGGGTCGTAGTGCGAGTCCTTCTTGTCGAATTGTGTGGGATCGACGTAAGCGGTGGTGACGATTTCGGCGATACCCATAACGGCCGGTGGGTCGGCGTTGCTGTGGTAGAACAGTATCTGATCACCGATTGCCATGTCCCGCATAAAATTGCGAGCCTGATAGTTTCGGACCCCATCCCAGCAGGTGATTTGCGATGGGGCCTTCATCAAATCGTCGATCGAAAACGATGTAGGCTCCGACTTCATCAGCCAATATCGCTTTGTCGGTGGCATATCACACGGTCCTTTCTTATTCATCACTCCATATTATGAGGGGCCTCGCGGTCACGATTCTTTGCGAGAACGCGACTCAATGAAGTCAATCAAAGCCCGGTAGGTTATTTCTCTGGTCAGTGCCTTGCCGGTGATGTGATTTCCGATATTTCCTTCGAGCCAGACTCGCTCTGCGATCTCGGCGGATGCGTCGTTGCAAAGGCTCCACATCTGGTGGAGAAAATTATGGGGGAGGCCGACTTGCATGCCCTCTGATTCAATACGGTCGTCCAGCAGCGCCAGCAGATCGGAAATAGCCTGATCGGGACGATAGGGCGTCTGGCTGAATCCAAATTGTTCGTCTGCTTTGGTCTCTTGCACGGCTTGATCGACCAGGTCGTGCATATACTCTTTCAACAGTCCGATAACATGGCCGGACATGATGATCGGTGGTTGCTCCATGGCGTATTATCGGGTTTCTTCTGTTCCGGAGCAAGGCTCTGTCACGCCACGTCACGGTTGACCGTCTTGCGGCCCCTTCTCTATGATGACAGCGGGGATAGGCCACGTAGGGCTTGCCCGTCTTTGATGTGAACAGACAGATTCCTGCAACGATATGAACATACAAGCGACCGAACGGTATGAAATTGCTCTGAACACGAGAGCGGGACGATTGACGACGGCCGTGGATGTGCCGACGGCCTTTGTGCCTGTGACTGCGATTGTCCCTCTGATGCGGCGATTGGGAGAGGAGGCGCAAGCGCTGGAGGAAACCCAGGTTTCCGCAGAAGGGAAGACGCGTTCCTGCCAAAAAGGTTGCGCGGCCTGTTGTCGAATGATGGTGCCGATTGCTCCGCCGGAAGCCTTTATCCTGACGGAATTCATTCGATCGTTACCGGGTGAACAACAGCAGCGTATTGCTCAACGGTTTGCGGCATCGAAGTCAACCCTGCTGGCACAGGGACTCTGGCATCGTCTTGTGGAAATAGGTGAGTCTTCTCGACCACCGGACGATGCGGCGTTGGAGCCTATCAATCAGAAGTACTATGCCTTACGGATGCCTTGTCCATTTCTCGAGGATGACGTCTGCTCGATTTATGAACAGCGTCCTGCCGCGTGCCGTGAATTACTTGTCACCTCGCCGGCAGAGCAGTGCCAGGATCTGGTCACGAATTCCGTGGAGCCGATTCCTGTGCCCATTCGTATCGGTCCCGTATTGGGATTGCTCTGGGGCGAATTAACCGAGACCCCGGTCCGGATGATTCCGCTTCCGACCGTCCTGGATTGGCTGGAACGGCATCAGCATGAACCTCAGAGAACGTGGCAGGGTTCCCAGCTCCTGGATGCGGCACTCGACAAGGTGTGGCGGTTCTTAAGTCAGGGGATCAAGGAATCAGAAAATCAGGGGAACCAACAGGCAGCTGGTGGCGCTACCCTCCCAACGAAATCTTGAAGAACGAGGAGAGATGGCATGCGGAAACCCGTGATCGTATGTTTGGATTTGGAAGGCGTGTTGGTTCCTGAAATTTGGATTAATGTCGCCCTCAAAACCGGGATCGAGGAATTGAAAGTCACGACGCGTGAGATGCCCGACTACGACAAATTGATGAAGCAACGGCTGGCCATTCTGGATCGAAATAATCTGAAGATCGGTGACATTCAAGAGGTTATCGGCAGGATGGGTCCGTTGGAAGGGGCGCCGGAGTTTATCCGATGGCTTCATGACCGGTGCCAAGTCATCATTCTGTCCGACACGTTTTATCAGTTCGCTTTTCCGCTCATGAAGCAATTAGGTTTTCCCACACTGTTCTGCAATCAATTGGAGATCGACGCAACCGGTCGCATTGCCAATTATCATATGCGGATGCAGAATCAGAAGAAGCATTCGGTTGCCGCGTTCAAGTCATTGAACTTTTTCACGATGGCCGCCGGGGATGCGTACAACGACACTGCCATGCTCGGCGAAGCGGATGCCGGCTTTTTCTTCAGGCCGCCGGACCATTTGCCCAAAGAGTTTCCACAGTTTCCCGTCACGCAGACCTATGGCGAGCTTCAGGAGCGGTTGGCGAACGCGGGCAATCTCTAATTACATCGCAGTGTGCAAAGCGCATGATTTCCAGTCGATAGGGTGAGTCCTTACTCCCCGGTCAGGAGTTCCAGTACACGCCGACCGTACCGTTCGGCTTTCGTCTCGCCGATTCCTGGAATTGCCAACAGCGCAGCGGAGGTGAGGGGCTTGTGGCTGGCGATCGTGCGGAGTGTTTTGTCGTGAAAAATCACAAAGGGCGCGACCCCTTCTTCCTCGGCGAGTTCCATGCGGAGGCGGCGGAGCCGTTCGAAAAGCTGGGGATCGATCAGCTCTGATTTTTGAATAACCGCCGGTATAGTCCGTTCACGATGCGGCTTCGCTGCGGATGCTTGGATTGTTTGTTCCGGTATGTTCCCCAGATTGAGAGAGCGGCTCCCCTGCAGCACCTCTTGCCCGATTCGCGTGACGGCCAGGGTTGGGTAGTCCTGTCCTTCGATATGCAGATAGTCTGCATCGATCAGCCTCTTCACCAGCTGAGTCACTGATATCTTCGACTGGGTTTTGAATCTACCATAGGTTGGGCAGTCTTCAGCGCCATAGGCGAGCATCATCTTCGAGCGACTTCCGCGGACGATGTCGACAATACGGCTGACTCCGAAGCGTCCTCCGCACCAGGAGATGGTTTCCAAGATGGCCTTCGCATTGGCGTTAGCTTCATCACCCGGGGCTCGGCGGTCTACGGTCTGAGAAGAGATGCAGCGGTCGCAGAGATTGCAGGGTCCCAACGCTTGTTCATCAGCGTCATTGAAATAATGAAGGATTGCCAATTGGCGGCAGGTCTGAGTGGATACGTAGACCATCATCTCGGTGAGAAGCGTTCTCATACGGTCGGCGCGACCGGTGCTGCCGGGGTCGCGTGAGGCTTGCTCAATGAAATATTCCTGTGTGGCCAGGTCCCGCTCATGAAATAGCAAGACACAGGACGCGGGCTGTCCGTCTCGTCCTGCCCGTCCGGCTTCTTGATAGTAGGCCTCGACGCTGCCGGGAACATCAAAATGGACAACCAGCCGCACATCCGCCTTATCGATCCCCATGCCAAAGGCATTGGTTGCAACCAGCACCCGAATGGCGCCGCGGCGAAAGCCGTCGTGGAGAAGAGACCGTTCTTCATCCGACAGTCCCGCATGGTAATAGCGGATTGATTGGTGCGACTGCCTGAGCATGCCCGC
>JABMDH010000086.1:9574-26774 GCA_015904075.1 Nitrospira sp.
CGAATAGCGCCGCGGCGAAAGTTGTCGTGGAGGAGAGACCGCTCTTCATCGGACAATCGCGCATGGTAATAGCCGACTGACTGGTGTGAATACCTGAGCATGCCCGCCACTTCTTCGACGGTCCGGCGCGTAGCGCAATAGACCACAATAGAACCTGCCTGGCAGTCGTTGACCATGCGGTCCAACGCCGCCAATTTGTCCTGACGAGAGAGACAGTCACGTACGGATAGGGCGAGATTCTCACGGCGAAATCCGGTGACCAAATGGAGAGGTTCTCGCAGCAGTAACCGCTCGCTGATGTCGGTTTGGACCCGTGATGTGGCCGTGGCGGTCAAGGCAAGACATGGAGGGTGATTGAGTTCCTGGCGCAGTTTCCCAAGCTTCATATAGTCGGGTCTGAAATCGTGGCCCCACTGAGAAATGCAATGCGCTTCGTCGATGACCAGCAAAGAAATGAGGCAGGAGCGCAGCAGGCGCACAAATCCCTCATGTTGCATTCGTTCCGGTGCCAGGTAGAGAAGTTTGAGGCGCTGTAAGCGCAGTGATGACACAACGAGATCCCTCTCCCGCTCAGAGAGGCCGGAATGAAATGCGGCTACCGCAATATTGAGATGTGTGAGACCTGCCACCTGATCCTGCATCAAGGCAATGAGGGGGGACACGACGAGGGTTAGTCCCGGCAAAAGAGTGGCCGGTAGCTGGTAGCACAATGACTTGCCCTGGCCGGTGGGCATGACGGCCAGCGCATCGCGCCTGGCCAACACGGTGCGAATGACCTCTTCCTGTCCGGGCCGAAACCCTGCAAAACCAAACTGGCGTCTGAGCTGTCGTGTAAGGTCATCCACAATCAGAGAGGGACAGATTCGAAGGTGTTAGTTAACAGGCTGCGGAGCAACTGGGTTTACACAGAGTACATTGTTGACATCTTACAGATGGCGTTACAGATTCACTCGCGTCAGGATGCTCAAAAGGCCGTCCAGCATATGCGCGAAGCACTTCGCGCGAAGGCAGGGAACATCGTTGGCGGACTTCTTCAGCATCCTGTTAAAAGTTCAACCAGAGTTGTGCATAGGCCCAGGTCTGGTCTTTGCTGGTTCCGAGGTTCTCCCGGATATAGGGGCCCGTAAAGAGATAGGAGAAGGTTGTCTGAAAAGCCAGCTTTCCGTCCATGAACAGGTGGGTCCAGGTGAAGTCCAGCTCATCTCCAAGGTGCTTGGTCGTATTCCCTACCTTGGAAAAGACATAGACGCCTTGGCTTGCGCGGTACCAGTTGTCTTGGGCATTGGCGAGGTTGAGGTTGGTATACCAGATTTCAATGTGATCGTCCCTTGTCGGTCTGGCTTGGAAATTGGCTGACCAGGTCAAAGTATTTTTCCACCCCTGGACATCCATGTAACCCATGTGGATGTGATTGGTGGGGTAGAAGTTTTCAAATGTATTGGCGGTGGTGCAGGTCCCATAGGCCGCGTTCAGCGTACAATTTGCACGGCCGTCACCAGAGGCGTAGTCAAAATTAAGGGCAAACCGTGGTTTCCAGGCCCAATCGTAGAACGTGTAGCCGATCCAGTTTCTGGTCGCCCACGCATTGATGTGGAGACACTTTGTCTGATTTCCTGTCGCACCGCACGGTTCGGTTGCCCCGCCGGTGTCACCCATTTTGCCGAACTGGTAGACCAACTCATTGGAGAAGTCGAACCCGCCCTTCTTGACGGCAATACGATTTCCAATAACATGCCGCGTTTGATTTCCATGCTTCGGTGTGCCCAAACCTTGAGCGCGGACATCTGTCGAACCGAGATTGTTCTTGTAGTAGATATAGAAGGGTTCGATCAGGGACCAGGGGACTGCCTTGATCTGGTTATAGAAGACCAGCATGTCGACATCCCCGTGCGCATTTCTCGCTTGGCCGGTCGCCGGCAGTCCCGTGACCGGGTTGATATTTGGTCCCCCGCTGCCGAGTGCCGCGCCTTGTGGGAGATCAGTCTCAGCAAGCTTGAACCAGCCGAAGGAGGAATCCATAAAACTCGTGCCGTATTGGGCCATGATTCCATCGAAGGAAAACCCGGTGTTCGCCCAATCGAAGTGTCCCAACAGGCTTTGATCACCGAAGACGAGATATTGCCGTCCGGCCTTGATGCCGAGGCCTTGTATTCCGGCAAAATTTCGAACGAGCATGTAACCTGCTCGTATTCCGAGTGAGCAGGCTGATTTGCCGGTACTGAGAGCGGGAGCGCAGGTATGATTGATCGGATCCCCGTTCCCGCCCCATGTGCGGGAATCGATGAATTCGAAATACAGATTCACATCGGGAGAGACGTCATAACCAATACCGAATCGGGTCATCTGTTGAACAAATGAATCGTTGGCGTTGCCTGTGAAATGGTTGGCCGTTCCCAGAGGACCGTTACAGTTTCCTCCGCTTCCGATCCCTCCGCCGAAACAGAGATTGTTTCTATATTCAGGACGGACGCGAAGATCTGCGCGGATCCAGAGGTTCTTGAGGTCAAAATTCGTGCCGATTTTCGGGTCGAATAGCTCGTATCGCTCCTTGAGAGGAATGCCCCGGCCGATGACGATGATATTGGTGATTCGTTCACCTTCCGGTATTTCAAGGGCCGCATCGACGATCGTGGCGGTGGCTACGAGGAGTGCTGGACCAAAAGCAACGGCAAGTAAAAATGCGCGTATCCCGAGTTGCCCGTTCCTGGTGTGGGAACCGAGCCCGGTGTGCTTCTGGTGTCCGGGATGGAAAAGTAACGAGAAAAAAAATCTCACGTAACGGTGGTTCCTTGAGGCTAGTGATAGAGCGGCGGGCAGTGATGGTGCACGATCAAACCTGACCCGGCTGGCCTGTACCTTTGTCTTCGGCCTGTTTGGCTGCGGCGTTGAGTTCCTCTTCCGTTTCTTTCAGCGATGCCTGGAAGTCCTGTTCAACCATTTTGACTTCTTGTTGAATGAGATTCAACTCGGGTTCGACAGATTTCCGGAGATCTTCGGTCGCATCCTTGAATCCTTTGAATGCTTTTCCAACTTGTCGCCCCACTTCCGGCAGCTGTTTGGGGCCGAAGAGGAGAAACGCGATCACCAGAATAATAAGGACTTCCCCTGCTCCTAGTCCAAACATGGTGTATCGCCGGAAATGCGTGATTGATTCGGGCGGCATGTAATCGCCGCTCGCTGCGCATGAATCAGGTTTTCTTATCCTTGTTTGACGTGCCCTGGTTGTGGGGATTTCGGCGCAGATGAAGGCGCGGCTTCCGGTTGTGCGGCGGCTGCATTGGCTGAAACGCCCGGGGCTTGTTGAGACTGTTCAGTCGGCGTGACGTCGATCGCGTCTGCTTCGTGCACGGTCTTCTTAAATCCTTTGATGGCTTTTCCAAGCCCTTCGCCCAGTTGCGGCAGCTTGCCGGCGCCGAAAATGATCAGGACGATCACCAGGATCAGCAGTAATTCCATCCATCCGAACGAACCGAACATGTCAAACCTCAAATGCGTGATGAACCTGGGAAACGGCCGGGACCATTACTGTAGAGAGAGGCTATACGAAGGTTCTGGATCAAGTCAAGGGAAGGTATTGCCGGAATGACGGAAGATGTTAGAACGGTTGAATGATGCCGCCTCCCAGGACTTCATGGTCTCGATAAAATACGGCAGATTGTCCTGGGCTGAGTGCCCGTTGGGGTGTATGGAACTGGATGCGGAGGGTAGAGGAATTCATCGGGTAGATTGTTGCCGGCGTTGTCGGCGTGGCATACCGGACCTTGACCTCGACATCAGTCGGTCCATTCTGGATCGACGATGTAAAAAGGTTGAGATCACTCACGTCGCAGGTGTTTCGATAGAGTGATTCTTCGGGGCCAAGCATGACCGTATTTGTCGCGGGTACGACCGATTGGACATACAGACGCTGGCCTGTGGAGACACCGAGCCCACGTCGTTGCCCGGGAGTATAAAAGGCGATTCCCTCATGCTGGCCAAGCGAACGGCCCGTTTCATCGATAAAGGATCCAGGCTTTTTGGCCTGGGGGGTTTCCCTTTCGATAAAGGTTCGATAGTCCCCGTGACTGACAAAGCAAATCTCCTGACTTTCCTTCAATTCATCAGCGGGGAGGCCGAGCGCTTCCGCTTCCTGCCAGACTTCCGCCTTTTGCATGCCGCCGACCGGAAACAGAAGGTGTGAGAGCCAGACGGGTTTCAGCCGATAGAGAAAGTAGCTCTGGTCTTTCTTTAAATCGGCGGAACGATGGAGCAGACAAGATCCGTTATGCTGGTGTACCCGTACATAATGACCGGTGGCGACATAAGGAATGTTTCTCGATTCAGCTAGAGCGATCAGGCCCTGGATCTTGACCCGCTCGTTGCAACGGACGCAGGGATTGGGCGTGGTGCCATGGGTGTATCCATGGAGAAAGTCCTCGATAACTTTTGTGCGAAATGTATCCCGGCTGTCGATGACTTCATAGGGGATATTCAGTGTCTTGGCAACATGTTTGGCAATCCCGATCTTGCAACATCCGCGCTCCTGCCACTTTTTTGAAGCGGCAACAGTTTCGTCTTCATGTTCCCAGACCTGGAGTGTGACGCCATGCACATCGTAGCCCTGGCGAACGAGCAGCGCTGCGGCGACGGAGCTATCGACTCCGCCGCTCATACCGAGGAGAACAGTCTGACGGCTCATAGCGTGCTATTGTACACAGGGGGTCGTGAGAAGAGCTAGTCCGGATTCTTCATGTCTGCGTCATAGAGGGGCATGAGGAATGTGACTAGAGGTCAGAAGAACGAATTCTGCCGCGATGGGAAGTCAGATCGTAGACATTTTTATTAGGTGAGGGCGGTTCCTCATCCACCCATTTATGGGCTCCCATATCGCACATTCCATGGAAATGGGCGCCGTCTTCGATGGCAATGGCGGGAGTCCGAATGTCGCCGATAAGTATGCCGGGTTTCAGGATCTGAATCTTTTCAGCGGCGGTGACGGTTCCGTTGATTTTTCCACTCGTCACCACCGTTTTTGCGGATACTATCCCTTTGATCACCGCATGTTCCCCCACGATCAAGGTTCCGGTGGTTCGGATTTCGCCTTCAGCTTTTCCGTCGATGCGTATCGTTGCGTTAAAATGAATGACGCCCTTGAAGTCGACACCCTTCCCGAGAAAAGTAAAGTTCTCACCGTCGACGTTGTCCTGAGCACTATTTTCGCTCATGGCCCACATAAATATGGTCCGCTCCTTTCACGCCGCCTAATAGCGGCGTGTCCTCAGGGTGTCTCGGCAGGAGGTAGAGTCAACAGTAAATAATGTCTAGGTGCAAAACTATTGTGAAACAGGCGTTAGTTGGCGATTCGCTTGACCGACGGTTGCTCCGACTGGGTCACGGCCCGAAGCGCCGGCTCTCGTTGCGTGTCGCGAGCCCCTTGGGTCATTTCGAGTGTGCCGTTGAAGACTACGCCTTCTTCGATCGACAACATGGGGGTCTTCACACCCCCGTTGATGACAGCGGGAGCTCTCAATTTGAGCTTCTCTTTTATATGAATATCTCCGGTGATCTTTCCCTTACAGATTAGGGTTCCTGCTGTTACTTTTGCTTTGAGGACCGCATCTTCTCCGACCAGCAGCACGCCATCAGTCGTGATCTCACCATCTAGAGATCCATCAATTCGTACCGTTCCCGAGTATGTAATGGCACCTTTGAAATCAACACCCTTCCCGATGAAGGCGCTGACATCTTCTCTTGTTTCTACTCGTGCGGGCGTGAGGCTCGGCCCATTTTCCTCCGTACCATCTTGCTTCTCAGGCTTCCACATATGGATCTCCTCCTCATCGTGTCCGGATTGTGTCCGGCCAAATTAAGTGCAGCGAGTGTTTATGTGCACTATCGTGGTTGTATTGGTCTCTTCAGGTAGCAAATGTAGCGGAAATTTATGGAAAAGCAAGAAGTATGTCCTTTCCGCTTGTACTCGAGCAACTGAAATGGAGCGAGGGCTTACTCTGAGAGTAGACCCTCGACGATACCATCCAATTGCTGTGCTGAAAAATACTGAATGGTTATTGTTCCGCCCTGACCTCTAGGCACGATATGCACTTTCGTCCCTAGTTTCTTTTGTAATCGCATTTCGAGTGCATTCCATTCAGAATTTACCTGGGTCTTGCGAGATCGCCTTCTTGTAACTAGTGAAGAATCAACGAGTTTTTCAGTTTCTCTCACGGAAAGTCCATGAGAGACCACCATTGTGGATACTTGCATCTGCTGTTCAGGGGACTCCAGACCAAGGATAACTTTTGCATGGCCGGCTGACAGAGTCCCGTTCTCCACGAGTTTCTGAGCTTCTGGGTGGAGATGTGTCAGGCGCACTGCATTAGCGACTGAGGATCTGTCGCACCCAACTTTGTGAGCAATGGCATCTTGCGTCAGTCCAAATTCGTTCATCATCCGTGAATAGGCACGGGCCGTTTCCATCGGATTCAAGTCCTCGCGTTGTATATTTTCTACTAATGCAATCAGCAGAGACTCTTGATCACTACAATTCCTGACTACAGCTTGAATCGTTTCAAGACCAGCTTCTTTTGAGGCGCGCCATCGTCGCTCACCGGCGATGAGCTCAAAGATTCCATCGCCTTTGCGGCGCACCATAATGGGCTGTAGGATACCGCTCTCCTTGATAGAGGCGGCCAATTCGGCGAGTTCTCCTGGGGCAAAATAATGCCGTGGTTGATATCGGTTGGGAACGATGTCAGTAATTCGTATGTGCTGTACGTCGCTGGCCTCAACCGGTTGGTTCACAGCCACTGACGGCAAGAGAGCATCGAGTCCTCTACCGAGCGCTTTCTTTTCCATTAGTTAGAAACTCCTTGGCTAGTGCAACGTAGGCCTGCGAACCGGCTGAAGCTGAGTTATACAATATGCCTGGCCGGCCATAACTTGGGGCCTCTGCCAGTGCGACATTGCGGGGGATTACCGCACGATAGACTTTTTCCATAAAGTGCGACCGTACTTGATCGGCAACTTGGCGAGCCAATGTATTGCGAGCATCGAACATTGTCAAGACGATTCCTTCGATATGAAGATCAGGATTAAAGGATTGGCGCACTCGCTCGATACTGCCGATCAATCTAGTAAGGCCCTCCATCGCATAATATTCGCACTGAACCGGGATGAGTACAGAACTGGCTGCTGTAAGGGCATTGACGGTGAGAATGCCAAGTGCTGGCGGGCAATCGATAAAGATTACATCATATTGTTCAGCGACTTCTCCAATCACATCTTTCAACTGAGTTTCTCGAGCAACGGTATTTACCAGTTCTATTTCTGCTCCAGCAAGATCTGCATTAGCCGGAAGGACCGTGAGACCAGGAATAGCGCTTTTTACTCTGGCAACATCGAAATATGTGTCTTTAATCAAGCAGTTATATACAGTTTTCTTCAATGATCGCGGATCAATTCCAAGGCCGCTCGTCGCATTTCCCTGGGGGTCTAAATCGATTAAGAGAACGGATCTTCCTTCAAGGGCAATTGCCGACGCAAGATTGATCGTTGTAGTCGTCTTTCCTACCCCACCCTTTTGATTGGCTACTGCGATAATCTTTTTCATATGCAGCGAGCTCTAGACCCCTCTCTCAACAGATTCTGAAGATATGGGAGCGAGGTTACTGAAAATGTTCCACGTGGAACATCAATACATCACCACCACCATTTCATGCTGGTGACAAAATAGAAACCACTCTATGACCGAATCCCATTGGAAGGTCGAATTCACGTTCTTTGTTAATCGACCATCTATTCCCAAGCTCTAATGGATTAATTCGAGAGGATGAGTAGATGATAGCCTTCCCGCCAGGCATGAGAAGTTTTGACCCTCGCCGCAAGACCGACTCGTATTTCAACGCCCGCGTGGTCATATAGTCGAATTGAGATCCTTGGCTATTCTTGATGATGAACTGATCAAGGGTTCCATAGAAAATGGTGACATCTTTAAGCCGGAGGAGTCCGACGATAGAGTAGAGGAATGATATTTTCTTTTGGACTGGCTCTATCAGCGTGATATTCAAATCATTTCTGGTAATTTTCAGTGGAATACCTGGAAAGCCAGCCCCTGTTCCGATATCGACAAGGCTGGTCCCCTGTGCAATCGGTTCTGCTGTCATCCCGGCAAGAGAGTCGACAAAATGCTTGACGATGATTTCTTCGCTCTCTGTGATACTGGTTAAGTTAACTGATCGATTCCAGATCTGGAGCTGTTCTAGATAGACCATGAATTGTTTCACTTGATCAGCTTGGAGATGAATGCCAATCTGATCAGAGAGTTTTTCAAAAATAGAAGAGAAGCTAGTGATCTGTTCCACGTGGAACAATTACGTGAATGTGCATGCCAGGTCAAGAGAAACGTTCTGTGAAACGAGCGGATTACTCGATATTACTAATGACCACTTGTTGAGGGGGTTGGCGGTGGTGTTTTTCTACCGCAACGAGGAGTAGTGATATTGCAGCAGGCGTGATCCCGGATATTCTTGAAGCCTGCCCGATTGTCTCTGGACGTACCTTCTTCAGTTTTTCCCGTACCTCGCGGGAGAACCCAGACACCACATCGTAGTTGAAAGTCTGTGGGATATATCGTTGCTCAAACTTCTTGAATTTCCAAATCTGGTGAAGCTGACGCTTGATGTAACCGTCGTACTTGATTTGAAGTTCAACTTCATCTGCAATTTCAATATCTTCAATGGCATCTATTTCCAACGTTCGCAGAAGGTCCTGGTAGGTTGATTCCTGTCTTCGCAGAATTTGGGCTAGAGTTTGTGAAGAAGAAATGTCTCGAAGATAGGTGTTGTTTGTTCGTGAACGGATCGAGTCGGTTAATCGTGGCCTTGCCCGGTTGAGTCGGACGACCTCGCTTTCAATTGCTGTCTTTTTTTCCACGAGTCTGTCGTAAGCCAGGTCATCGACCAGTCCAAGTTGATGACCGATCTGCATGAGCCGTAGATCGGCATTGCTATGACGAAGCAGTAACCGATACTCCGCTCGCGAGGTAAACATTCGATAGGGCTCATAGGCATCTTTTGTAATCAGGTCATCAATCAGGACCCCGATATAGGCTTGAGAGCGATCCAGAAGCAGCGGTGGCTGATTTTTCAGTTTGAGAACAGCATTGACTCCTGCCATCAGCCCCTGCGCAGCCGCTTCTTCGTAGCCGGACGTTCCATTGATCTGTCCCGCATGGTACAGGCCTGTGACTAATTTAGTCTCCAGCGTTTGATGGAGTTGACGGGGTGGGAAATAATCGTATTCGATCGCATAGCCAGGTTTGAGCATCTTCGCCTGTTGCAATCCTGGAATCGTCTTGAGGACGGCTGTTTGAACATCGACGGGCAGGCTGGTCGAGATACCGTTTGGATAGAACTCGATGGAGTCGAGCCCTTCCGGCTCTACAAAAATCTGGTGCCGCTCTTTATCCGCAAACCGCACCACTTTGTCCTCGATGGAAGGACAGTATCGAGGCCCGATGGATTCAATCACACCGCTGTAGAGCGGTGAGCGGTCAAGATTTGCTCGAATCATGTCATGCGTTGCCTGATTCGTGTAGGTCAGATGGCAAAGGATCTGCCGGGTCTCGATTTTCTTGGTCCGATAGGAAAACGGCGGAGGCGGATTGTCGCCCGGCTGGGGAATCATGACTGAAAAGTCGATCGTGTTTTTGTCCAAGCGCGGCGGCGTACCGGTCTTCAAGCGTCCGATCTCGAAACCGAGATCACGCATGCAATCGGACAAGTGCTCCGCTGAGGCTTCTCCCGCGCGCCCTGCCGGGAAATGGCTCAACCCGATATGGATAAGTCCCTTAAGGAATGTTCCTGATGTCAACACGACGGCCTTCGCAGTGATCGTCTGGCCGCAACCTGTCACAATCCCGGTGACTGCACCGCCGGCTGTCAGCAGGCGATCGACAGTTCCTTCGACAATGGTAAGGCGTGTTTCGCGTGCGAGCGTATCCTGCATGGCCGAGCGATAGAGCGCCTTATCGCATTGGGCGCGCAGCGCCCGCACCGCCGGCCCCTTGCTCGTGTTGATGAATCGAAACTGAATGCCAGCCCGGTCCGTATTCCGCCCCATCTCACCGCCGAGGGCGTCGATTTCTTTGACCAGATGCCCCTTGGCAATCCCACCGATGGCGGGGTTGCAGGACATTTGTGCAATACGGGACCGCTCCATCGTCAGGAGTAAGGTCGCCGCGCCCATCCGCGCCGATGCGAGCGCCGCTTCGCATCCGGCATGGCCTCCACCCACCACGATCACATCGAATTCCATAGACACCGCTCCTACCTATTTACCGATACAGAATTCAGAAAATATCCGATTCAAAATCTCGTCGGAGGTGATTGCCCCGGTCACTTCTCCGAGCGCATCAGACGCTCCCCGAAGGTCGATGGCGAGAAACTCCGGTTCAACCCCATTGCGAACAGAATCCAGTGCCTCTCGAATCGATGTGTCCGCACGTTCCAAGGCCTGGCGATGGCGGACATTGGTGATCGTCATGCTACCTGTAGACTCCAAAGATGCCGGTAACAAATATGATCGAATGGATTCTCGTAGCCCGTCGAGCCCCATACCTGTTCGAACGGATGTCACGAGTACCCTGCAGCCTGTGCCTTCCTCGGCCAGGCGAGACAGACGCATGAGTCGATCAGTGTCTACCAGGTCACTCTTGTTAATGACGACGAGGCTCATATGGGAGCCAGGCAACAATAACATCGGGCTCAGATCCTGTTCTTGCAGCTCAGTCGCATCCAGGACATGCAGGACGAGATCACCCAGTTCCACGGCCGAATGGGTCCGCTTGATACCTTCTTGCTCCACGACATCGGCAGTGTCACGCAGACCCGCAGTATCCACTAACGTAATCATAAGACCATCCCACACTACAGACTCTTCAATCACATCGCGGGTAGTGCCCGGGATGTCCGTCACGATCGCCCGGTCTATACCAAGTAGAGTATTCAACAGGCTTGATTTCCCTACGTTTGGGCGACCGGTGATGACCACGCGCGCGCCTTCTCGCAACCTGACCCCTCGCGCTGATGTCTCAAGCATTGTCCGGATCGCATGGCTGGTCTCTTCCAGCGCGGAGCGCAGCTCTTCTTGTTCAATAAAGGCGATATCTTCTTCAGCGAAGTCGATGCCGGCCTCAACTTGTGCCAACAGCCTGACGAAACGTGCCCGCAGCAGTTCAACGTGCTGTCCTAATTCGCCACGGAGGTGACGTTGCGCAATTTTCAGTCCTGCCTCGGACTTTGCCCGAATCGTATCGAGTACAGCCTCTGCTTGAGACAAATCCAGGCGTCCATTCAGAAAAGCACGTTGTGTAAATTCTCCAGGCTCAGCCAAACGGGCGCCTGCGGTCAGGCAGGCTTCACACACCAAGCGAAGGACTACAGTGCCGGCGTGACAATGAATTTCGACCACGTCCTCTGCGGTGAAGGAACGGGGCCCTTTCATGAATACGACGAGGGCTTCGTCAATGAAATCTCTGTCCGGTCGATTCAAGCTCGCAGCAGGAGTGTCGCTGTGAGCCGGCTGCTCTGGTGCAAGAATATCGGCGAGATGGAGCGTATGGGAGGAAACGGTTTTCAGTAGCAACCCGGAACGAAGTCGCACGATCTTTTCTGCGATGGACAGTGTCCTGGGGCCACTGATGCGGACCATGCCGATTCCACCCTCGCCTGCGGGAGTGGCAATGGCACAAATTGTGTCCTCAAGGTCTCCATCCATAAATATATAGACAAGCCGGTCTCTGTCCCACAGGCGTCGTGTGTAACAGACCGATCCAACAAACGAGAAGCCGGGTCACTTCTTTACGGCTGCGTCCGCAACCACCGGCACCGGGGGATTGCGCTTGAAAATGAATCGATCCGTGACAAGTTGCTGTCCGATCGTCAGCGTATTATTGGTCAACCAATACAGCACGAGACCGGCGGGAAAATTGATAAAAAGAAAGGTCATGAACACCGGCAACAGCAGCATCATCTTTGCCTGAGCTGGATCCATCGTCGTGGGGGTAATTTTCTGCTGAATCACCATGGTGCCACCCATGACGATCGGCAGGACATAAAAAGGGTCCTGAATAGACAGGTCGTTGATCCATAGCCATAAGGGCGCTTGGCGCAAATCGATTGCAACATTCAGAATGTTGAATAGCGCCACAAAGACCGGCATTTGCAGCACCATCGGCAGGCACCCGCCGACCGGATTGACCTTGTGGTCGCGATACACCTTGATGAGTTCTTTGTTCAGACGCTCACGATCTTCTTTGAACTTCTCCTGAATCTCCAGGACCCTCGGTTGAATCCCGGCCATTTGTTTCATCGACTTGTAGCTCTTGTATTGGAGGGGCACAAACAGCAGCTTGATCGCGATGGTCAGCAGAATGATGGCGGCTCCGTAGTTGCCGGTGTAATCGTTGATCGTGCGCAGCACATAAAACAGCGGCTTCGCCACCATCTTGACCATGTCCCAACTTCCAAAAATGAACCAGCCGAAGTCGACGGTATCTTCCAGGCCAAGTTCGAGTGCTCGCAGCGTGTCATATTCCTTGGGGCCGGCATAGAGATGAAATTCGATTGGGGCTTCGGATGAAGCGATGGGGATAAGAACGGATGTTGAGGCCAGCTTCTCGCCTTCCTTTTTCACCAAAACGGTTGGGCTCTCCTGTGGGATAAGCACAGATAAAAAATACTTATCCTGGAGGCCGGCCCATTTCACGGACCCCTTGTGCTCCGTTTCAGAATCGGGCAAGTCCAGCTTGATCTTGCCATCGACCAGTGCCACAGGACCGATCGAGCCAATAAAGCCCTCGCCCCATTCCACAATGCCGAAATTCGTGCCCAACCCAACCTGCATAGAGCCAGAGAGTCCGGTCTGATTCAGCGATATATCCACCAGATAGCTGTTTGCATGAAACGTCAGCTGTTTGACGATACGCACACCCGTAGACTGGTTTTCATACGTAAAGGTCAGATGGCCGGTGGGGTTCTTGTCGTCCAGGGTCGTAAAGTCTCGCGTGACCCGATAGTTCCCGTCGCTGATTTCTTTCGAAAGGTTTGAATCGTCCAGTCTGATCGACAACGGGCCGGCGAACTTTCCGCCTTGCCTGACCATCTGTACGGGGGGTGCATTGTTATCCGCGCTGCTGCGATAGCGCTTGAGCTCCCAACTCGTCAGCACCGCGCCGCGGGACATAAATTTTGCACGGTAGAGGGTGGTGTCCACCTCGACCGTCTCCCCAACCGTACTGACGGGTTCGTGAGGAGGGGTTTTCTCTACTGCACCTTTGTCGGCGGAAGGTTTTATGGGAGAGGCGCTCGCCGAGGTTGTTTCGCGTGGAACAGATGAAGTTGATGGCGTGGGATCGGTTGCCGGCGCCGGTTCTTCAATTTTAGGGGGATCAGGGAGCAGGCCCAGTTGCTTGAGCGCGTACTCGTACCCAAAGATAATCGTCAGTGAGAGCACAAGGAACACAATGACGCGCTTTTCCATGAGCAAGATATGTTTCCCCTAGAGTGTATGAACCGCTACTTGACCGGGTCTTCTCCCCCGGGATGGAAGGGATGGCACTTCATCAGGCGGACCAATGTCAGGCCAAGACCTTGCAGCGCACCGTACCGATTCACGGCATCCAAGGCGTATCGAGAGCATGTGGGTTCGAACCGGCAGGCCGGACCAAGCAAAGGAGAAATCATCAAGCGGTACCCATGAATGATCCAGAGACACAGTTTTCGCATATCAATCCGCCCTTGGTCGAATCAGATGAATTCGCCGTAATGACGTTTCCCACATCCGGGTCAAGTCTTCGTGCGTCTGCACCAGCGCTTCGCGTTTCGGGAATATCAGAAGGGCCTGACCGGGAATCAAGTCCTGGTGCCGCTGTCTCACCAACGCACGAAAAACCCGCTTGGCCCGATTTCTCCGAACCGCATTGCCGAAGCGCCTCCCGACGATAATTCCGACGCGGCTCGGCGCGTCATCCATCTTGTACGTCAACAGATTAAACAACGCCGTGGAGATCCGCCGTCCGTGACGTTTGACCGTTTCAATCTCCCGGCTGGCCCGTAAGAAAATGCTGCTCTCTCCTTGCGGTTTCGACATCGCGAAAGGATCGTTCCACGGCTGCACGCCGTCCTTCGATGGTCTGAGTCGGGATGGCTTCTGACAGGGAGATGTGCTCCCAGGGCAGCGAGATGTCACCGGCAGATGCACAGAAGAACATCGAGAATGCCGTCGGTGGCGAGCTAGACCGTCAAACGGGCCCGTCCCTTCGCACGTCGACGAGCCAACACTCGACGCCCGTTTTTTGTGCTCATGCGCTTTCGGAAACCATGTTCGCGTTTCTTTTTGAGATTCGATGGCTGCTGAAATGTAAAGGACACGGGGCTCCTCCCTCACGATCATTAAAAAGCGGACCACTCTAAATGAACGGTGCATTATAGGAGCGTCAATTTACAGTCTTCTACGACTCCGGTCATTTGGACGATTGCGTCTCTCCGTTACTCCCTTTCTTCTTTGAGGCGCTTTTGTCTCCACAGCACCAGATTGCCACAATATAAGCCGATGCTTTTACGCCATGCATCATCTAAACTATTAATATAATGAACTTATTTGTCATATTTGAAAATCAGTTCTTGGCACCGAGCTTGCTGTTTAATAGGAATTGCCCTGCAGTGTTCCCTGCTGTAGGGGACTAGCATCGGGAACACAACGAGTTTTTATGGAGGACATGACACCATGGTGCAGATTAGACAGTTACTGGTACCTGTAGCCCTTACCGCCCTCATCATCGCCGGATGTGCGAAGCCGCCTTCAGAAAAGATTGAGGCGGCAGAAAAGGCTGTCAAGGATGCGCAACAGAGTGGAGCGGGCACCTACACGGCTGAGGAGTATGCGAAGCTTGAAGGTACCCTCGCGGCGTTGAAAAAAGAGGCGAGTGAGCAGGACGGGAAGTTTGCCCTCTTTCGGGACTACGGCAAAGTTGAACAGCTGGCTGTATCAACAACAGCCGAAGGTGCGCGCGTAAAATCAGAGGTGGCCAAGAAGAAGGAAGAAGCCAAAGCGGGAGCGCTCCAGGCTCAGCAGGTTGCCCAGGAAGCCGTCGCGTCGACTCTGAAGCTCGTCGCCAAAGCGCCGGTTGGAAAAGATCGGGCGGCGGTCGAGGCAATCAAGAACGACGCCGACGCCCTTAAGGCCTCGCTCAATCAGGTTCAGCTGGCGATTGATAAAGAAGATTACCCGGCTGCACAGGCTCAAGCGAAGGCCATCAATGACAAGAGCCGGGCCGTCTCAGACGAAATAGAGAGTGCGTTGGCAAAGATAGGAAAGGGAAAATCTTCTCATTCCGGGAAGAAGTAAGGTAGAGTTTTGACGTGGCGGCAACGGGTATTACACGTGCTGGGATTGTCGGGAGCATCTGCGTCCTTCTTGTGACCGGATGTGTTCCGGCTGTTTCCCCCGACCTGATCGCCGCGATCGATGCCATCGATCATGATTTGATTTCCATAGGGGCTCCCCGGGCGGCGCCTGAAGAGTATGTAGAGATTTTCGAACGTGTTGGCGGTGGAGCAGGTTCCATAGGCCGGGTTCAACGTACAATTTGCACGGCCGTCACCAGAGGCATAGTCGAAATTAAGAGCAAACCGTGGTTTCCAGGCCCAATCATAGAACGTGTAGCCGATCCAGTTTCTGGTCGCCCATGCACTGATGTGGAGACACTTCGTCTGATTTCCTGTCGCGCCGCAAGGTTCGGTCGTCCCGCCGGTGTCACCCATTTGGCCGAACTGGTAGACCAACTCATTCGAGAAGTCGAAGCCGCTCTTCTTGACGGCGATACGATTCCCAATGACATGCCGCGTTTGGTTTCCATGCTTCGGTGTGCCCAAACCCTGAGCACGGACATCTGTCGAACCGAGATTGTTCTTGTAGTAGATATAAAAGGGTTCGATCAAGGACCAGGGGACGACCTTGATCTGGTTATAGAGGACCAGCATATCGACATCCCCATGCGCATTTCTCGCTTGGCCGGTCACCGGGAGGCCCGTGACCGGGTTGATATTTGGTCCCCCGCTGCCGAGCGCCGCGCCCTGTGGGAGATCAGTCTCAGCAAGCCTGAACCAGCCGAAGGATGAATCCATGAAACCCGTGCCGTATTGCGCCATGATCCCATCGAAGGAAAACCCGGTGTTTGCCCAATCGAAGTGCCCCAACAGGCTTTGATCACCGAAGACAAGGTATTGCCGTCCGGCCTTGATGCCCAGTCCAGGGACTCCGGCGAAATTGCGAATCAGCATGTAGCCGGCTCGAATCCCGAGCGAACAGGCTGATTTGCCGGTGTTGAGAGCGGGGGCGCATGTATGATTAATCGGATCCCCGTTCCCACCCCAGGTGCGGGAATCGATGAATTCGAAATACAGATTCACATCGGGAGAGATGTCATAGCCGATGCCCAATCGGGTCATCTGTTGAACGAAGGAATCGTTGGCGTTGCCTGTGAAGTGGTTGGCTATTCCCAACGGGTTGTTACAATTTCCTCCGCCTCCAATTCCTCCGCCGAAACAGAGATTGTTCCTGTATTCAGGTCGGACGCGAAGGTCTGCGCGGATCCAGAGATTTTTGAGGTCAAAATTCCTGCCAATGTTCGGATCGAAGAGCTCGTACTTCTCCTTGAGGGGAATGCCTCGGCCGATCACGATGATATTAGTGATTCTTTCGCCTTCCGGTATTTCAAAGGCCGCATTGACGATCGTGGTGGTGGCCAAGAGGAGAGCTGGGCCGATCGCAACGGCGAGTAATAAGGCGCGTATGCCGAGGTGCTCGTTCCAGGTACGGGTCCCGAGCCCGGTTTGCCTCTGGTGTCTGGGTTGGAAAAGAAACGAGAAAAACGATCTCACGTAACGGTGGTTCCTTGAGACTAGTGGTGTATCGGCGGGTGGTGATGATGCACGATCAAACCTGACCCGGCTGGCCGGCTGTTTTGTCTTCGACCTGTTTGGCTGCGGAGTTGATTTCCTCTTCCGTCTCTTTCAGCGATGCCTGGAAGTCCTGTTCTGCCATTTTGACTTCTTGTTGAATCAGATTCAACTCGGGCTCGACGGATTTCCGCAAATCTTCCGTCACATCCTTGAATCCTTTAAAGGCTTTTCCGACTTGCCGCCCCACCTCCGGCAATTGT
>JABMDH010000086.1:26874-32750 GCA_015904075.1 Nitrospira sp.
CAACATGGGGGTCTTCACGCCCCCGTTGATGACAGCGGGAGCTCTCAGTTTGAGCTTCTCTTTTATATGAATATCTCCGGTGATCTTTCCCTTACAGATTAGGGTTCCTGCCGTCACTTTTGCTTTGAGAACAGCATCTTCCCCGACCAGGAGCACACCATCGGTCGTGATCTCGCCATCAAGGGATCCATCGATTCGTACCGTTCCCGTGTAGGAAATGACACCTTTGAAATCAACACCCTTCCCGATGAAGGCGCTGACATCTTCCCTCGAATCTACTCGTGTGGGCGTGAGGCTCGGCCCATCTTCCTCTGTACCATCTTGCTTCTCAGGCTTCCACATATGGATCTCCTCCTCATCCTGTCCGGCCAAATTAAGTGCAGCGAGTGTTTGTGTACGCTATTGCAGTGGTATCGGTCGCTTCAGATAGCAAATGTAGCGGAAATTTATGGAAAAGCAAGAAGTATGTCCTTTCCAATTGTGCTCGATGCAACTGACATGGAGCAAGGTCTACTCTGAAAGTAGAGTCTCGACGATACCATCTAATTGTGGTGCTGAGAAATACTGAATCGCTATTGTCCCACCCTGCCCTCTAGGCACGATATGCACTTTCGTTCCGAGTTTCTTCTGCAGTCGCATTTCGAGCGCATTCCATTCAGAACTTACCTGGGTCTTGCGAGCGCGCTTTTTCTTAACTAGTGAAGATTCAACGAGTTTTTCAGTTTCTCGCACGGAAAGTCCATGAGAGACCACCATTGTGGATACTTGCATCTGTTGTTCAGGGGACTCCAGGCCAAGGATAACTTTTGCATGGCCAGCTGATAGAGTCCCGTTCTCAACGAGTTTCTGGGCTTCCGGGTGGAGCTGTGTCAGGCGCACTGCGTTGGCGACCGAGGATCTGTCGCGCCCAACTTTGTGAGCAATGGCGTCTTGCGTTAGTCCAAATTCGTTTATCATCCGTGAATAGGCACGGGCCGTTTCCATCGGATTCAAATCCGCTCGTTGTATATTTTCCACCAATGCGATCAGCAAAGATTCTTGATCGCTACAATTCCTGACGACAGCTTGGATCGTTTTAAGACCAGCTTCTTTTGAGGCGCGCCATCGTCGCTCACCGGCGATGAGCTCAAAGATCCCATCGCCTTTGCGGCGCACCATAATGGGCTGTAGGATACCGCTCTCCTTGATAGAGGCCGCCAATTCGGCGAGTTCCCCCGGGGCAAAATGATGCCGTGGCTGATACCGGTTGGGAACGATGTCAGTAATTCGTATGTGCTGTACGTCGCTGGCCTCAACCGGCTGGTTCACAGCCATAGACGGCAAGAGAGCATCGAGTCCTCTACCGAGCGCTTTCTTTTCCATTAGTTAGAAACTCCTTGGCTAGAGCAACGTAGGCCTGCGAACCAGCTGATGCTGCGTTATACAATATGCCGGGCCGGCCATAACTCGGAGCTTCTGCCAGCGCGACATTGCGTGGGATAACCGCGCGATAGACCTTTTCCGTAAAGTGCGAGCGCACTTGATCGGCAACTTGGCGAGCCAATGTATTGCGGGCATCAAACATTGTCAAGACGATTCCTTCGATATGGAGATCAGGATTAAAGGATTGGCGCACTCGTTCGATGCTGCCGATCAGCCTGGTAAGTCCCTCCATCGCATAGTATTCGCACTGGACCGGGATGAGCACAGAACTGGCTGCTGTAAGGGCATTGACCGTGAGAATCCCAAGCGCTGGCGGACAATCTATAAAGATCATGTCGTACTGTTCAGCGACCTCTCCGATCACATCTTTCAAATGGGTTTCTCGACCGGTGGCGTTTACGAGTTCTATTTCTGCTCCAGCAAGATCTGCATTAGCCGGAAGGTCCGTGAGACCATCAATAGCACTTCTTACTCGCACAAACTCATATTTTGTGTCTTTAATCAGGCAGTTATATACTGTTTTCTTCAATGAGCGTTCTGAAATTAGTCGCCAAGGCGCCGGTCGGAAAAGATCGTGCGGCTGTCGAGGCGATCAAGAATGACGCCGAAGCCCTCAAAGCGTCACTCAATCAGGTTCAGCTGGCGATTGACAAGGAAGATTACCCGGCTGCGCAGACTCAAGCGAAGGCCATCAATGACAAGAGCCGGGCCGTGTCAGACGAAATTCAGAGTGCCTTGGCAAAGACAGGAAAGGGAAAATCTTCTCCTTCCGGGAAGAAGTAAGGTAGAATTTTGACGTGGCGGCGATGGGTATCAACCGTGCTAAAATTGCCGGGAGCATCTGCGTCCTTCTTGTGACCGGATGTGTTCCCGCTGTTCCCCCCGACCTGATCGCCGCAATCGATGCCATCGATCATGATTTGATTTCCATAGGGGCTCCCCGGGCGGCGCCTGAAGAGTATGCCGACTTTACGAGACAATGGGTTTCGCTCAAAGCCCGCGTGCAAGCCGATGATGATCTTATCCGCTGGCCGTGGGAATCCAACGAGATTGAGAAAGAACTCAGACGGCTTCATAGCGAAGGTGGAACTACCGTCGCCCGGCTGAGTGACCGGCAGGCCGCCCAACGGCGGATGGCAGAATCCACACTCACCCGTCTTGAAGCGCGCTTCCTCTCCATGGCTTCGCATGTCCAATCGATCAACGGGCGTGTTGCGTTGGGGGAAAAACCTGTCCAAACAGATCTTCTTCTCAAACAAGCCCGTGCCTTCTTCGAACAAAAAGACTACGCGCGATCTATCCAGGTTGCCGAGCAAGCCAGCCAGGCGCTCCAGATTCAGACGGCGGCATTAATCCGGGAGTTAGGCCGGTATGCCGATGACCGGCAGATCGGACATTGGCAGGCCATGGTCAAACACACTGTGGACTGGTCGCGGACACACCAGTCTCCGGCCATCGTTGTCAGTAAGGCCGACCGGGAATTAATCGTCTACAAGGGCGGACGTAAAGTGCTATCATATCCAGTCCGGCTGGGATTCAACGGCATTCGGGAGAAACGATTCCAGGGAGATGGTGCTACGCCGGAGGGACGGTACCGGGTGATTGAAGCTCGCGGTGCAGGGCAAACGCAGTTTTATCGCGCGCTCGTGTTGGACTATCCCAATGCAGACGATCGCCGGCGTTTTCGGCAAGCCAAGCAATCGGGAAAGATTGCTCCAGCAAAAGATATTGGAGGACAAATCGAAATCCATGGTGTGGAGAATGAGCTCATGGCGCAGACTCTTGGGTGCATCATGCTAGCCAATCCCCACATGGCCGAACTCTTTGCGCGAGTATCCTCCGGCACGCCGGTGACAATCGTCGGCGCATTGACCGAACGTAATTCGATTGCATTGGCCTTGGCGCAGTTAGCGGATCGAACAGACGAAACCTGAGTGTGATGATGCTGTCGGTACGAATCGCCTTTTCGTCGCTCATCCTTATCGCACTGTTGGTGGCCGATGTGCCGCCCCATAGCCAAGCTTTGCTCCCAGGCTCCGAGACACAGACACGGTTCACACCGGACACAGCGGGTGACGGGCAACTCTCCAGTCTCCAGGCACGGTACAAGACGCTGTCCGCGCAACTCTCCCGGCTCAAACCGCAGCAACCGTACATTCTCGTTGATACGGCTCGGAACCATTTGTATGTGAAACGCCGGCAAGAAGTCGTGCTCGACGCCCTTGCATCGACAGGAAGCGGAATCATTCTTGATAAACCCGGTGAAGGCAACGACCAGTGGGTATTTGACACCCCGCGAGGAGAATTCCTCGTGCAGTCCAAACTGACCGATCCCGCCTGGGTCAAGCCGGATTGGGCATTTATCGAAGAAGGCGAAGCGATTCCTAAAAACCCGGCAGACCGTGTCGAGCAGGGTGTGCTTGGAGAGTACGCCTTAGGGTTCGGGAAGGGGTATTTCATCCATGGTACGCTCTATACGCGCTTGCTGGGGAAAAATGTCACGCATGGCTGCATCCGACTGAATGACGGCGATCTCAAACGGGTCTATACATTTGCTCGAGTTGGGACACCGATCATCATCTTCTAACAGGATGCTGAAAAAGTCCGCCAGCGGCGTTCTCGCATCGCTCCGAGACTCAACGTACCAAAGCGTACGATTCGCCTCTTCGCTCGTTGCGGCCTTGCTGGACGGCCATCTTGAGCATCCTGCCTGGCGAGTTGGTGTTGTCTCGATCCTTGATATCTCTGGTGGCCACAGAAGCCAAAATGAGTTTTCCCACAGTGTTCTAATCGTTCTTCGTCTTCGGCACCATATCCCTTCATGAGCTTCTGCGCAGTCTTTTTCATGCTTCTTGTTTTGAGCACCCCGAGTCAGGCCGGGGACCTTGAGGCGTTTCCTGATCTCCACCTTAACGATCCGGGCGCAGTTCAGGAAGCCACGCGTGTGCTGGAAGAGGAAGTGAAACTGGCGGCCCGTGCCCAGACCTATCTGCTCATCGATCTTGTCACGCAGACCATCCAAATCAAAGGCCGTGGTATCGAACTGCACCGAATTCCCATCGTCGCGTGGTCGGCCAAAGCAGTGCAGAACATGAAAGGCACCTATCGCCTGATCGCGCGACCGCCAGTCTTGCGGAGAAAGATCGATCCAACTGCTCCTATTGAGCAAGAACCGATTTCATTGGCTGATATGCCAATGGACTATACGCTGTCATACACTCCATCACTCACCATTGATGTGGCGCCTGTGGCGGGAGAAAATCCGGCTCAATGGCTCAGAGCCCAAGGAAAGATGTGGTGGAAAAGTGCGAAAGACTGGAGCGATTCGTTCTCAACCGGTCAGTCTGTAACACACAGTCCTCATCTCCAATTGGAAGTCTCCGCCGATCAAGCCCAATCTCTGGCCTGGTCGGCTGTTGACGGTATGGCTTTAGTCATCCGCCGGCCAACCGATAAATAGATACGTGCTAGTCGGCCCAAGATTGTCTTTTTCATTCTGGGCTCATAAGATACGGGTCCTACTCCTCCCAACCCGATCGAACCCATTTGTGGAAGGGAAATTCCATGTCCACTCCATCGCGAGACAAGCTGGCGTCCTCATTCCAATCCACGATCGGTCCGGCGCTTGAGGCGTTGAGCCGAAATCGGGTTGTTGAGCGGGTATGGGCCAAAGACCACCGGTTGTGGAAACCGGACCCGAAGGAGATCACCGACCGTCTTGGCTGGTTAACCCTGCCCGATCACATGCGGCAACAATTGGACAATCTCCAACGTTGTGTCCGTGCGGCACAGGAGATGCGCATCACGGATGTGGTGCTACTGGGCATGGGCGGAAGCAGTCTCGGGCCGGAAGTGCTCCGTACGTCGTTCAAACCGGTGAAACAGTTTCCCAGGCTATGGGTGCTCGATTCGACCGTGCCCGGTTGGGTACGAGAAGTGACCAAGGCGATTACGCCATCCCGGACACTGTTTCTTGTCGCCAGCAAGTCAGGAGGAACCGTCGAAGTGCTGTCGCTCTTTGCCCACTTCTGGAAACTGGTCGCCAAGGCGAAATTGAATCGAGGCGGTGATCAATTCGTTGCGATTACGGACCCGGGAACCGGATTGGAAAAAATGGCACAGGATTACGGATTCAGGCAGATATTCTCCAATCCTCCCGATATTGGCGGGCGGTATTCCGTCCTCTCACTATTCGGCCTCGTTCCTGCGGCACTTCTTGGGCTTGATGTTCCTCGCCTCCTGGACCGGGCGGCCGGCATGGCGGAGCGGTGCCGGGAGCAGGCGGCTATCGACACGAATCCGGGAGCCTATCTCGGCGCCGCGATGGGGAGTCTTGCCAAGGTAGGACGAGATAAGGTGACGATCATCGCATCCCCCGGCCTTGCGACATTCGGCTTGTGGGTGGAACAGCTTCTTGCCGAGAGCACCGGCAAGGAGGGAACCGGCCTCATACC
>JABMDH010000086.1:32850-38847 GCA_015904075.1 Nitrospira sp.
ACGGGCGGTTCGGAGATTTGGAGTTCACAGTGGCGGATTTTTCGCATCTGCCGACGCAGTGCCGGTATATCGCGTTCATGCCACAGTGGGATTTCCTCAACTTTCTGGTCGAAGTGGGAAGCCAGTATCCCACTTTTCAGGTTCGTATGAATGCAGAGGTGACGGATCTGATTGAAGCAGGAGATTCGGTCGTCGGGCTTCGCGCCAAGACACCGAACGGGCTGTTGGAGGTTCGGAGCACGCTGGTTGTGGGGGCTGATGGCCGGCATTCGGTCGTTCGCGCAAAGGCGGGGCTGTTCGTAGAAGAATTCGGCGCGCCGATGGATGTCTTATGGTTCCGGCTTTCGCGCAAACTACACGATCCGATCGATCCGATGGGCCGGTTCGATATCGGTCGAATTTTCATCATGTTGAACCGGGGTGAGTACTGGCAATGTGGCTTCGTGATCGCCAAGGGGTCGCTGAGTGAGGTTCATGCCAAGGGACTGGAGGCTTTTCGAGACAGCGTGGCTGCTTTGGCGCCCTTTACCGCCGACCGGGTCCATGAACTGCGAGAGTGGGATCTGACCAAACTCTTGACCGTGCAGGTCGATCGATTGCGCCGATGGTATCGGCCGGGCTTGCTCTGTATCGGCGATGCCGCTCATGCCATGTCGCCGGTCGCCGGGGTGGGGATCAATTTGGCCATTCAGGATGCTGTGGCGACTGCAAATCTGCTGTCCAGCGCGCTACGCGACAATCGATTGACGGTTGAGGATTTGCATCGCGTACAGGCACGGCGGGCCTGGCCTACGGACATGACGCAGCGAGTGCAGCTTCTGATCCAGAATCGCATCATCAAGTCAGTGCTCACGACGTCAGCCCGGTTACAGTCTCCTCTCCCGCTTCGATTGATCGCCCGCTTTCCGTTTCTCCAACGGTTCCCAGCCAGGCTGATTGGTATGGGATTCCGGCCCGAACATATACAAACCCCTGCCGTCTGATTCTGTGCAGTAGCCCATCTGTTCCTTCGGTTCATCAGGTTGTTCTACGGGGGGGCTGTGAAGGCTGCACCATTCTTTTTGTAGGCCGACAAGTACAAATAAAAATAGCCTTGTAAATCATACGGATGGGACATGTTGGATGATGGGAATGAAGCCCTGTCCCTTCATAGTGGCAGAACATGGCTGCGTGACCTGAGCAAGATTTCAAAGAAATTATCAGGAATTCCGTACCTGGCATAGTGGACGATTCCAACGGTACGACACTTGCTCACACATTGTGTACCGTGTAGGGAGTTATCCAGCCGCTGTCTTGATGGGAGGTTGGACCCATGAGGATTGGAACTCGAGAGGTTGTTCATACATCTCACTCCTATGTTGCGGAGTATGTGCAGGCTGGACTTCGGCTGGGGATGCCGAGCGGGCCTGTCGCCACTCCGTTTCCAACTCGTCGGCGAGAAGACAGGGTCGCAGAACAGCGAGTCTGCACGTATGAGTTCTGCGAAGCAATCGACGAGGCGGGGGTGACGATCCAGCAGGGGGAAGCCTATAGCCTCAATAGAAGCCCGCACGGCATTCTCTTATTCATGGGCTCGTTACCCCACAGACAACAGCTTCTCGAAATTCATGTTCCCGAATCCAGCTGGCGCCGGTCGCTGAATCTGTACGAAGTGCAATGGACGAAACCTGTGCCTGTGGAGTCCAGCGGGGAACTCTTTCTCGTAGGATGCCGGCTGATGTTTGGACCTTCCCGATACTGGGCTTTCTAGCAGGATGCTGAAAAAGTCCGCCAGCGGTGTTTTCGCATCGCTCAGAGGCTCAACGTTATGAGCCTAGCGGAGGTAAGGACCTATCCGCTCGCATTTGATCGAAGCGAGCGGTTCAAGCGAAGCTTGGTATGTACCTCCTCGCCGCTTCGCTCGCTGCGGCCGCCCCGTGGCATGGCGCGTCTTGGCGCGCCGGGGTTGGGTGGGTGAGACCAGTGGCCTTTTTGAGCATCCTGATGCGATTGAGTCTTGAGCGCCATTTGTAAGATGGTAGCGATTTTCCGCAACCTTCTGGCCCGCACGTCGGTGTTGACTGGGGCCATCGCTTCCGATGCCGTCCACTGAGACTCGACGCGCCTGAGGAATATGCCTACTTTGCGAGGCAATGGGTCTCGCTCAAAGCCCGCGTACAAGCCGATGATGATCTTATCCGCTGGCCGTGGGAATCCAACGAGATCGAGAAAGAGCTCAGGCGGCTTCATAGTGAAGGTGGAACCACCGTCGCTCGGCTGAGTGACCGGCAGGCCGCCCAACGGCGGATAGCAGAATCCATGCTCACCCGTCTTGAAACGCGCTTCCTGTCCATCGCCTCGCATGTCCAATCGATCAATGGGCGTGTTGCGTTGGGGGAAAAACCAGTCCAAACAGATTTGCTTCTCAAACAAGCCCGTTCCTTCTTAGAACAAAGAGACTACGCACGATCTATTCAGATTGCCGAGCAAGCCAGCCAGGCTCTCCAGATTCAGACGGCGGTATTAATACGCGAGTTAGGTCGGTATGCCGATGATCGGCAGGTCGGGCATTGGCAGGCCATGGTCAAACAAACGGTGGATTGGTCGAGGGCACACCAGTCCACGGCCATCGTTGTCAGTAAGGCCGACCGGGAATTAATCGTCTACAAGGGCGGACGCAAAGTGCTATCATACCCCGTCCGGCTGGGATTCAACGGCATTCGGGAGAAACGATTTCAGGGAGATGGAGCCACCCCGGAGGGACGGTACCGGGTGACTGAGGCTCGCGGTGCAGGGCAAACGCAGTTTTATCGCGCCCTCGTGTTGGACTATCCCAATGCAGAAGATCGCCGGCGGTTTCGGCTGGCCAAGCAATCGGGGAAAATTGCTTCGGCAAAAGATATTGGAGGCCAAATCGAAATCCATGGTGTGGAGAATGAGCTCATGGCGCAGACGCTTGGGTGTGTCATGCTGGCGAATCCCCACATGGCCGAACTCTTTGCGCGAGTATCCTCCGGCACGCCGGTAACGATTGTCGGCGCATTGACCGGACGTAATTCGATTGCGTTGGCCTTGGCGGAGCTAGCGGATCGAACAGACGAAACCTGAGTGTCATTATGATGCCGGTACGAGTCGCTTTTTCGTCGTTCCTTCTTATCGCACTATTGGTGGCTGATGTACCGCCCAACAGCCAGGCCTTGCTCCCGGACTCCGGGCCACACAGGCTTTCCACATCGGGCACAGCGGGTGACGGTCATCTCCACAGTCTTCAAGCACGGTACAAGGCGTTGTCCGCGCAGCTTTCCCGGCTCAGCCCGCAGCAACCGTACATTCTCGTCGATACGGCCCGGAACCATTTGTATGTGAAGCGCCGGCAAGATGTGGTGCTCGACGCCATTGCTTCGACAGGAAGCGGAATCATTCTGGATAAACCCGGTGAAGGCAACGACCAATGGGTGTTCGATACCCCGCGAGGAGAATTCCTCGTGCAGTCCAAACTGACCGATCCCGCCTGGGTCAAGCCGGACTGGGCATTTATCGAAGAAGGCGAAGAGATTCCTAAAAACCCGGCTGACCGTGTCGAACAGGGTGTGCTTGGCGAGTACGCTCTAGGGTTCGGGAAGGGATATTTCATCCATGGTACGCTCTATACGCGCTTGCTCGGGAAAAATGTCACGCATGGCTGCATCCGGCTGAATGACGGCGATCTCAAACGGGTCTATACGTTTGCTCGAGTCGGGACACCGATCATCATCTTCTAACAGGATGCTGAAAAAGTCCGCCAGCGGCGTTCCCTGCCTCCGCCGAAGCGCTTCGCGCAGGCAGGTCGCGGCGCAAAGAGGCTTTATGATGACGCGCACATATCCCATTCCATAGACGCCCTGCTGTTGTTCCGCTAGAATCCGCATCCATGTCTGAATCGAGCGCATCCGCGACTTCCGCACAAGCAGGCACAAGCGAGCAGCACTCGGTGGTGAAAGCCGCCGGGTTGATCGGCCTTGGGACCTTTGCCAGCCGCATTCTCGGATTCATCCGTGACATGGTGCTGGCCCGCCTGTTCGGAGCCACGGCGGCGGCCGACGCATTTTATGTCGCTTTCCAGAGCACCGGCAAGGAGGGAACCGGCCTCATACCCGTTGCACAAGAACCGGTTCTGGCACCATCCGCATATGGAAACGACCGGCTCTTTGTCTATATGCGCCTCAAGGGGGCGAACAATGCCGTCCTTGATCGGCAGGTGCAGGCGCTCCGAACATCGCACCATCCGGTTCTTCGATTCGATCTACAAGATTGTTACGACCTCGGCGCGGAGTTCTTTCGCTGGGAATTTGCAACAGCTGTTGCAGGACACCTATTGGGCATCCACCCATTCGATCAGCCGAATGTCCAAGAGAGCAAAGACAACACAAATCGCGTCCTCGGGATTGTCCAATCGACCGGACGGCTACCGGAACGACCCGGAAGCACTTCCAAAGAAGCGGCGCAGGACCTCTCCAGCTGTCTTCAGGCCGGCGCCTATATCTCTGTCTTGGCCTATACGACGCCGTCGCGTGCATTTGAGGCTGCTGTGCGACGTCTCCGCCGAACCCTTGTCGCAAAGCACCATGTGACCACGACCTTTGGATATGGTCCCCGCTATCTGCATTCGACTGGACAACTGCATAAGGGCGGGCCTGATACCGGTCTCTTTCTTGAATTGGTCGGTCGCATGACTCCGGATCTGGCGATTCCAGGCAAGCCGTTTTCGTTTGGAACATTGGCCCATGCGCAGGCTGCAGGGGATGTGGAATCGCTGCGCTCGCATCATCGCCAGGCCATCCGTATCCAACTGGGGAAAGATCAAGCGGCGACGGTCGATGCCGTGACGACGGCACTGACCCCGTCCAGACCATCACGGCAGCGAACAGCTGCAAAGAATCGCCGACGGACTTCCCGACGCTGACATGCTGGGTACTCCCGACATCCGCATCGCACCCGATGGCCCTGAATGGGCCCATGCCGCTGCGTCGCTAGTCCATGCCGTCAGTGAAGAAGCCATTCGATCCCATGGCCGGTTTCTTCTGGCGCTGTCAGGCGGCGCAACTCCGAGAACCCTGTATCAGACACTGGATTCACCGGAGTGGAGAGCGCGATTTAGTTGGCCGCACATATTTTTTCTTTTCGGAGATGAACGCTGTGTTCCACCGGAACATTCGGATAGCAATTTCCACATGGCCCAGACCGCGCTGTTTCAGCCCGCGGGAATCGCCCCCGATCACATCTATCGGATACAGGGGGAACACCCGGATCCTGAAACTGCCGCACAACGATACGAGGAGGCGCTGCGCCGACTCACGAATACTGTTGCTCCCGAAACGCCCCGGATCGACCTGATCCTTCTCGGTCTTGGAGAAGACGGGCATACGGCCTCGTTGTTTCCAGGGACGGCCGCACTACAAGAACAGAGACGGGCCGTGACAGTTGGTCACGCGCCCACCGGAATCAGATCGCGCCTGACCATGACACTAGGTGTGCTCAATAGGGCGACTGTGGTACTGTTTCTGGTTGCAGGTTCGAGCAAGGCCGGCATCGTGCGCGCGATTCTGGAGCCGGACAGTGCGGCAGATCGCGCGCTTCCGGCTGCGCTGGTTGCCCCGGAGACAGGGCGGCTGATGTGGATGTTGGACCGCTCTGCGGCGGCAGGATTGATAATCCTTCACCATGATGAGATCCGGGGTGACGGCCAGACATGATTCTTGCGGGCGATATCGGCGGAACCAAGACCAACCTTGCTCTCTATGAGTGGACCAGGGAGCGGACCGAACCGATTCGTCTCGAATCGTTCCATAGTAGCGACTACAGCTCTCTTGAAGAGATTCTCCAGGAATTTCTGGAGCCGCCGACACCGCCCACTGCGCTGGACGGGGATGCGACTGCGGAAACCGACGTGGCACATGAGACAAAACAATCGACGGAGCGCGTCACAATTGCCGCTGCCTGCTTCGGCATCGCCGGACCGGTCATCGACAATCATAGCCA
>JABMDH010000086.1:38947-44507 GCA_015904075.1 Nitrospira sp.
GCACTTCCGGATCCAGAACATGCCGCACAACAATACGAGGCGGCGTTGCGCCGACTTACGAATACGGCAGTTCCAGAACCGCCCAGGATTGATCTGATCCTTCTCGGTCTTGGAGAGGACGGGCATACGGCCTCGTTGTTTCCAGGGACCACCGCACTTCAAGAACAGAGACGAGCCGTGACCGTCGGTCACGCGCCCACAGGTATCGGATCGCGCCTAACCATGACACTAGGTGTGCTCAATAGGGCGACTGTGGTACTGTTTCTAGTCGCAGGCCCGAGTAAGGCCGGCATTGTCCGCGCAATTCTTGAGCCGGACTGTGCGGCTGATCGCGCGTTTCCAGCTGCGCTGGTTGCCCCGCAATCAGGGCGGCTGATATGGATGGTGGATCGCTCTGCGGCGGCACGACTGACAATTCTCCACCATGAGATCCGGGGTAACAGTCAGACATGATTCTTGCGGGCGACATCGGCGGGACCAAGACGAATCTTGCTCTCTATGAGTGGACCACGGAGCGGACTGAACCAATTCGCCTCGAATCGTTCCATAGTCGAGACTACGCCTCGCTTGAAGACATTCTCCAAGAATTTCTAGAGCCGCCGACCCCGCCCACTGCGCTGGACGGGGTTGCGATTGCGGAATCCGGCTTGGCACAGGAGACGAAACAAACGACAGAACGTATCATGCTGACCGCCGCCAGCTTCGGTATCGCCGGGCCGGTCATTGATAATCATAGCCAGACGACCAATCTGCCCTGGCTTGTCGAAGGTGCGAAGATTGCCAAGCAATTCAATATTCCCCGTGTCCAGCTACTCAATGACCTTGAATCGACCGCCTATGGAATTGCATGGCTGCGGCCAGACGAGCTGGAGGTGTTAAATGCCGGGAACCCGCCTAAAAAACGGCAAGCCCTCGCACTCATCGCTGCGGGTACGGGATTGGGGGAAGCCACTCTCTTTTGGGACGGGAAATCCTACAGACCGATGCCTTCAGAGGGAGGGCATGCAGATTTCGCCCCAAACAATGACCAGGAAATCGAGTTGCTTCGTTATTTGCGAGGCCAATATCTCCATGTGAGCTATGAGCGGATCTTGTCTGGTCCCGGGTTGCACGCCGTGTATGAGTTCCTCCGTGACACGAAAAAGAACGAGCCCACATGGCTGGCAGAAAAAATCAAAGCCGGGAATCCAGCCGCAGAAATCGCTGAAGCCGGTTTGAAGGGCCAGGCGGACATTGCCAAGCAAACATTAGATCTTTTTGCTACCATCTATGGTGCTGAAGCTGGAAACCTGGCCTTGAAGGCGCTCTCTCTGGACGGAGTCTATGTGGGTGGCGGGATTGCTCCGAAGCTCATCACCAAACTTCACGATGGCACATTTATGAAAGCGTTCACGAACAAGGGCCGGTATAAGCGCCTCATGACGCAGATGCCAGTGAAAGTGATCATGAACCAACAGACCGCACTCCTTGGTGCGGCCTCCGTTGCCGCGGCTCTCTCGCTCGCTCCTACACCATGACGTCTGTCGATCTCGATCAGCTCAAGAAAGCCGCCGCCGTCAAGGCCATCGAATTCGTCCGCGAGGGCATGGTCGTCGGACTGGGGACTGGATCGACCGCGAAACATATGATCATGGCGTTGGGTGACAAGGTGCGCGCAGGCATGAACTTACGAGGCGTGCCGACATCGCAAGAAACCGCCGCTCTTGCCAGGCAGGCCGGCATTCCGCTCATCGATACAGAGAATCGATGGGAGATCGATGTTGCGATTGACGGTGCCGACCAGGTCGACCCTCATTTCAATCTGATCAAAGGCGGCGGGGGCGCACTCCTCAAAGAAAAGATCGTCGCGGCTTCTTCAAAGCAATTTATCGTCATGGTCGATCACACCAAACAGGTTCCGGTGCTTGGCGGATCATTTCCACTGCCGATTGAAGTCATCCCGTTTGGATGGGGCAGTACGGCGCGTGAAATAGAAACGCTCACACAGAGCCGCGTGGTGCTCAGGGAACGTCACGGAGTCCCGTTTACAACTGAGGCGGGGAACGTGATCGTTGATGTACATATCGATCGCATGAGTGAGCCAGGTGCACTGGAAACTGCATTGAACCGTATCCCCGGTGTCGTGGAAACGGGGATTTTTGTCGGTCGAACGAATATCCTGATCGTCGGGACTCCCCAAGGCGTTCACATCCTCCATGTCTCTCAGGCCTGAGCACGTGCTCAGCAGACGAGAACTCTTACGGGATCTGAGTGGACGGGTTTGCTTTCTTCTGCTTGCCCCAATCGCGTATACATGCATACCATCTGAATCTACAACGGCGTCAGCAACAACCGGACCTCAAGGGGAAGACATGAGTCTTGATGATACTTCAGGCGGCAACAATCCCTATCGGCTCCCACGGCACATCATCCCGACCAGATACGAATTGCGGTTGGAGCCGGACCTCGCCGGCTCGACCTTTACCGGCAGGGCCGTCGTCATGCTGACCATGACTCAGCCGACGACCATCATCGTCATGAATGCGGTTGATTTGGTCATTAGCCAGGCTGAAATCGCCGGCCCGACGGGTATGCACCAGGCCGCAGCGATCGAATTGGATGAGCCGCTCCAGCGTTGTCGCGTCACCTTCGCACAGCCGCTTGCTCCGGGAGAGTGGGTATTACACCTCACCATTCAAGGGACCCTCAACGACAAGTTGCGCGGCTTCTATCGCAGCACCTACAAGGATCAATCAGGTACGACACAGACGATGGCAGCCACGCAATTCGAGGCGACGGATGCACGGCGCGCCTTTCCTTGCTGGGATGAACCGGATTTCAAAGCCGTGTTTGCCACGACACTGGTGATCGATCCCAGTTTGACCGCTGTGTCGAACACCTCCGTTGTCTCGGAGTCTCTCGAGGCCGGTAAAAAAGTCATGCGCTTTGCAGACAGCATGAAGATGTCCACCTATCTGGTGGCGTTCATCGTCGGGCAGCTGGTCGCGACTGAACCCCGATTCGTCGGCAAGACGCCGCTCCGGCTCTGGACCGTTCCAGGCAAGCAGCCACTGACGCCATTCGGGCGAGAGATTGCCGAAGCCTCGCTCGTATTTTTTGAGGACTACTACGGAATCCCGTATCCGGGCGATAAGCTCGACCTGCTCGCCATTCCCGATTTCGCCTCCGGCGCGATGGAAAACCTGGGGGCGATCACGTTCCGGGAAACGGCATTGCTGGTCGATCAACGTACCGGGACCCACGGAGAACTCGAACGGGTGGCCGACGTGGTCGCCCATGAGAACGCCCACATGTGGTTCGGCGATCTTGTCACGATGTCCTGGTGGAATGGACTGTGGCTCAACGAAGCCTTTGCCACCTTCATGGAAATGCTGGCCGTCGACGCCTGGAAACCGGAATGGAAGCGATGGGACACATTCGGGGTGTCACGGAGTAGACGGGCTCGCTTTCTTCTGATAGCCCCGATCGCGTATACAATCATCCCATCTGAATCTGCAACGGCTTCTACAACGACCAGACCTCAAGGGGAAGACATGAATTTTGATGATACCTCAGGCAGCAACAATCCCTATCGGCTCCCACGGCATGTCATCCCGACCAGATACGAATTGCGGTTGGAGCCGGATCTTGCCCGCGCGACCTTTACCGGCAAGGCGGTCGTCATCCTGACGATCACTCAACCGACGACCACGATCGTCATGAATGCGGTTGACCTGGCGATCAGCCAGGCCGACATCGCCGGTCTGACGGGTGCACACCGGGCCGTATCGATCGAATTGGATGAACCGCTCCAGCGTTGTCGACTCACCTTTGCGCAGGCGCTCGCTCCGGGAGAATGGACATTACGCCTTACCTTTCAAGGGACCCTGAACGACAAGTTGCGCGGTTTCTATCGCAGTACCTATAAGGACCAATCAGGAACGACACAGACGATGGCGGCCACGCAATTCGAGGCGACGGATGCGCGTCGCGCTTTTCCTTGCTGGGATGAACCGGATTTTAAAGCCGTGTTTGCGACGATGTTGGTCATCGATCCCGGTCTGACCGCCGTGTCAAATACCTCCGTTGTCTCTGAGTCTCTCGAGGCCGGCAAAAAAGTCCTGCGCTTTGCAGACAGCATGAAGATGTCCACTTACCTGGTGGCGTTCATCGTCGGGCAGCTGGTCGCGACTGAAGCACGGTTCGTCGGCAAGATGCCACTCAGGCTCTGGACCGTTCCAGGCAAGCAGCCGTTGACACCATTCGGGCGGGACATTGCCGAAGCCTCGCTCGTATTTTTTGAGAACTACTACGGAATCCCATATCCGGGCGATAAGCTCGATCTGCTCGCCATTCCTGATTTCGCCTCAGGCGCGATGGAAAATCTGGGGGCGATCACGTTCCGGGAGACGGCCTTGCTGGTCGATCAACGTACCGGGACCCACGGAGAACTCGAACGGGTGGCCGACGTGGTCGCCCACGAGAACGCCCACATGTGGTTCGGCGATCTCGTCACGATGTCCTGGTGGAATGGACTGTGGCTCAACGAAGCCTTTGCCACCTTCATGGAAATGCTGGCCGTCGACGCCTGGAAACCGGAATGGAAGCGCTGGGAGACATTCGGCGTGTCACGGGCGGCGGCCTTTTCCGTCGATGGGCTGTGGAGCACGAGGCCGATCGAATATCCGGTTCACGCGCCTAAGGATGCCGATGCGATGTTCGATGTGCTGACATACGAAAAGGGCGCGTCGGTTCTGCGCATGCTGGAACAGCACATTGGACCAACGGCGTTCCGGGACGGTGTGCGGGAGTATCTCCGCGCCCATGCCTACGGGAATGCCGATACGAAGGATCTTTGGGTCTCACTCGGGAAGGCCGCCAAACAACCGGTGCCTGAACTTATGGATGGGTGGATCTTCCAGCCCGGCTACCCGCTTGTAAGCGCTCAACTGGATGGAGTCTCCGATCTGCTTCTGACGCAGCAGCGATTCGCCTATCTCCCAACGGGCGGGTCTTCCACGCAGGACTGGCACATTCCCGTTCAGATTCGCATTGAGACGAAGGACAAGGCGGAGCATCGCAGGGTGCTCCTCACAGGACACCAGACACGTATCCCACTTCCCTCAGATGTCCGGCAGGTGCTCATCAATGAGGGGGGACATGGGTTCTACCGGGGACAGTACGACGCACCACTGCTCCAACGATTGTTGGACACAGGGCTGGATCGTCTCGCGCCGACCGAACGGTTCAATCTCCTCAGCGACGCCTGGGCAACGACGCTCTCCGGCGCGATGCCGCTTCCGGACTATCTGCGGCTTACTCGACATTTCACGCAGGAACGGGACAAGAATGTCTGGGCCGTACTGCTCGACTCCCTGTCCTTTTTAAATAGGATCATTGCGGCGGCGGAGCGGCCCGTGCTTGAAGCCTTCGTCAGAACCCTCGTGGCTCCGGCTGTCCGGGAATTGGGATGGCAACCGCAATCGGGGGAGAATGTGCTGCTCAGTCAGTTGCGCGGGGAGCTGCTCGGTGCATTGGGTAAATGGGGCAACGATCCGGCGATTCAAGAACAGGCCCTGGT
>JABMDH010000086.1:44607-65426 GCA_015904075.1 Nitrospira sp.
GCTCACTCGACATTTTGCGCAGGAACGAGACAAGAATGTCTGGGCCGTGCTGCTGGATTCTCTATCCTTCTTAAATCGGATCATCGCGGCCGATGAGCGGCCGTCGCTTGAAGCCTTCGTCAGGACTCTCGTGGCTCCGGCTGTCCGGGAATTGGGATGGGAGCCGCGATCGGGAGAGAATGTGCTGCTCAGTCAATTGCGGGGAGAACTGCTCGGGGCGCTGGGTAAACTAGGCGGCGATCCGGCAATACAAGCCCAGGCCCTGGTTCGGTATCGGCAATACCGGACAGACCCGTCCGCCGTAGATCCCAACATCGTACCGGCGCTTGTCGCCGTCCTGGCCCATACCGGCGACGAGGCGCGCTACGAAGAATTCTCTGAACGTTATAAAAAGGCAACAACTCCGCAAGAGGAGCGGCGCTATCTCTTTTCACTCGCTTCCTTTCGGTCCCCTGCATTGCTCGCGCGCACCTTGGCTCGCACGATCAACGGAGAGATCCGCACGCAGGATGCCCCCTTCATCGTCGGGGCCTGCTTGGGTAATGTGTACAACCGCGAGCTCGCATGGAATTTCGTGAAGACGAATTGGGAGAAGATGGATCAGTTGTTCCCGAAACAAGGCGTGCGCCGTATGTGCGGCGGAATCGTCAGCCTCGTGACTCCGGAGCTCGAACGAGACGTCCAGGCGTTCTTTGCGTCCCGTAACGTTGATTTGGGCGGGAAGATACTGGAACAGTATCTGGAACAATTGCGCGTCGCCGTGGCGTTCAGAGAGCGGGAGAAAGTCTCACTCCCGCAGCTTCTCAAATGCGAAACGCATTGAAGAACGATACGTAGTCATCACAGGCTTGAGCGGCGTTCCCTCCTCGTAGTAGGCTGAAATCGTAGTACCCTCCACGGAAGAACCTACAAGCGAGGGAGCTCATCATGCCTACTCGAGCGATCGCGCTTCTTCTCCTCCTTCTAGCAGGGGCTGGACTGACCGGCTGTGGTGATGAAGATGGCGGCCAGGCAACACTATCGTCTCTTCCGCCTGCCACCGATCTGACCGTTCAGCTTGTCACGGGTAGTCTCAACTCGCCTGTTTTCATGACGGCTGCTCCCGGTGACAACGCTCGCCTGTTCATCCTCGAAAAGAATGGTTTGATTCGAATTTTCAATGTGGGGACCGGTGCGCTGCTTCCAGCACCATTCCTTAGTCTGAGCGGCCAGATTTCGACGGCTGGAGAGCGAGGGCTGCTGGGCATGGCGTTCGATGCTCAATATGCGGCCAATCGCCAATTCTATGTCTTCTATACCGACTCAACCGGAGACATCGTCATCGCCCGCTATCTCAGGAATGCGGCAAATGCGAATGTGGCCGATCCTGCCGGCACGCCGCTGCTCACCATCGAGCATTCAGCTCAATCCAATCACAATGGCGGGATGCTGGTGTTTGGGCCCGATGGCTGTCTCTATGCAAGTATCGGAGATGGAGGAGGCGCGAATGATCCAAGTAATAACAGCCAGAATCTAAATATACGTCTCGGGAAACTTCTGCGTATCAATCCCGACACCGGTGCGGCTTGCGCCAATAATACTCCCAACCCATTTGCCGCAGGGGCGGCACCAGAAGTTTGGAGCCTTGGTCTGCGTAACCCCTGGCGTTTCTCGTTCGACGGAAACGATCTGTATATTGGGGACGTGGGACAAGGAGCACGAGAAGAGATCAACGTGTCACTCGGCCCAAACGCTGGGCGAGGGGCCAACTATGGCTGGCGATGCATGGAAGGCACGCTGCAGACGATCAATTTTAACGCGATCTGCGCGCAAGCCATATTAACGGCTCCTGCTTTGGATTATCCCCACCTCAGCGGTGCTTGTTCCGTCACGGGCGGATTCGTCTACCGGGGATCGGTTATGCCGGCTCTGCGCGGCACGTATTTCTATGCAGATTTTTGCAACGGTTTCGTGAGGAGTTTTCGATACCAGAATGGCCAGGCGACAAATCAGCTTGAGTGGCCTCTTCTCAGACGAAGCGGGATCACGAGCTTCGGGGAAGATGCCCAAGGCGAACTCTATCTCATGACTCAGGGCGGGAGTCTCTTCAAGATTGTTCCCAATTAACAGTCGAGGGTCATCTATTCATGCCGCAGTACCGAAAGTGGTGGTTGGCCCAGAATGCGATAGGTGCTGAGAAAGCCTACCAGCAGGGTGAGTGTGACCGTCGCAACGAAGCCCGTGGCAAGCACGGCCGGTTGAAGGCTCCAGGCCAGGTCGAACACGGTTGAAAGCACCGCCCAGGACAAGGCGCTTGCGAGCACGCTGCCGAGCAGCCCGCCTAAGGCCCCCAGCAAGGCATACTCCACGGCAAAGGTTTGCGCGATTACTCCACGTGTGGCACCGAGGGCTTTGAGAATCACCGATTCGTACAGGCGGCGGTAGCGGGTCGCGGCTAGTGCTGCCGCCATGACGAGACCGCCGGACAGCACACAGAACAGCGCCACTGTACGAATAGCCAGGGACAGTCGATCAAGTACTCGCGCAAAACTGTCGAGAACGTCGACAATATTGATGGCCGTCACATTCGGAAATGAGGTCACGACGGCCTGTTGGAGCGCCACTTCCTCAGACGGCGTCACATGAACAGTCGCGACATAGGTCTGCGGGGCTCCGTCCAGCGCACCGGGCGAAAAGATCATGTAGAAGTTGGTCGAGAAGTTTCCCCACTCCACTTGCCGAATGCTGCTGATTTCTCCCGTGATGGGAGTACCTTGGATATCCAATTCAACGGTATCTCCGACCGTGAGGCCGAGTTGCTTGGCGGCATCTTCCTCGATCGAGATCAGCGGTTTGGTAAAGACCTGCCCCGGTTTCCACCAGGCCCCCTGAACGATTTTGTTGTCTTTGGGAAGGTCGTGAAGAAACGTCAAGACGTACTCGCGGGTCAGGTACCATTTCTTCCGCCGTTCTTCTTTCTCCGCAGTCTTTTCCCTCTGCTCTTCCTCCTCGGACATCGGTTCCATTTTGATAGCACGGCCCTTGAGCGCGGAGAGACGTGATCGAATCAGCGGAGTCAACTTGGGGGTGGGATCGTTCGATCGCCGGCGGAGGAGCGCGACAAACTCCTCAGACTGATCGGGCTGGATATCAATAAAGAAAAAGCTCGGAGCATCGGTCGGCCGGTTCTCGCCGACCTGCGTGAGCAATGACCGCTCAACAAGGGAAACCGTGGTTACGACCATGACTCCGATGCCGATGGCGATTGTGATGCCCACGACCTGACTGCCCGGCCGTACGACGTTCCCTAACGCCTGGCGAAGGATGAGATGCTCCGGGCGCGGCCATTTCTTGAGGGTCGAGAGTGCCACACGGGCCGAAAGGCCCAACAGTACCACGGCAGCTGTAAATGAAAGAATGAAGAGCGTCCCGACTTTCCAGGAGCCGGCTTGCCACATAGAGAGGAGGGTCAGTCCCAGGCCGATGCCGATTGACGTGAGGGCTTTGACTCGATCCATTTCTTGCCACCACCTCCACCATCGAGTTCGCTCAGGATCGACGGAAGCAGTCAGCGGAACGACATCACGGCGAAAAATCCGGGCCGGTTTGACGTCGCGGATCGTCAGCAGCGGCCACAGGGTAAAGAGCAGCGTGGACAACAGACCCAACGCCAATCCCTTTGCCAGGGGAGCGAATGACACATCCATCCCTCCCTTTGCGAATCCCAATTGATCGAGCAGATCCGATGCCATCAGCGCCGCAATCATCCAGGGCAGTGCCAGGTGGAGGAGCACACCGATGATCAGTCCGACGAGGCTGCCCACCAGTCCGAGGATCATCGCCTGCAGCACATAGGTCCACATGATCGTCGGGGAATCCGCCCCGACCGTCTTCAGAATCGCGATGGTATTCAGCTTTTCCCGGATAAAGGCATGGACCGATGTGGCGACTCCCAGTCCTCCCACGAACAGCGCCGTCAATCCGATCAGACCCAAATAACGGGTCAGTTGTTCCAACGACTGTTTCAGTTGTGGTTGCGCATCACGGTATCCCGACACGCGGGCTGAATCAGGGGCCAGTCGTCCTCGCAACTCATAGAGGAGGGGTTCCGGGGCCATGGCGCTCGGGATTTTCAGCAGATACCGTTCGCGAACCCGGCTGCCCAATTTAATCACGTTCTTTCTTGAGGGGGTCGCGGCCTCGTCGACGTTGAATCAGGCCGACGGTATTCACCCGACAAAGGCAGGGTATAGGATTATCGTCGAGCAGGTGATCAAAACTCTTGGTCCGGCAATCCGTGCCCGGGCGACCCCCCCTAAACTGCTCAAGAGTATAGAGTAAGACGCAGCACCGCACGGCAGACCGTGAGTTGCAGGGGGGCGTCTTACGAGAGATGGAGGGGGCGTTGTTCGTTAGGACTTCTTGAAGAAGGTGTCGTAGACGCCGTAGGCGAGGATTCCCCCGATCAGCACATAGTACAGGCCGGTGATTCCGCTGTAGTCCGGAGGCCCACCACCTTCCGGGGCATTGGCCAACACCGGGAGTGCTTCGACCAACAATGCTGTTGCTGCCAGCACGCTTGTTCGTACACAGAGCTTTTTCATCGCAACTCCTCCTCAGAACCGTACCGATTCAATAAAATGAGAGCCCATTGTACAGAAATCTGTGGGGCCTGCGCAAGAGGGGTCGGTAGCCTGGTAACCCGCGTTCTTCGCGACAGGTTGTTACTTGGCAGGACGCTTTGACGAGGCGGACTTGAGCGATTCAGCCAGGTCTTTGAATGACCCGGTGAGGGAGTTGAGCTGGGAGCTCTTGCTCAGGAGTTCGCTTGCGGCCGCCCGAACCTGCCCGTCGTGTCGAACGACTTCACCGGCCAGTTCGGCGACATGGGTCAGGATCTCCTTATACTCGTCAACCTCGAGCTGGGTCAGCTGCAACGTCTCCTGGGCCGTCTTTGTTTCAGCGATGGAGACCTGGAGTTGTTGGGTCAAACGGCCGATGTAGGCCTCGCGGTCTCTCATTTTTGTTTCAAAGCTCATCAGGGCGTCTTCGCTCTCGCGGCGCCGATGGTCCTGATTCTTGATGACTTGAATCCACGTCGAGAGATCCCCGGGGCCGAATTGCGGAGCATCGGGAACCGCGGTGCCTGATTCGAGGGCATTCATCGCCGGTCTCAGCCATTCCCAAAACAGCAGTACCTCGCTCAGTTTCACATCGGGAGGGGACGACTGTGTCATCGATGTTTTTTCTCCGGCCGAAGGCTCAGGTTTCGGGGGCGCCTGAGCTGATTTGGCGGCACTGGATTTTTGCGGCTGCCGAGGCTGGATCCATCGATGGTACTCGAGCAGGACGGCGATGCAGTGGCGGCACATCGGTTCTTCAGGAAGTGCGCACGAACATTTGGAAAGAAGGTGGCCGTCTTTCAGCCGGATGGTTTGTTCATAGAGGCCGGAGTTGCCGATCACCGCCGATGAAATTTGCGAGTCGTCCGCCTCAACGATACGGACACGGTTTTCCACCGCATACTGACGGCCGATGTTGAAGGCATTTGCGTTGGCGATAGATTGAATCATCTGCGGATCCAATAAGCCCAGCCGTTCGGCGCTGCAGGGAATTTTGTTTCGCACTTTCAACGATTGAAATCTCCGTCTGTGTGACGAGTACGCGCCACCGTAGTCTGCCCTGAGAGTGCAGGACTGTCAAGAATTGACGTTTTGTCCGTGCTTTATGGAGAGGGGGTGGAACAGGTTGCAAGCTGCCGAAGGTCCCTATCGACAGCGTGGGGGCGGGCCCTTCGCACTCATCGGGGTCAGCCAGATATAGTCGGCAATCTTCTCACGCGCAAGCTCCCTGATGTCTTCAACACGGCTCTGATCAAACGACGTCATATAGATCGTGGTGTGTTTCACCTGACCTGCAAACCGCCGGGCGACCCGCATTGGGACCGGGAGTCCGTATTGAATATGGCCTGCTCCCGTATAGCTCACAATGATCTCGCGCGCTTGACTGCTATCCCGGCGCAACGCCCCAAGCCTGGCAGCCAGGGTTTTTGCCATGCCTTCATCGCGGACCATCGACGCCTCGTACATCGGTTCCATATGCGCGCCGGCTCCGCTTCCGTGACAGCGCTCCAGTTGATAGACAATACGCGCGCGATAGGCAGGGTCGTCGACGATCTCTTCCTGATGCATGCCCCATTGCGTCCATTCCGGTTCCTGTCGGACCTGCGCCAGGCCGACCTTGACGACGCGCCGGATGAACGGCCTGGGCGGGTTCATGGCGCGGATCGACAGATGCCGGTCACGCGCAAATGCGACCAGCGGTTCATAGGCGGCAAAGTCATTTCCCCAGTTTTGCGCCCACCGGACCTGCTCAAGAAATTCGCTTCGACCGACCCGATCATTCGACAGATAGTCATCCAAGGCGGGCTGGCCATCCCATCCGAACATCTCCATACCGATGGTAGGCCGGATCCCGTCTGAAACCAACCGATCCAGAATGCGAAGGGCCGCCTCGATGTGGTAGCTATTAAAATGTTCTTCGCCGAGATAGATGATCTCGTACTGATCCAATTCCTTAAGCCATTCGGGAGTCGAGACGACACGGCCGGTCTGTGTCTCGATGACCTGCCAGGGTTGCCATTCTCCCGCGCGATCGGAATCGAGAGCAGCCTGATGTCCGGGGGTCCGATTCCGATGGCGATCGTGATACCCACGACCTGACTACCCGGCCGCACAACGTTCCCCAACGCCTGGCGAAGCACGAGATGCTCCGGGCGCGGCCATTTCTTAAGGGCCGAGAGTGCCGTACGGGCCGAGAGGCCCAACAGCAACACGGCAGCTGCAAATGAAAGGATGAAGAGCGTCCCGACTTTCCACGATCCGGCTTGCCACATGGAGAGGAGGGTCAATCCCAGGCCGATGCCGAGTGATGTGAGGGTTTTGACTCGATCCAGTCCTTGCCACAGCCTCCGCCATCGAGTTCGTTCAGGATCGACGGAGGCAGTCAGCGGAGCGACATCACGGCGAAAAATCCGAGCCGGCTTGATGTCGCGGATTGTCAGCAACGGCCATAGGGTAAAAAGCAGTGTGGATAGCAGGCCCAACGCCAATCCCTTAGCCAAAGGAGCGAATGATATCTCCATCCCTCCCTTCGCGAAGCCCAATTGATCGAGCAGATCCGACGCCATCAGCGCTGCGATCATCCACGGCAGCCCCTGGTGGAGGAGCACACCGATGATCAACCCCACGAGGCTTCCCACCAGCCCGAGGAGCATCGCCTGCAGCACATAGGTCCACATGATCGTCGGGGAATCCGCTCCGACTGTCTTCAGAACCGCGATGGTATTCAGCTTTTCCCGGATAAAGGCATGAACCGAGGTGGCGACTCCCAGCCCTCCCACGAACAGCGCCGTCAACCCGATCAGACCCAAATATCGGGTCAGTTGTTCCAACGACTGTTTCAGTTGCGGTTGTGCATCGCGATATCCCGACACGCGGGCTGAATCAGAGGCCAGTCGCCCTCTCAATTCAAATAGCAGCGGTTCCGGGGCCATCGCACTCGGGATTTTCAGCAGATATCGCTCGCGAACCCGGCTGCCCAATTTGATCAGGTCAGCCGCGTGCAGCCCTTCTTGTGACATGAAGACCCGAGGGCCAAGGCTGAAGGCATTGGCCATGCGATCCGGCTCTGTCCTGACGACGCCGGTAATGATGAACTGCCCTTGACCGATCTTGAGTCGATCGCCGACAGAGAGTCCCATTCGGATCAACAACGACTCCTGGACGACTATGCCAAAACACAGAGGTTCACGACACGTGCTGGTTTGCCGGCCAAGGAGTGCTGCCAGATTGCCGTTGGGTTCCAGTCGAAGTGAACCATACAACGGGTACTGTGGCTCAACGGCTTTGAGCTCAATGATTTGCGTCTGTTGCCCGGTCGTCGATGGTGCAGCCTTCGCTGCCATGGCGACCAGTTCGCTGATATGGGTCAGTGCCACGTCGCGATCTCGTAGCGAGTCCAGGACGGTTTGACCGGCGGGACTCACCTGCCACGACAACCGGATTTCGAGATCACCGCCCAGGAGGCTCCGTGCTTCTTTGGTGACCGTCTGCTCGACCTGTGCTCCGAAGAGTGAGACGCCTGTTAAGGCCCCGACGCCGATGGCAATGCAGACCAGGAAATAGAGAAAGTGCCGCCATGCCGCGCGCGTTTCCCGCCACGCCATATGGAGCGTAAAGGAAGTCATGAGCGGGATTCTGGAATGGAATCCGAGGATCCCTGATCGAGAGAGAAGGCCTGGTCCGGGGATGCCGCAGCAATCGGACCCTCGTCAATGACACCGGAGTAGGAAGGCAGGGTGTCGGATTCCAGACATCCATCGCGCATCGATACCACTCGCTGCATCAATGCCGCCAACGTTGGATCATGCGTGACAAGGACCAGTGTCGTCCCGTAGTCGCGATGTAGCGAGAGCAAGAGGTCAATTATGGACGCGCCGGTTGTGCTGTCAAGATTACCCGTGGGCTCATCGGCTAACAGGATCGGCGGGCGGCAAGCAAAGGCGCGTGCGACTGCGACCCGTTGTTGTTCTCCTCCCGACAGCTGCACCGGATAATGTCCCATACGATCGGATAATCCGACCGCCGTCAGTAACTCAGCGGCACGTGTGCCAGCCTGGCGCTCTCCGCTCAATTCCAACGGAACGGCGACGTTTTCGATGGCTGTGAGAGTAGGTATGAGGTGAAACGATTGAAAGATGTAGCCGATTTTCTCTCGACGCACGTGCGCTATCCGGCTTTCGGACAGCGTCGTAATATCCTGTCCGTCCAGCGTGATCGATCCGGTCGTCGGACGGTCGAGGCCCGCCATCAGCCCGAGCAACGTGGATTTCCCGCTTCCTGACGGTCCCACGATGGCGACTGTCTGTTTGGCAGGAATGACCAGAGAAATCTCTTCAAGGATTCTCACGGAACGGCCTGCTGCCGTGAGCACCATCGATACGTTTTTCAGCGAGATCATAACCGGGTCGATTCTATCGGAGAAGATGGCATCACGATAGTATTATACTGTAGGAAGGGAAGGGCCAAGGGAATTTGTATTGCCCCATGTCTCGACGTCAACACGTGCTTCTTTTTATTCTGCCGGTTCTTGCGGTCTTTCCGCTCCTTCTCGTCTGTTTCAATCAGACCGCAGTGGAGGCCGGTTCTTCTGAAGCGGGAGATACCAGGCCGAGGATCGTCGCCTTCGGCGACAGCCTCACCGCCGGATTCGGGGTCAGCGGCGAGGAGGCATACCCTGCCCAACTGCAGCAGCGGTTGGATGAGCTGGACCATCAGTATCGGGTCATCAATGCCGGTGTGAGCGGTGATACGACGGCCGGCGGTCTTCGTCGCGTGACCTGGGTGCTTGCCGGCAAGCCCGACATCGTGATCCTTGAGTTGGGGGCCAATGACGGACTCAGGGGGCTCAGTCTGGAACAAACAAGAAACAACCTCGGTTCAATCATTCAGCAGCTGCAGCAAGCCGGCGTCACGGTGATCCTGGCCGGTATGAAGCTGCCTCCGAACTATGGGCATGACTACACGAAGGGTTTCGAGGCTATCTTTCCGGCACTTGCCAGGCAATACCGCCTTCCCCTCATCCCGTTCTTTCTTGAGGGGGTCGCGGCTTCGTCGGTATTGAATCAGGCCGACGGTATTCACCCGACAAAGGCAGGGTATAGGATTATTGTCGAGCAGGTACTCAAAACTCTTGGCCCGGTGATCCGTGCACGAGGGAAAATATCCTGAATGCTCAATGGCATAGAGAAACACGCAGCATCGCACAGCAGACTGCGAGCTGCAGAGGGCGTCTAACGATAGAGTGAGGGGGCGTTGTTCGTCAGGACTTCTTGAAGAAGGTATCGTAGACGCCGTAGGCGAGGACTCCCCCGATCAGTACATAGTACAGGGCGGTGATTCCGCTGTAATCCGGGGGCCCACCCTCCGGGGCATTGGCCAACACCGGGAGTGCTTCGACCAACAAGGCTGTTGCTGCCAGCACGCTTGTTCGTACACAGAGCTTTTTCATCGCAACTCCTCCTCAGAACCGTACCGATTCAATAAAACGAGGGGGCATTGTACAGAAATTTGTGGGGCCGGCGCAAGAGGGGTGGGGAGCCCGGTCACCCGAAGTATTTGTGACGGTGTGTTACTTGGAAGGACGCTTTGCCGAGGCTGACTTGAGCGATTCAGCCAGGTCTTTGAACGACTCGGTGAGGGAGTTGAGCTGGGAACTCTTGCTCAGGAGTTCGTTTGTGGCTGCCCGAACCTTTCCGTCGTGTCGAACGACTTCACCGGCCAGTTCGGCGACATGGGCCAGGATCTCCTTATACTCGTCAACCTCGATCTGGGTCAGTTGCAACGTCTCTTGGGCCGTCTTTGTTTCAGCGATGGAGACCTGGAGTTGTTGGGTCAAACGCCCGATGTAGGCTTCGCGGTCTTTCATTTTTGATTCAAAGCTCATCAGGGCTTCTTCGCTCTCGCGGTGCCGATGTTCCTGATTCATGATGACTTGAATCCACGTCGAGAGATCTCCCTGGCCCAATTGTGGAGGATCGGGAATTGCTGTGCCTGTTTCGAGGGCATGCAATGCCGGTCTGAGCCATTCCAAGAACGGGAGTACCTCGCTGAGTTTCACATCAGGAGCGGAGGACTGCGTCATCAATGCTTTTCCTCCGGCCGAAGGCTCGGGTTTCTGGGGCACCTGAGCCGATTTGGCGACAGTGGATTTTTGCGGCTGCCGAGGCTGGACCCATCGATGGTACTCGATCAGGACGGCAATGCAGTGGCGGCACATCGGTTCTTCGGGAAGCGTGCACGAACATTTGGAAAGAAGGTGGCCGTCTTTCAACCGGATGGTTTGCTCATAGAGGCCGGAGTTGCCGATCACCGCCGATGTAATTTGCGAGTCGTCGGCCTCAACGATACGGACACGATTCTCCGCCGCATACTGACGGCCGATGTTGAACGCATTTGCGTCGGCGACAGATTGAATCATCTGTGGATCCAATAAGCCAAGCCGTTCGGCGCTGCAAGGTATCTTGTTTCGCATTTTCAACGACTGAAATCTCCGCCTGTGTGACGAGTGCGCGCCGCCGTAGTCTGCCTTGACGGCGCAGGACTGTCAAGAATTGAGGACTTTGCCGGTGGTGAATGAGGAGATCTGGGAGAGGGTACAAGCTGCGGAAGGCCCCTATCGACAGCGTGGAGGGGGACCCTTCGCACTCATCGGGGTCAGCCAGATAAAGTCGGCAATCTTTTCACGCGCAAGCTCCCTGATGTCTTCAAGCCGGCTTGAATCGAACGACGTCATATAGACCGTTGTTTGCTTCACCTGGCCTGCAAACCGTCGGGCCACCCGCATCGGGACCGGGAGTGCGTATTGAATATGGCCTCCTCCCGTATAACTCACAATAATTCCGCGCGTTCCACTGTGATCTCGGCGCAGCGCTTCAAGACCGGCGGCTAAGGTTTTTGCCATGCCTTCATCGCGGACCATCGACGCCTCATACATCGGTTGCACATGCGCGCCGGCTCCGCTTCCGTGACAGCGCTCTAGTTGATCGACAATACGCGCGCGATAGGCAGGATCATCGACGATCTCTTCCTGATGCATGCCCCATTGCGTCCATTCCGGCTCTTGCCGGACCTGTGCCAGGCCGAACTTGACGACGCGCCGGACCAACGGCCTCGGCGGGTTCATGGCGCGGATCGACAGGTGCCGATCGCGGGCAAACGTGACCAGCGGTTCATAGGCGGAAAATTCATGCCCCCAGTTTTGGGTCCACAGGACCTGTTCAAGAAATTCGCTCCGACCGAACCGGTCATCCGACAGATACTTGTCCAAGGCAGGCTGGCCATCCCATCCGAACATCTCCATACCGATGGTGGGCCGGATACCATCTGAAACCAACTGATCCAGAATGCGAAGGGCCGCCTCGATGTGGTGGTTGTTGAAATGTTCTTCGCCCAGATAAATGATCTCGTATTGTTCCAGTTCCTTGAGCCATTCGGGAGTAGAGAGGACGCGACCGGTCTGCGCCTCGATGACCTGCCCGGGTTGCCATTCCCCCTTGCGATCGGAATCGAGAGCAGCCTGATGTCCGGGGAGACAGCCTGCCAGGGCGACAAGGGTGCACAAGACAACCCCCAGACGACAGGCTGCCCAATTCAATCGGGCCTTCATACTGAAGCAGCAGTCCATGAACATGATCAACTCCTATCATACTGTTCGGAGACGGACAAGGTGCACGGCTTGACGGTAGAGTTTACAGGTCACTATTCTTCGGGAATTGTATTTTCCGGTTCCTCCATACAAACGGATTTAGGTTTCTCATGAGTCCTGAGCCTCTTCAGCTCGACGAGTTCCGCCGGCGTATCAGCCTGCGTGCGAGGCAGTCTCCCGGCCAGTGGGACGCGTCCAAGCGATTGATCCAACAAGAAGCGTTTCCTGAGACGATCAGCCGGCTGCTTCAACGGGTCAGAGATACAAGCCTGCCGCCTGCGATTAAAGACCCGTTACTGCATGTTCTACAACCACAACAAGCGAAACGCGTTCAAGATCTCGATGGTGAATGGCTCAAGACACTCACCGGGTTCCCGCCTGCCAAGGCGATCAGGGCCCTCTGTATTTTCTATGAGCTCATTGTCCCTCCCAGATCCCAGTGGCCCATTCAGACGATGTCGAGCAAGGAGATTGAAGACTACATCCAGCGGTCTACCAATCCTTTCGATCTCTTACGCGATACCGACGTCGCGTCGGTATTGGATCTTGGCGCCGGCGACCTGTCATTCGCCGACGAATTGGTGGAACACTATGTGTCCGAACTCCAACAGCGGCATCGCAACCTGATTCTCCATTGCCTGGACCGGCTCGATCCCCGCTCACAACTGGGCGGGCCCCTCCATCCTCAGCAGGACCGGTTGCGGGCATTGAGAGACCGGGCGGGACTCACATTTTCATTTTTCGGAGACCAGGACATGTTTGCCCTGGATCAGCTGGACGATACCGGTAAACTGGCCCCACGATACACGATCGTCACTTGTTGGGCGCCGGCCACGCCCACCTTCGCGTATGAGCCATCAAGGCTGTCTCGATCCGTCATGACCGAGGATCTTTCCCGGACAAAGGGCTCCTTCCGGTCCAGTCGATTCCGGGGCGAGCCGGCGCTGGAGGTTCAGCACGGCGAACGACGGTTGCTGTTCCCTCCCTGGAAGTTTGATATTATCGGCCCCCGTGCCCTTCTCAATCTGATGGCGGCTCGCGGCGCGTTGTGCGTCCTGGGCGCGGTCGATAACCAAGTCTTTTGGGAGCTGCTGGCACAAGTACTTGACGATTCCCGCTATCGGCCTCAAGACCGGCTGTTTACCGCTGCCAATCTTCCGGAAATCTTCGGTGAGGTATATGACTCGTTGAATCGTCTGTCGATCGGTGATTCAGTCGATCTGGCCGATCTGGGGATTCTTCGACGCTTCTCTCTTTCTCCAGAGTCTGTCGATACTCAGGCCCATCAGGCTCCCACATTTCGATCTGTTCGAATCAGGCGAGGAGCGACCTTTCCGGGAATTCCAGCCGGCAGCACTGCGAGAAAATTCTCCGGGATGGTAGAAGAAGTGGCTCCGTGGTTCCTCACCCTCGTCCCCTCGTAGAGTCTCGACGGTTCCGTACGACAGGCGTTCATCTCTGCCAGGCCTTGCGTATCAAGGGGTCATCGGGATGACCGGCGCACAAAAGAGACGAAAAATTGACCACCCTCCGACCCTTTGTTAGACTTCGGCGGTATCCAATCACGTCCATTTTCACCACGAAACAGGCACTGATCCTATGATGAATTCTACGCAGACGATCCGGTCGATTCAGGACAATATTTCGCGGGTGATCAAGGGGAAACCACTCGTGATCGAGATGACGGTGGTGGCCCTCCTGGCTCGCGGGCATCTGCTGCTCGAAGATGTGCCCGGTGTCGGAAAAACCACGCTGGCTCATAGCCTTGCGCGATCATTGGACTGTTCGTTCAAGCGCATTCAGTTTACCAGTGACCTGCTGCCCTCAGACATCGTGGGGGTGTCGATTTTTAATCGCCAGAAGCAGGGATTCGAATTCATGCCCGGTCCGATTTTCGCCAACATTGTATTGGCCGATGAGATCAATCGAACCACACCGAAAACCCAAAGCAGCCTTTTGGAGGCCATGAGTGAAGCGCAGATTTCAGTCGATAACCAGACCTATCCGTTGAGCCAGCCGTTCATGGTGATCGCGACGCAAAACCCCTCGGAGTATCACGGAACATTTCCGCTACCGGAGTCTCAGTTGGACCGGTTTCTCATGCGGCTGCGCATCGGTTATCCCTCACCGGATGAGGAGCAGCCGTTCATGGTGATCGCGACGCAAAACCCCTCGGAGTATCACGGAACGTTTCCGCTGCCCGAGTCACAGCTAGACCGGTTTCTCATGCGGCTTCGCATCGGGTATCCATCACTGGAAGAGGAGCGAAAGGTCCTGGACCGGGCGTCATCGCTCCATCCGGCTGAGGACCTTGAACCGGTTGTGACCGCCCAGGATGTCCTCGACCTTCAGGCACAGGTCGATAAGGTGTTTGTGGAGGAGAGTCTGACGGAGTATCTCCTGTCGATTGTCCAGGCGACGAGGCAGTCCGAACTGCTGTCATTGGGTGTGAGCACGCGCGGGGCCCTGGCCCTGAGCCGGACGGCTAAAGCGCTCGCGCTGGTCCGTGGCCGCTCCTATTGTCTGCCGGACGATATCAAAGAACTTGCCCCCACGGTCCTCTCCCACCGCATCATGGTGGCTCGATCGCAGGGAATTCGCCAGCGAAGCTTCGAGCAGGCCGAGCGTATTATTCAGGATCTGGTGGAATCGATCCCCGTTCCTGTCTAACAGGATGCTGAAAAAGTCCGCCAGCGGCGTTCTCGCATCGCTCCGAGGCTCAACGTACCGAAGCGTACGCCTCGCCTCTTCACTCGCTGCGGCCTTGCTGGACGGCCATTTTGAGCATCCTGATGTAAATGGATGGGTTAACGCCATCTGCAATATATCAACGATGTCTAATGTGCATGCCTAGTTTTTCTGCAACCTGCTAACAGGCTGCGAGAGTCCAGAATTTGTGTGTGAGGGGCCATGCTGTCACAACTGCGTGCGATCATTCGGCGTCTCACCCGGCATCGTTCGACCAGATTCACCTCCGAAGGCATTCACTTCCTGCTCTTTACCCTGGCGGTCGGTGTCGCGGCGATCAATACCGGCAACAATCTGTTCTATCTCCTGCTCGCCATGTTGCTGAGCATGATTTTGATCTCGGGGATCGCCGCCGAATACTGTTTGCGCCGGCTGGAATTCCATCGCCACCTCCCCGACCTCCTGTCCGTCGATGAGCCGGCGACCGCCACCCTGGTCATGAAGAACGGGAAATCCTGGTTGCCCAGCTTCTCGCTGAGACTGTTCGATGTGCATGACGGGGCTGATCTTGACCGGGGTCTGATTGTACCGCAGCTGCTCCCCGGCTCAAGCCGTCTCCTGTCCTATCCGTTGCTCGCCACGCGCCGTGGTCTGCTGCGGCTGGACGGAGTTCGTGTCGCCACGTCATTCCCCTTCGGGCTGTTTATCAAAAAGGCCTACTATCCTGTCGAGGGCCTGGCCCATGTCTGTCCGGCGATCACCCCACTTGCGGACGATCTGCTGCGTGATCTGTTGGTTGCCGGGCAGGAGCAGACCAGTCACCGGAGAGGATACGGGAGCGATCTCTATAACATCCGTCTCTACCATGCCGGAGACGACTCCAGGAACATTCATTGGGCCACGACGGCACGAACGGCAAAACTGATGGTGCGGGAGACCGAGGCGGACAATCAACGCAAGGCCGTGATCCAGCTATCACTCCTCGCTCCGGATAGCCATGACCAGGTCTTTGAAGAAGCCGTGGCTCTTACCGCGTCATTGGTCTCTCATTTAGTCCAGCGGGGCTATCAGCTTAAATTGATGGCAGGATCGGATTGTTCTTCGTTCGGGCAGGGTGACCCTCACCTGCTTGTCCTCTTACGTATGCTGGCGCTCTGTGAACGGCGTGCCCCAGGCGCAGAGATTCAACCGCAAGCGCATAGGCCGATCGAGCAGGAAGAGACGGAGAGCGGGAGGGTGATTGTCATACGGCCTTGGAGAGAAGGGGCCATGTCAGACACAGAAGTCCCTAGGGTCTGCATTGATGCAGACACATTCGCCGGATCTCCCCATGTCTCTTGATCAAGCCCATCGGATCGTCTCCATCCTGCTCGCAGCCACCTCGTTTGTCGGGTTGGCGCTCAGTGCGCATCTGCCCGAATGGCTTACCCTCCTGACCGGTGTCGCGCTGCTCCTTGTGTTTCTACGGGCTGTGGAATTCAAGGGGATCGATCTAGTCGCAGCAAAGCTGGCACTCTCCACCACGAGCTGGAATATCCTCGTGGTGACGGGGTTTCTCGGATTCTGGATCGATAGTCTCTGGATTTCCAGAGAGCTTCTTCCAGCCGGGATCCACTTTCTCCTGGTGCTTCTGGTCATCAAGCTGTTCAATCTCCAGCTTCGTCGGGACTACCTGCATCTCTATGCCATCAGTCTGGTCGCGATTCTGGCCGCTGCGTCCTTGACGAATGATCTCTGGTACCTGCCGATTTTCCTCGCCTATCTTGTCTGTGCCGTCTGGACGCTGCTCCTCTTTCAGCTCACAAAGAAACCGGAAGATATGGCAGCCGCTGCGGGAGCCGTCTCACTGACAGGAGAGCCATCGGAGCCCTCTCGCATGGTCTCCCCTCATCTCTTCTGGCTCACGAACGGGATGGCGGTTGCGACTTTTGGCGTCACCCTCATCATTTTCTTTGCCATCCCGCGGGTGGGCGGCGGGTTTTACCAGAAGGGGTTTGGACAGAATATCCGCTCCTCAGGCTTCTCGGACACGGTAGATCTCGGATCGATCGGGCCGATCAAGCGGGATCCCAGTGTCGTGATGCGGGTGGAGATTCCGGATCGTGCCGGACACGAAGTCGGACGGCTCTATTTGCGTGGTGTCGCATTCGACCGGTACGACGGCCGATCCTGGGCGAATGAACTCAGCCGCCGCCGGGTGATGAGTGAAACCACGCCGGGCACGTTTACCTTGCGACGGCATCAGTCGCAAGGGCCGGCTGTTCACGGGCACGCCCTCCGGCAAAATATTCTATTGGAGTCGCTCGACACGCCTGTCCTGTTTGCAGCGCCCTTCGCGGAGAGCGTGAGCGGAACATTCTCAAGCGTCCAATCAGATTTCACCGGCGCCTTGTATCTGCCGTTTCCCGCCTCGGCACGCATTGAATACTCGGTGGTCTCTCGGTCCAATCCGGTCTTGCCGGCCGATCTTCAGCCCCAGTCGATCTCGTATCCGGACTCCTTTGTCCGGTATTTTTTGCAAGCGCCCATACATTCCGACCGGATCGACGTCTTGGCGCAGGAGATCGTTCAAACCAAACGCTCCGTCTATGAAAAAGCACTCGCCATTCAGGAGCATCTCACCAGTCATTATCGATATAGCCTGGACGCCCCGCTGGCAGATCAGGTCAGTCCACTTGAGGAGTTTCTATTCAACCGGAAGACAGGCTACTGCGAACATTACGCCACGGCTATGGTGATCATGCTGCGCACGGTCGGCATTCCTGCCCGGCTAGTCACGGGATTTCTGGCGACTGAGTGGAACGAGTATGGCAACTATTATGTAGTCAGGCAGCAGGACGCCCATGCCTGGGTCGAAGTGCATCTGCCGCAGTCCGGCTGGGTCATGATGGATCCCACCCCGGCCATTGCAGAAGTTCCAGGTCCAACGTCTCCAGGCTGGCAGACGCTGGGAAGAATGCTGGATAACGTCCGGCTTCGCTGGAATCGTCTGGTCGTGCAGTACAGCCCCGCAGATCAGCTCGCCGTTGTACGTGAAATAAAGAGCGGCAGTACGTCGGCAAAAACTCTGGCCTGGGACTCCCTCTCTGCCCTGGTGACTTCCACGATGGTAGTCTTCGGGAGGGGCGCAGAGTCCCTCAGTAACAGCATCCTGCTCGTCGCCCTACTCCTCGGGCTCGCCGTGATCGGGCTCGGCGCGGTTCTCTGGGTGAGGTTTGCGCGACCCTGGGAACGAACGCTATTCTCGAAAGCAGACAGACAAGCAGAACCGGCCATCAGTCATCTCTATCGGCAGATGATCCGCCATCTAGACAAACGAGGCATTGTGAGACCGGCCGCCATGGCGCCGCTGGAACTCATTCGTCTCACCCAAGAGCAGTGGAAAGACGCCGGGTCAGCAGTCGGCACCATCACGGCCCTCTACTGCCGGGGTCGATTCGGCCAGATGCCGTTGACAAGCGAAGAGTTTCAATCCGCTCAAGACAACCTGCGCCACTTGATGGCGCTACCCCGGCTATAAGCAGCACTCAATCCTCAGCCATCGCGTCTCAGCACTTCTCATCGAGGGGCGTGATTTCTCCGCTCGAAACGAGTATGCTTCAACGGATACACCATGGCGCCATCCATCACACACCGTGCGATACCGATAGAACCTGGGGCCCAGCCGGTACACCGGATCGAAGTGGTCGATGACATCATGGCTGAGGTCCTGCGGAAGAAAACGCCGGCTGAACGGCTGGCGATTGGCTTTGGCCTGTGGCGCTCCGCCCGAACGTTGCTTCGTGGACAATTGAGCTCGCTTCATCCCGAGTGGGATGCGGTGCATCTCGATCGGGAAGTCGCGCGGAGACTCTCCCATGGAGCTGTATGAGCTCCTCGAACACATTGCGCGCACCTTCGAGCAGCTGGAGATTTCCTACCTGATCACGGGTTCTGTCGCCTCCATGGCGTATGGCGAACCTCGCCTGACAAACGACATCGATCTTGTCGCAGCCGTCGAGAGGAGGCATGTGCCGGCGCTGCTGGAGGCCTTTCCATCCCCCACGTTCTACCTCAGTGAGGAAGGAATGTGTGACGCGATTAAGTACCAGCGCCAGTTCAACATTATCCACCCGGGGTCGGGGCTGAAAGTCGATGTGGTTGTACGCAAAGACACGCCGTTTGACCGCAGCCGGTTCACCCGCATCCGGAACCTGCGTCCAACGGAGCACTATGCCGCCGCGTTTGCCTCACCCGAAGATGTCATCATCAAGAAGATGGAGTATTACCAGGCCGGCGGGTCCGACAAGCATCTCCGTGATATTACCGGCATGCTCACCATCAGCGGACCGGAGATCGATCAGGCCTATATTGCCGAGTGGGCCGATCGCCTTGGCCTACGCCTGATTTGGGACATGATCCAGGAGCGACTCAAGCAACTCTGAGTAGCCTGCCAGCACTTTTCTTCTGAGCCCCGCTATCCGCCATCAGCTTCGATCCTCTGTAGACCATCCTCCAGCCAGTCCCGCCTGTCACGCCTTTCCCGCATCCCGTGCCAGATAGACCAAACAGACCAGATCGACCAAATGAATGGCGTTACCCCGGCTGTAAGCAGCACGCAATCTGCCGGTGTTCCAGCCCTTCAAACCGTCCCTCGCCCTGGCAAGCTCACGTAAGTAAGCAGCCAAACCATACTCATTACCCCTCCCATGGTTGGGGTGATTTATCCTGGGAAAAAAGGTATTCTCCCGGCCAAATATTGGTCTCCTTGCGATGGAGCTATCTCGCGAGTGTCCAGCAGATACATATAAAGTTCGATACGACTTCATGACAACAAAGCCTGATACTGGAATCCGTGACAACCATAATCGAGGGACTGTTGCCGATTTCCTGTGTGCGAAGATCCAGAGCGGTTCCAGGTTGTCTGTCGGTTCAGCCTATTTCACAATTTACGTCTACGACGCGCTCAAGGGCATCCTTGATCGTATTGAACATCTTGATTTTCTTTTCGGTGAGCCAACCTTTGTGAACAGACTTGACCCTAGCAAGACAGAGAAGAAAGCCTTCATCATTGATGCTGATGGCTTGGAACTCGGAAACAAGCTTCAGCAAAAACGTGCGGCAAAGGATTGTGCCGACTGGATTGAGCGCAAAGTGGACATTAAGACCATCAAGCAGTCAAATCTGCTTCATGGAAAGATGTATCACGTTGGCACTGGCGGAGTGGAGGATGCGATTCTCGGTAGTTCCAACTTCACGGTCCGAGGTCTTGGTCTGGGTAACGGTGACAATAACATCGAGCTGAATCTTATCGTAGACAGCAATCGTGATCGTAGAGAACTTAAAGAATGGTTCTCAGAGGTTTGGAACGACGCGAATTTAGTCAAGGATGTGAAGCAGGATGTATTGCTGTATCTGAGAAAGCTCTACGCAAACCAAACACCGAGGTTCATCTATTACCTCACGCTTTTCCACCTCTTCCGTGATTATCTTGACGGCACCCGCGATCTAGACGACAACCTCCGCCGGGTTGCACTTCCAGACACCCACATTTGGCGAACACTCTTTTCTTTTCAGAAGGACGGCGCAAAAGCCGCTATCAATAAGATCCTGAATTACAACGGCCGCATTCTCGCTGACAGCGTCGGCTTAGGAAAAACTTATACTGCCTTGGCCGTCATCAAGTATTTCGAATTGCGGAATGAGCGGGTATTAGTGCTTTGTCCAAAGAAGCTAAGCCGCAATTGGACCATTTACCGCAATCCAAGTTCTCTGAATCCGTTCTCTGAAGATAAGTTTCGTTATGACTGACCTTCCCCCCGCAAACTAGACCATTGGCGAGGAAGTCCGACTGTGCTGAAATGGGCCCCACAGGAGGGGGCCATGACCAGGAAACGGCACACGGA
>JABMDH010000087.1:0-1775 GCA_015904075.1 Nitrospira sp.
GTGCGCAATGCGCGCCATACCACATGTATCGACGGGCCGCGTCGGATTTGCCGGCCGTGAACGTCCGCCGGGAATTTCAGGCCGTGGCCGGAGCCTGCCTGCTGATTCGGCGCAGACTCTTCGAGGAGATCGGAGGCTTCGACGAGGGGTTCCAGAATGGATACGAGGATGTGGATCTCTGCCTCAAAGTCTGTGAAAAAGGGTATCGGGTCGTCTATCAGCCACGAAGTGTGTTCTCTCATCTAGAGAGTCACCTGCCCGGGCGCACACTACACGATACACGTAACGCACAACATCTGCATGAACGGTGGGGCGCTCACTGGTGGCGTACCGACGAAGATTTACATTATCACTCCGACGGGTACACGTTGACCGGCAGCCAGGCCCCAGGAGAGTCGCCGGGCGAGATACAGCCGCTGAGGGATATCAAAGAACGAGCGGCATGGGCGCATGTGGCGGCCGCGCAAGCAGCGGCGCTGAAGCAAGACTGGAGCGGCATCAAGCATGAGCTGGGTCTGGTGCAGGATTGGCCCCGCGATCCGTCTGTGCTGTCCTGGGCGGCCATGGTATGCGAGAAACTTGGCGAGCCGATTCTTCAGCAATCCTTTCTCGTCCGCTACCTCGATCTGAATGAATCGCCGGGTGTGCGCCTTTTGCTGGCGCGTGCGCTGTTGACACAAAAGAATCTCATCGAGGCGGAGCGGCATCTGCGTATGCTTCTTGCCAATTCACCGGCCCATGCCGAGGGATTGTTGTTGCGAGGGGTGCTCTGTATGCAACGTGAGCAGTATCGAGAGGCCGAAGCGTCTTTCTCACTCGCGATGGAGCAAGGAGCTGACCGTAAAAAATGTGTGATGGGGATGGGGATGGCATCATTGGGACGTGCGTATGCCCAGGGAGCCTGGGAACAATTCCTTCTGGTTCTGAATGAACACCCGGACGATGCCGAGGCCATTCATTGGCTGTTGCGGGCCGGTACAGCTCAGAATCGTTGGGCCGAGTTGAGCGGTCATTTGCGGCAGTATCTGTCGCGCAATCCCGGCGATCTTGCGGTGCGGTTTGCGCTTGCCGGCGTGCTGGTTCGCGCGGAACGGATCGATGAGGCTCGTCGTGAGCATGATGCGCTGCAGGCGATTGCGCCGGAGTTTGACGGATTAGCCGACCTGGGGCGGGTGATTGCCGGTAAGGAAACGGTGCTGGCCATGGAAGCTGCGCAGGCTGGAACGAGCTGGTGAGTCATCGTTGATTGCGAGTTCCGTGCGTTTCAGCGGGGGCCGGGTAGGCAGACGAATTGAGGGAGAAGGACATGGGGCGTGCGCTCATCGTACAACTGGCCCGGCTGGGTGATCTTCTGCAAACCCTGCCGGCGATCACGGCCATCACGTCAGCTGATTCGTCGCTGTCGCTTGATCTCCTCTGCCCCGCGCCGCTCTCGCCGATCGGTCGAATGTTGCCTGGAATTACTCGCGTATTGGAATGGGATGGTCCGGCGTGGAGGCAGCGTGGCCAGGATGCCGGCACAGGGTTGCACCAGGAACATCTCAACGATGCGGAGCGCAGAATTTCAGAGCTTTCATCGCACCGCTATGACCGTGCGTATGTCCTCAATCAGCATCCGCGCGCATTGCTGGCCGGTGCGTTGCTGGCTCGCGAGATGAAGGGGCCTCGATTGCACGGTCCACTCAGCGAGCAGCCGACGCCATGGGCGTCTTATGTCAGGGATGTCGCCGCGAATCGACGCGGGTGCCGCGTGCCTTTGGCCGATGCGTTCTGCG
>JABMDH010000087.1:1875-6385 GCA_015904075.1 Nitrospira sp.
GCCGAGTCCGCGCCGGAATTCTCGGCGATGCTGCGGCAGTTTCCTCCGGGGCAGCGGGTGGAGTTAAAAGACGTGGCCGCAGGCATTCGCGCGAATGGGGCGGGGCGGGCCTTGGAACGGGAGGAACTGCTCATTCTCTTACTCGACAGCTATCGGACGGAAACCAGAGACCTCGTCTAACGCGTATCTCGTGAAACGTGAAACGGAAAGCAAATGCATCCCACCTTTGTTTGCGAGATACGAGATACGTTTCACGAGATACGAAAAAGGCCGCAGAGAACTCACAAATGCCGCGTACGCATGATGCCGTGATGAAACAAGTCTTGATTCTAAACATCACCCGCATGGGCGATTTGATTCAGATGGGGCCGTTGTTGGCCCGCCTTCGGGAAGAACAGCCCGGGGTTGCCATCGACGTGGTCGTTGACCGCCAGTTTGCCCTCGTGGCCTCCATGCTGGATGGGCTGCGAGAGGTCATCAGTTATGATTTTCATGAACTGATCGATTCCAGCCGGGCTTCCGTCAAGGATACGTTGTCGCTGTACCAGGAGGTTGCAGGCTGGGCGCGTCCCATGCGGGACCGACGCTACGACCGCATCGTCAACTTGACGTTCAACCGGCCCAGTGCCTTTCTGGCCGGGTATGTCGGTGCCGCGGATATCCGCGGCGGGAGAAGCGCGTGGGACGGGGGAGTCGTTATCGACAACGCCTGGATGGCCTACTTTACCGACATCCATCATTCCCGTCGGATCAATCGCTTCAATCTGGTTGATGTGTACGCGCTGGGTGGCAGCGGACCCGGCACGTTCGCGCCGCTTCACGTGACGCTGCCGGGCGAATCCAGAGACTGGGCGCGCCGGTTTCTCGCGTCGGAGAAGCCGGAGGCGGCGCAATGGATCGCCGTGCAAGCCGGTGCCAGCGACATTATAAAAGCCTGGCGGCCGGCGCATTTTGGAGCGGCTCTGGCTGCGTTGAGTGCGCGTTGGAAGGGTGGAGTCCTGTTCATCGGCGCACCGTCTGAACGGGAGACCATCGCCCAGGTGATTCAGGCCTATCGAGGGGCCGGCGGCCGTAATCCCTTCATCAATGCCGCAGGCCGGACGTCGCTCGAACAGCTCGCGGCGTTGCTGGCCGAGTCCCGGCTGTTGCTGACCAATGACACCGGTCCTATGCATATGGCTGTCGCGGTGAAGACCCCGGTCGTCGATCTTTCTGTGGGACACGTGGATTTTCGGGAGACTGGTCCCTATGGAGCAGGACATTGGGTGGTGCAACCGGATCTGGATTGTGCACCCTGCGGATTTGAACAGGTATGCGCACACCACTCGTGCAAGGACCGTCTTGTCCCGAATCAGATGGCGGATCTTATGCTGCACGTTCTCGGGAGCGGCCCATTTCCGGCGAGCATTTCCCAATGCCGCGTGTATGAATCCGGGATCGATGAAGATGGCCTCGGAACTTTTCGTCTCAGAGCCGGCCGCGAGGCGCTCGACGCGGAGTGGACCTGCCAGGAAATATTCGGTCTTGACGGCGGGGTCGCTCTCGAGACAGGAGCTGGCGCACTCGGTGCAGCATTCGGCTGAGCGGTATGCGCAGATAGTACATGAGGAAGGAAAGCCTCTCGCCGGGTCGTTCCGTGCCGGACTGTTTCAGATTGCGAAGCTGGATCTCTGGCTGGGTAAACTCGCCGACTATCTTGAATTGGTAGAAAGAACCGGGACGACATTCACCGGTAACCGGGATAGGAAACCGTTAAGCGCATGGGTGCGCGATCTGCTTGATGCGCGAGCCGGTCAGGACATCGTGATGATGGCTGATCTCCTGGAGTATGAGATTCTTCCCCGGTTGGAGTCGCGAGGCTGATTGGCGTGCATCATCTTGCGTGTCATTGAGTAGTGGATTCGCGATCCTGGCGGAGTCGAAGAGCGAGCGAGGCTATGCGAAAAACAAGTTGTCAGCGGTATAGATGTGCTTATGGCCGGTATGTGATCGTTGGTGTTCGTTATGCAACGCAGTGGCGATGTGTCGATGGCTCAAGGGCTCAAGTCCCTTCCGGATCCTCCGATACAGCAGGCAATCAGCTCATAGGCCTGAGCGGAGAACAGGCTTCTGCACGGACGCAGAGGCGAGCACGTACGATCCGGTTTTTGTATCAAGGAGGAAGTGTCCATGGCACTTATCGTTAACAGCAATCCGGCATCCATTTCGGCGCAACGCAATCTGGCGAACAGCACCAACTCGTTGGGGCGTTCGGTTGAGCGGTTGTCGTCCGGTCTTCGGATCACCCGTGCTGCCGATGATGCCGCCGGTCTCGGCTTGTCCGAGTCCTTGCGCGCGCAAATTCGCAGCATCAATCAGGCGACACGGAACGCCTCCGACGGCATCAGCTTGACGCAGATCGCCGACGGCGCGGCCTCGACCATTGGGTCGCTGCTGGCTCGTCTGCGCGAGTTGTCGTCACAGTCGGCGAGCGGCACGGTGGGCAATACGGAACGGTCGTACATCGACCAAGAGTTCATTGCCCTTCGTTCGGAAATCGACCGTATCGCACAGACCACGGAATTCAACGGACAGGCGCTGACGAGCGGATCGACCATCAGTTTCTCCGTCGCCATCGGATTCCGGAGCGGCGCCGGCAACACGCTGAGTCTGGACTTGAACGACATCACGACAACGTCGTTAGGCATTGGCACTGTGAACGTGTCGACGTCGGCGAACGCGACCAGCGCCTTGGCAAATATCGACAATGCCATCAGCGCGGTAGCGACGGCTCGCTCCGAATATGGTTCGATTCAGAACCGGTTCGAAGCGACAATCGCGAACCTCCAGGTGACGAGTGAAAATCTCACCGCCGCCGAGTCGCGGATCCGCGATGCGGATATCGCGTATGAGACGTCTCAGTTCACGAAGAATCAAGTGTTGGTGCAGACCGGCATTGCTGTGCTTGCGCAGGCGAATACCCTGCCGCAGCAAGCTCTGGCGCTGCTCCAGTAACCAGGGTTGATCAGGCCGCGTTCTCTCAAATCGAGAGGACGCGGCCTGTAGGTTCATCATAAGGAGGCTGCCATGATTCATCATGTGGCGCCAAAAGCTGATTTGCCGGCCGTTCCTAGCCGAGAGCATGAACCGGCCGAGATGGTGGCACGACAACTGCGTGCGGCAAGCACGTTCTCTGATTCCGAACCGTCTCCGTCCGGTCCGATTGATCGGGCAGCAATCGACCGGGCGGCGGCAAAGGTGGACAAAGTGCTGGAGTCCACCGACCCTCGTCTGAAAATTGAAGTCGATGATGAAACCGATCGGGTGATCGTCAAAGTCGTCCAGCAGGACTCCGGTAAAGTCATCCGGCAAATTCCGCCGGAAGAATTACTTGAGCTTGAAAAGTACCTGTCGAGTGCGAAGGGGTTGTTGTTGCACGAGCAGGTATAGCAGGGACAGGGAGAGTGCATGGCCTCAATAAGTTTCGGCGGGCTGGGGAACGGGCTTGATTTCGGCCAGGTCGTCGACCAGCTGGTGAAAGTCTCGCGTCTGCCGGTCGAGCGACTGATCGCGAAAAAGGCCTCGCTCAATTCCAAGTCAACCGACTTTGCCACACTGAGCACGAAACTGGCCTCGCTGCAGAGTGCATCCGACGCAATCCGCCTCACATCCAACTTTGACCGTTCCAGCGTGTCTGTCAGCGACTCGACGGTGTTGAGCGCGACCGGGGCGTCATCGGCGACGCCGGGGAGCTATACCGTCAGAGTGACACAGTTAGCGCAAAGCCATCAGCTCACGAATAAAGCGGCGAAAGCCCTCACAGCCACGACGACCGATATCGTCAGCGGCTCATCCGGCACCTTCACGTTTCGGATCGGGTCGGGCTCGAATCAAATCGTTTCGTTGGGGGCATCCGCGACGATTGACGATCTCAAAACCACCATCAATGACCTTGGCGCAGGCGCCGTCGCGTCGGTGGTGAACACCGGATCCGACGCTTCGCCCGCCTATCGGTTGGTGCTGACCGCGTCCAGCACCGGCGCCAGTAATGGCATCACGATCGTCACCGACAACACCGACTTGGACTTTCTGAATGGGACCGGGACCGGAGGCACGGATACGCTGCAGGCGGCGCAAAACGCCAGTATTGTCGTGGGCGATCCTACATTGAATCCGCTGACCTTCCAGCGCAGCAGCAATACCATCACCGATGCGATTGCCGGAGTTACGCTGACATTGAGTAGAACGACAGGGACCGGCACCGTTGCGGTCAATGTGTCTCGGGACGCCGGCGCCGTCAAGACCAACATCAAGGCGCTTGCGACGGCCTACAATGAAGTGGTCAAGTTTATCAATGAACGGAATACCTACGACATCGCGACAAAAGAGGGCGGGATCTTTTTCAACGAGCCGACGGTGCGGACGGTCCTGAGCCAGCTGAGAACTGCTCTATCCTCTGCCGTACCTGGGCTAACCACCTACACGACGGTGGGGCAAGTCGGATTTAAAACGGAGCGGGACGGCACGGCCA
>JABMDH010000088.1:0-1747 GCA_015904075.1 Nitrospira sp.
TTACGCCAGAATTTCCGTGACGACGCCGGAGCCCACGGTCTTGCCACCCTCGCGCACCGCAAACCGCAGCCCCTGATCCATCGCAATCGGGCTGATCAATTCGCCCGTCACACTCACGTTGTCCCCCGGCATCACCATCTCCACCCCCGGATTCAGCGACACAATCCCCGTCACATCCGTGGTCCGGAAGTAGAACTGCGGCCGATACCCGTTGAAGAACGGCGTATGCCGCCCGCCTTCTTCCTTCGCCAACACATAGATCTCCGCCTTGAACTTTGTATGCGGCGTGACGGTCTTGGGCTTCGACAGCACCATGCCGCGCTCGACATCTTCCTTCTTCGTCCCGCGCAACAGCACGCCGACGTTGTCGCCCGCCTGCCCTTCATCCAACACTTTGCGGAACATCTCGACGCCGGTCACAATGGTGGTCTGCGTAGGCCGCAGTCCCACGATCTCGATCTCATCGCCGACCTTGACAATGCCCCGTTCACACCGCCCGGTCACGACCGTGCCGCGCCCGCTGATGGTGAACACGTCTTCGATCGGCATCAGGAACGGCTTGTCGATCGGCCGCTGTGGCGTCGGAATATACGTATCCACGGCCTCGAGCAACTTCAAGATGCTGGGCACGCCCAATTCGCCCTGATCGCCTTCCATCGCTTTCAACGCGCTGCCATGCACGATCGGGGTCTTGTCCCCGGGGAATCCGTACTTGGTCAACAGCTCCCGCACTTCGAGCTCAACGAGCTCCAGCAATTCCTTGTCATCGACCTTGTCGGCCTTGTTCAAAAACACAACGATATAGGGCACGCCCACCTGCCGGGCCAACAGAATATGCTCGCGGGTCTGCGGCATGGGGCCGTCGGCGGCGCTGACGACCAGAATCGCGCCATCCATCTGCGCGGCCCCGGTGATCATGTTCTTGACATAGTCGGCGTGGCCCGGACAGTCCACGTGGGCATAATGGCGGTTATCCGTCTCATACTCGACGTGGCTGATGGCGATGGTCATGATCTTCGTGGCATCGCGGCGCCCCTGGCTCTCGCTCGCCTTCGCTACTTCGTCGTACGGGATATACTTCGCCATCCCGCGATCCGCACAAATCTTGGTCAACGACGCCGTCAACGTGGTCTTCCCATGATCCACGTGCCCGATCGTCCCAATGTTTACATGCGGCTTCTTCCGCTCATATTTCGCCTTCGCCATAACTCCCTCCGTTACTTGCTCGGTTGAGGTTCACAGTGAGGCGCTTCACATCCGGCCTCTTTTCCTCAACACTAAACCTCAGCTTCACTCTACACTACGCACTGGAGCCCACGACGCGGATCGAACGCGTGACCTCGTCCTTACCAAGGACGTGCTCTACCAACTGAGCTACGTGGGCCTCTTCCCGGTGAAACGTCACACGTGAACGCTTGTACAGCACCCTGCCTCTTTCGTCTCACGCCTCACGTTTCACACCTCACGTCCTCGGTATGGAGCGGGCGATGGGATTTGAACCCACGACAGCCAGCTTGGAAGGCTGGAACTCTACCACTGAGCTACGCCCGCCTCTTTGAATGCCCACCGCTGAATCGAACAGATGCTCCACACTCAGGACTCAACCGCCGTACCATATCCACACCTGATCGACCCGCCACTCTCTCCCCGCACAACGTTATCGAGCAGGCGATTGAACCGGCTCAATGGTGGGCAGGCAAGGATTCGAACCTTGGAAGACATAAGCCAGCAGATTTACAGTCTGCCC
>JABMDH010000088.1:1847-7244 GCA_015904075.1 Nitrospira sp.
AGTTCGGCCTTTGAAAGTTTGCGCTCCTTGACTTCGCCGAAGGAGAGCTGAACGGCCTCATAGCCATCACGCTCTTTTGTCTTCACAGTGACAACGCGGCAAGGCCCCGCCTCGATTACCGTCACCGGCGTCAAACGATTTTGATCGAAGACCTGCGTCATTCCAAGTTTTTTCCCAAGCAATCCGTTTGTCATTCACTCACCACGAGGCTGAAGTTGAGCTTAGCCGCGTCCTTCCTCACAACTTGATTTCCACATCCACGCCGGCAGCCAAATTCAACTTCATCAGCGAATCCATCGTTTCCGGCGTCGGCTCCATAATGTCCAGCAAGCGCTTGTGTGTGCGCATCTCAAACTGTTCGCGCGACTTCTTATCGACGTGCGTCGACCGCTGAACGGTGATCTTCTCGATTTTGGTCGGAAGCGGAATCGGGCCAACTACTTTAGCCCCGCTACGCCGAACAGTTTCGACGATTTCCATCACCGACTGGTCCAGCACGCGGTAATCGAACCCGCGCAGTCTGATTCTGATTCGCTGATCGACCTTCACTCGGAACCCCCGTTATTCATCGTCCGTTACTCGAACCCGCTTGGTTTCGACGCCAACCATGCTGATGCATGGCAATTGACGAATACCAACGTCTTCTTACGCCAGAATTTCCGTGACGACGCCGGAACCCACGGTCTTGCCGCCCTCGCGCACCGCAAACCGCAGCCCCTGATCCATCGCGATCGGGCTGATCAATTCGCCCGTCACACTCACGTTGTCCCCCGGCATCACCATTTCCACCCCCGGATTGAGCGACACGATGCCCGTCACATCCGTGGTCCGGAAGTAGAACTGCGGCCGATACCCGTTGAAGAACGGCGTGTGCCGCCCCCCTTCTTCCTTCGCCAACACATAGATTTCCGCTTTGAACTTCGTATGCGGCGTGACGGTCTTGGGCTTCGCCAGCACCATGCCCCGCTCGACGTCTTCCTTCTTCGTCCCCCGCAAGAGCACGCCAACGTTGTCGCCCGCCTGCCCTTCATCCAGCACTTTGCGGAACATCTCGACGCCGGTCACGATGGTGGTCTGCGTCGGCCGCAGGCCCACGATCTCGATCTCATCGCCGACCTTAACGATGCCCCGCTCGCAGCGCCCGGTCACAACGGTGCCGCGCCCGCTGATGGTGAACACATCTTCGATCGGCATCAGGAACGGCTTCTCGATGGGCCGCTGGGGCGTCGGGATATAGCTATCCACGGCATCGAGCAGCTTCAGAATGCTCGGCACGCCCAATTCGCCCTGATCGCCTTCCATCGCTTTCAACGCGCTGCCATGCACGATCGGGGTCTTGTCGCCGGGGAATCCGTACTTGGTCAACAGCTCCCGCACTTCGAGCTCGACGAGCTCCAGCAATTCTTTGTCATCGACCTTGTCGGCTTTGTTCAAAAACACCACGATGTACGGCACGCCCACCTGCCGGGCCAACAGAATATGTTCCCGGGTCTGCGGCATAGGCCCGTCAGCGGCGCTGACGACCAAAATCGCCCCGTCCATCTGCGCGGCCCCGGTGATCATGTTCTTGACATAGTCGGCGTGGCCGGGACAATCCACGTGAGCATAGTGCCGCTTGTCGGTCTCGTACTCGACGTGACTGATGGCAATGGTCATGATCTTCGTGGCGTCGCGGCGCCCCTGGCTCTCGCTCGCCTTGGCCACTTCGTCGTAGGGGATGAACTTCGCCATGCCCCGATCCGCACAAATCTTGGTCAACGACGCCGTCAACGTGGTCTTCCCATGGTCCACGTGCCCGATCGTCCCAATGTTTACGTGCGGCTTCTTCCGCTCATATTTCGCCTTCGCCATACCGAAATCCTCCCTACTACCTACATCTCAATCAGCGGCAATTACTCACCGCGATACTTTGCAATAATAGTCTCAGAAATTTGCCGAGGAACCTGGTCGTATCGATCGAATTCCATGCTGTACGTTGCGCGGCCTTGCGTGCGCGAGCGAAGATCAGTTGCATACCCAAACATCTCACTGAGCACACCTCACGTCCTCGGTATGGAGCGGGCGATGGGATTTGAACCCACGACAGCCAGCTTGGAAGGCTGGAACTCTACCACTGAGCTACGCCCGCCTCTTTTTTTTCACGCTGAATGCCCACCGCTGAATCGAACAGATGCTCCACACTCAGGACTCAACCGCCATACCGCTCCGCGCCTGATCAACCCACCACGCTCTCCCCGCACAACGTTATCGAGCAGGCGATATACACCGGCTCAATGGTGGGCAGGCAAGGATTCGAACCTTGGAAGACATAAGCCAGCAGATTTACAGTCTGCCCCCTTTGGCCACTTGGGTACCTGCCCGCACACTTCACCGTACGTTGCAATCCGAACAAGTTCGACGCAGATTCAAAAAACGTTCGTTACTTCGCCGCATCAGTGCGCAATAAATAAGAACACACCTCTCCGCGCACAGCTTTCTCTTTTCAATCAAGACGATTGAATCGCTGCTGTACCGGACAGGCCGATTAGGAAATACCGGATTCTATTGATGAAGTTCTGCCATGTCAAGAGGGGAAGCATGTCTTAGTCTGATTTTTTCTTTTTACTTGCTAATGGATCTGCAGGGTGCCGGTTGAGTACTCCCCTGTGAGACTCCAGCAATTTGCTGAGCAAATAAAATTAATTTATCATTAAAACCAAGCACTTGACTCATAATGACTGCCGCCTCTCCCCAGGTAATCTGTGATGACTTGGCAAGAAACCGCTTATGGGTGATACGGCGTTCGTCAATACCATCAGGGACATAGTAGCCACGAAGCTCTCCCTTCTGAAAAGCCGTTTGAAGCCGCCTGGTCCATCGTTCCATCAGACGCTGCTGCCGAAACATCGATTCCATCCCAGGGTGTTGCACGTCGAGTTGATTCCAAATAGCCCACCCCACGAAGACAGCCCATGTTTCATTGAGGGCTTCCCAGGATTCTGATTCCGTAAGATAGCGCGGTTCTGTCTCCTCCGGTCGCTGCGCAACCGGCGCGATCATCACAGTTCCATACCGACACGCCTGCTGCATTCGCGCAAAATCCATCAATGCGCTCGACACAGAACCGTCGTCCCCCTGCTCGCCGGTGGAAAACGCGAGATAGTCCATGTAGGCATGGAACAGTTCATGATACAGAACCTCCAACTCCTTGTGCGTCATCTTGGTGAGCGGCTTAAGCACTCGTCCGGCAGCATTAAAAGACAAGGACCGATTGAGAACCAGGCGATGCTCGCCGGGATGGTACTCCGCCGCATAGGTCCGAAGATCGTCGAATTCAAACCGGATGAAATCCGGCGGGATCATTCTCAAAAACGTTGTCGGCAAATGTAGCTGCTCTGCGTCCACCAACAGCCGCTCCCACTGCCGGCTTGACGCAGCAGACCCGGCAGGTTCGGACGAAAAGGCCGGAAGGACAGACGCCATGCTCCACCAGCAACACAACGCAAGAACCACTCTCGTCCATAGAGAAGTCATCGCATCACAGTACTAGTAGAACTGTTTCTGGTTTCGAGTTCCTGGTTTCAAGTGTCCGGAGCATCTTTCCTCGCGACAGGAGGCCTGAAACCAGAGACTCCTCACTTCATTCCCCGGAACAGCAGATCGGCTGTGCCTCGGCGCACAGAGACAGACAATTGCAGCAGCAGCGCCCATGAATCATGCAGGTTAGTAATCTTGATACCGGGGAGTGCCCCAATCTTCTCTACCACCCTCTTCAACCAAGGCGATCGTATCGAGAAGATCTGAGGACGCATGATCAAGAAATCGGGAGGGCTTTGAGAGCAACATGCCGCTCGCCTTGTCGTATACATTAATGGGATAGGTCATAAACAAGTGCCGTTTGGCCCGAGTCACCGCTACATAGAAGAGCCGCCGTTCTTCTTCCAGCTCGTCATCCGTGAGAAAAGAATAGGCGGAAGGAAACCGGCCGTCCACCACCCAGATCACGAAGACACATTGCCACTCCAGCCCTTTGGCTGAATGGATCGTGGACAGCACGAGCCGCTCATCGTCCCGGTCAGGCGCCTCGACACCCACCGCACTGCCGTCCGGCGGCTCCAACGCCAGGTCGGCGAGAAAGTCGTCAATGCCGTGATAGCCCTCGGCAATCGTATGCAGATGATCCAAATCTCTGATCCGTTTAGGATAGTCGTCGTACTGCTCCTTGAGGATCGGAAGATAGTATTCGTAGATGTGATTCACCTGCTCCGCCGGATGCCGATCGTCCGACCCGGTGAGACTCTCCAAGGTATTCGCCAGATTCTTGAGCCCCTGCCCCGATCGGCCGCTGACTCCACGCAACACATCGGAGGGCCGTTCGGCCTTCATGATGGCCGCGAGCAGATCCTGGGCTTTCTTCGGCCCGACTCCTTCGACCAACATGAGTACGCGATGCCAGCTGACCGTATCCAACGGATTAGCGACCACCCGCACATGCGCAAGCAGATCCTTGACGTGCGCCGTTTCAATAAACTTCACCCCGCCGCGCTTGATGAAGGGCAGCCCCTTGCGCGACAGTTCGATTTCGAGATCGAACGAATGGAAGCTCGACCGAAACAGCACGGCCACCTCACTTAACGGCACACCCTCTTCGCGCAACTCGAGAATCTTCTGTGCAATAAACCGCGACTGCGCATTTTCTCCGGCGGCTTCCACGAGGGCCGGCAACGGCCCGTCGATCTTCCTCGTAAAGAGGCGCTTCGTATATTTCTCCGCCGCCTCATCGATGATGCAGTTCGCCAAATCCAAGATCGGCTGCGTACTACGGTAATTTTCTTCCAGCTTGTAGATCGTCGTGCCGGGGAAAAGGACGGGAAACTCCATGATATTTTTGAATGTGGCGCCACGAAATGCATAGATCGACTGGGAGTCGTCGCCGACCACCGTCACATTGTTATGCGTCGTCGCCAACCGGCGGATCACCTCGGCCTGCAACCGATTCGTATCCTGATACTCATCCACAAGGATGTAGCGATACTGGCTGGAAATCGCCATGCGGGCCGCCTCATCCATCAAGAGCAGCTGCCGGAGCATGACCAGCAAGTCGTCGTAATCGAGCAGTTGTTTCTGCCGCTTCGCCGATTGGTAGGCCTTGTGCAACCGGGCCAAATCCTCCGCATGATCGGCAAAATGGCTGAATTCTTCGAGCACAATCTCATCGAGGCTGCGGAGCGTATTCTCACTCTTGCTGATCATCTCCATGATCGTCCCCTTGCGGGGAAACCGCTTATCTTTTTCGTTGAGGCCGAGTTGGGAACGAACCAGCGCGATCAAGTCTTCGGCATCGCCACGATCCAAGATCGTAAACCCCGGCTCGACTCCAATAGACCGGCCATAGCGCCGCAGCAACAGATTCTCCAC